>RZYO01000104.1 GCA_009930325.1 Spirochaetia bacterium | reverse complement strand
ACGAACTTGCATCTTAGCTTTCTTGTTATGTGTAAAAGTATACACCCAACAAGAATTCTTCTGTAAACTACTTACTATTACTTTTTATCATTCCTCCTACTTATTATTTAAATTCCTATTAACTTTATATGATATATATACCAATTATATCCTATTAAGTCAATAGGATATAGAACATAACATTAAACTTTTATAAAAATTAAAACTCTAGTTGATAATCTTTTTTATAATCTTGATTTAAAATATCAATCAAACTAATTGAATCTAAATATCCATTTATAAAATTATCTAATTGACTCCATAAAGGTAAAGTTAAACAATCATTAGACCTGTTACATTTAGCAAGATTATTACAACTCATACAAGCAACTAAAGTTAAACCGCCTTCAGTTAGTCTAAGAATTTCTCCAACCGAATAAGCACCAGGGTCTCTTGTTAATTTGTATCCACCATTAACACCTCTTAAACTTTTAACATAACCAGCTCTATTTAACATTGCTATAATAGCTTCTAAATATTTTAAAGATATTTCCTGTCTTTTCGATATTGAAGTTAAAGAGACATAACCTTTATCATTGTTTTGTGCTAAATCTATCATTACCCTAAGAGCATATCGCCCTTTTGTTGAAATCATCATAACTTTTCTCCCAAGCTTCTAATACACCTATAGTAACATAGGAGTAATAGGAATTTAAAGACTATAAGCATTTCAATATCATTTATTTATACTTTCTAAACTTAAATTTGAATTTTTTTTTTATATTTTAATAATAATTACTTATTGTATAGAATTTAATATCGTTGCAATAAGTAATATTATATTGAAATAAATTATTAAAAACTGTATATTAAATCTTGTGGACTAATAAAAAACTTATTATAGACAAACATTTAGACATATAAATTTAAGTAAAAACTGAAAAGTTTCTTTAAATAAATAAAAATGGAGGGCTATGTGGCCAAAGAAGAAGCAATTGAAGTAGAAGGACTTGTTAAAGAAGCTCTACCAAACACAATGTTCCGTGTTGAACTACAAAACAAACACGTTATCCTTGCACACCTATCTGGAAAGATGCGCAAACATTACATTAGAATTGTCCCAGGAGATACAGTAAGAGTTGCTCTATCACCTTATGATTTAACTAAGGGACGTATTATCTATAGAGAAAGATAATCAAAGCAAACTAAGGCACTCATAATTTAGAGTGCCTACTTTTTTTTAAAATAATTAAAAATAAATTTTCTTATCTGTAATAGATTTAAAAATAACCCAAATAACACCAGAACCACCATAAATTGCTTTAGGGTGATAAGCTTCTCTAACAATATTTGAAAATCGAATTTCTTCTAAAGCAACATCACGTAATATTGCTAAACCATTTTCACTATGATTTCCCTTACCAGTAATAATACTTACTTTTTTCAAACCTTTATTTCTTGAATTTGTTAAAAATTCACTAACTTTTAAAGCTGCAATATCACTAGTTAATCCATGTAAATCAATTTCTGCTTCTGGTTTCATAGATCTTAAATAAGAAATAGAAATTCCTTTATTCTCTTTTTTATCTTTTAGTTTAGCAGATTCTATTAAAGCTGCCTCATCATGCTGTGTTTGCCAATTATCATATATACTGCTAAAATCCCATTTAGAATCAACTATTATTTTTTTATCAACATTATTAGGTTTATTTTTTTTAAATTCACCTTTTTTGTAATTTTCTTTATTTATTGATTCATTATTCTTATTTTCAAAATTTAAATTATCTTTTTCTTCAACTTTACCTTCAGATAAAAATTGTTTATTTAGCTGTGATTTACTCGAACTCCATGCAACTTTTTTTTCAGTTACTATTTCCTCAGAAACTACTTCCACTACTTTTATTTCACTATCACTAATATTTAGTTTATTATCAAATTCCACTGTTTTTATCACACTTTCTTCAATTAAATTATTTGAAGTTTTTTTATTGCTAGCAACAGACTCTTTTGATTTATTATTATTATTTTTAATATTAGCTTTTTTCTTAGGAGGTACTCCTGTTTCAAATTGCTCTAATAACTGACCAAAATCTTTTGTTGGATTATACTCACTAACTTTTCTATTAGGATTTTGCAAATCTTTATTTTTTAAAGTTTTTTTAGGTTTAATTCCTTGGCTAATTTCCCATTGTTCAAAAATATTAGCAAAATCTTCTTTTTGTTCATGCTTAATTTTTTTATTTTTTTTATTAGCGCTAAAATTATCTACAATTCCACCTTTTTCCCATTGTTCAAAAATATCCTTAAAAGATACATCTTGATCAAGTTTTTCAACTATTTCTTCTCTTTTTTTTATATTTTTATTTATTTTATTAGATTCTTTAATCTTAACAACAGAATCCAACTTATTTATTTCTTTAAAAGGGTTATAAGTATCCTTCTCTTCAGTTAAGACAGAAATGCGACTGTCTCCAGCCGCATTTTGTCGATTCTGAGAGCCTTTCTTCCGTTTTCTGGACATTAGACCTCCTGTATGTCTAGGATCTGGGAAACGAAAGGTTTTATAATTTCTATAATTTTTGTCATAGAAGCGCCTTGCACTTTCATTGTACAAATAGCATTAGTTGGATCGGTTCCCATAAAAGTCCCAAATGTAATAATATCAATACCATTTTTCTCTAATGCAGATGTAATATGTGCAATAGTTCCTGGCTTATCTTCTACAAGGTATGAAACTCTAACTCCAAAATGTCTAGCTCCAAATAACTCTAATAATATTTTAAACATATCAGATTTTGTAATAATACCAATTAATTTACCATTTTCTAAAACTGGAAGGCATGATAAATCTTGATCTACCATCATTCTTGCAGCTTCTTCTACAGTAGTATTCTTTTCTATTGTTACAACATCTTTATTCATTATTTTACCTACAGTTAAACGACTTAACAAATAAGCCATTTCATGTATTGAAAGTGAACTAGCAGGGGATGGAGAAGCATATAAAATGTCTTTTTCCGTTATTAATCCAACTAATTTTTTATCTTTATTTAAAACAGGTAAACGATTCACTTTCTCATGTTTCATTAATGTGCTTGCATCTGCTAAAGACATTTCTGGATTACAAGTTATTGGGTGTCTAGTCATTCTACGTTCAATAATCATTAGGTTTTCTCCTTGATAATAAGTATTTTAACCTATCCTTTGATTTTTTTCTACAAAAAGATTAATTTTTCTTTTTTTATTAGCATTAATAATATTTAATTTTTAGAGATAAAGAAAGATATACTTTACAACTAATATATTAGTATGTTAGAATATATTTATTAAATATTTAGGAGTAAAATATGGAAATGACACTTAGATGGTACGGTTCAAAATTTGATACTGTGACCTTAAAACAAATAAAACAAATTCCAGGTGTAACTGGAGTAATATCTACTTTATATGATGTTCCTGCAGGAGAAGCTTGGGATTATGATTCAATCAAAGCTTTAAAAGATGAAGTTGAAGCTGCTGGCTTAAATTTGTCAGGAATTGAATCTGTAAACATTCATGACTCAATAAAAATTGGGACTCCGGATAGAGACAAATATATTGAAAATTATATTAAAACTTTGGAAAATTTAGGAAAATTGAACATCAAAATGGTTTGCTATAACTTTATGCCAGTTTTTGATTGGACAAGAACTGATTTAGCAAAAGAAAGAGCTGATGGTTCCACTGTTCTAGCATACGATCAAAGTGTAATTGACAATATTGATCCAAAAACATTTTTTGATAATACTAATGAATCCTCACAAGGTTTTGCTATGCCAGGTTGGGAACCAGAAAGACTTTCTCATGTTCAAGAATTATTTGATGCATACAAAGATATAGATGAAGAAAAATTATTTAATAATCTTGTCTTCTTTTTAAAAGCAATTCAACCTACTTGTGAAAAATATGATATTAATATGGCAATCCATCCAGACGATCCAGCTTGGCCTGTATTTAATTTACCAAGAATTATTACTTCAAAAGAAAAAATTCTTAAATTAATGAAAGCAGTTGATGCACCTTTTAATGGTTTAACATTTTGTGCTGGTTCTTTTGGAACAAATCCTAAAAATGATTTACCTGGTATTATCAGAGCTCTTCCTGGACGAATTCATTTTGCTCATGTTAGAAATTTACATCATTATGCTCCAGGAATTTTTGAAGAAGCTGCACATTTATCAAGAGATGGTTCTTTTGACCTTTATGAAATTGTAAAAGCATTGTATGATATAGACTTCAAAGGCCCAATAAGACCTGATCATGGAAGAATGATTTGGGGAGAAAAAGCAATGCCTGGTTATGGATTATTTGACAGAGCTTTAGGTGCAAGCTATATTAATGGATTAATAGAGGCTATTGAAAAAAATAACAAGTAAGGATTAATAAATGGTAAGAAACCTTCGTAGTACTGCAAGTGATGAAATATATAATATAATTAGAAAAGAAATTTTATCTTTAGAATTTTTACCTGGGCAAGAATTAAAGATAAATACTCTTTGTGAACAGCTTCAAGTAAGTAGATCGCCTGTAAGAGATGCTTTAATGAAATTGGCCACTGATGGATTAGTTGATATTTTCCCACAACGCGGAACTCGGGTTTCTTTAATTGATTTACAACTTGTTGAAGAAGAAAAGTTTTTAAGAAGTAGTTTAGAAGAAAAAGCGTTAATACAAGCTTTAAGTATTATAAATGAAAAAGATATTGCAAAATATAAAACTGCTATAATAAATCAAGAGAACTTAAAAACTAATACTGAATTATATGATTTTTTCAATTCTGATGTTTTATTTCATAAAATAACATTTGATATTGTAAACAAAAAAGAATGTTGGAAATTAATTACTCAAAGATGTGTTAACTATGATAGGGTAAGATTTTTATCATATAAAAACAATAAAGATGAAAAAACTATAATTAAGCAACATTATGATATAATTGATGCTTTAAATACTAAAAATAGAGATATTGTTGAAAGTGTTATTTCAACTCACTTAAGCAAAATTGATTATGAATTAAACTCTCTATTTGAAAAGTATCCTTCTTTTTTCAAAGCTCCAGGTAAAAAATTAAAATTATCATTATCATAATAGACCAAAAATAAGAACCAAGAAAATCTTGGTTCTTATCATTATATAATAATTAATCTAAATATTTTTTTAAGGTTTCTCTAATTGCACCTTTCTTTGCAACTAACTCACTAAAATATTGTAATACTAAAGGAGCTAATCCTACATCATATAAATTTACCCCAAATATTTTATCATTAGTTAATAATGGTTTTAATATATCTTCAAAGGGACCCTTATCTCCAATTTTTATATCTTTAACTATTGGCATTACAGTCTCTAATAAAGGATCAGGGGAAGGAACAAAATCAATTCCATCATCATTTTTACCCATTAAATATCTAATCCAACCAGCAAATACTAAAGGAATATATTTTAAATCTTTAACATTTAAATTTTTGTCATTTTCATATGCTTTAATAGTTTCGCCAAATCTAATTGAAAGTTTTTGACTAGTATCACATGCAATTCTTTGAGGTGTGTCAGGCATAAATGGATTTGGGAATCTAATATTTAATACCTCATCAATAAAAGCTTTTGGTTCAATTATTTTAGGATCAACTACAACTTTCATTCCTTCTTCATATCCAATGATTTCTACTAACTTCTTAAGCTGAGGGTCTTTCATTTCTTCTGAAATTAAAGTATGAGATAATAAGCATCCAAAAATAGCTAAAGTTGTATGTAAAGGATTTAAACAAGTACAAACCTTCATTTTTTCAATTTTATTTACTGTATCCCTAGATGTAAAAAATACCCCGCTTTTTTCTAATGCAACTCTTCCATTAGGAAAATCATCTTCAATTACTAAGTATTGAGGTTTTTCAGCATTTACAAAAGGAGCTATCCAAGTATTTTTTTCTGTAACAATAATTTCAGTATCTTCAAAACCATCTTTTTTTAACATTTCAACAACTGAAGCATCTGGTCTTGGAGTAATTTTATCTATCATAGACCAAGGAAAGGAAACTTTTGAATTTAGATATTCTAAAAACTCTTTATCTACTAATTTATTATTAACCCATTCTCTTGCAATAGTTTTTACAGCATTTTCGAGTTTTTCCCCATTATGAGAACAATTATCCATACTTACTAAAGCTAAAGGCCAATTAACTGTTTTAAATCTATTATAAACAAGAGCTGTTAATTTTGATAAAAATAATTTTGAATTATTTGGGCCATTATTAAAATCTTCAATAGCTATATTATAATATTTATTATTACCATCAACTAAAGAGTATCCTTTTTCTGTAATAGTAAAGGAAACCATCTCTAATGATTTTGCACTGAATACATCATTTAACTTTTTCCAGTCGTCTTTAAATTGATAATCACATTTATATGAAGCAACTAAACTATCAATTACTTTCTTTTCAATTGTTCCATCAGAATTTAATGTTACTAACAATGATAAATTATCATGTGGAGTATATATTTTATCTATTATTTCAAAATCAAATCCTTCTCCAACAATAATACCTGTATCTTCTTCATCATTTTCTAATAAGTTTTGCATTAAAGCAGCAGGAAAACCTCTAAAAATATTACCAGCACCAAAATGAACCCACTTTGGATTAGCTAAAGTATTATTTACAACCTTATCTCGATCATAAGTTGATAATCCATATCCCTTATTTATCCATTGTTCTCTATTATTTAGCTCTTGTAAATTCAGTTTCATATTTCCTCCAATAAAATCAATACAAATATTCTAACATTCTAATATATTAGTTGTAAAGTTAATTTATACTAAATTTATAATTTTATTCTATTTATTATGAAATTAATGTACTTGATCGTGGAATAATCTTTGATTGAAGAGCAACAATCTCTCCACCAACAGTATTTTGAGAGATTAACTCTTTTAATTTATAAGCACCTAATAAACCCATTTGTTCTAAAGGTATTTCAAAAGTTGAAATTGGAGGCCTCCAGAATTGGGAAAAATCTCGATTATCAAAACCTAGAACTTTCACATCTTGAGGAACTGATAGACCTAAATCTAAAATAGCATTTATTGCTCCTGCTGCTATATAATCATTTTCACAGAAAAAGTATCAATTTTTATATTTTTTTAAAAAAAAATAATAAATACTTTAATTATGTATAGTAATGATATAACAAATTTTTGATTATGTAGATAAAAATTTATCAAATATTTACTTAACAAAAACTTTTGCTTGTTTGTTGCGTTAAGTTGCAATAATATTGCTCCTTGGAGATTTGTTGCATTATGTTGTAACAAAAAATATTTATATATATATTAATTTAGGAGAAATTTTATATGAAAAGCTCAAATTCTAGTGCATCTATTGAGAATATCTATCAACTTGAGGGGAAGGTCCCATTAGCTAAAGCCATTCCTTTTGGCCTACAACATGTTCTTGCAATGTTTGTAGCAAACATTGTTCCTATTATTATTGTAGCTGGTAGTGGTAAATTAAGCCAAGATACAACCACAATATTACTTCAAAACTGTATGTTCATTGCCGGTATCGGGACTCTAATACAACTTTTCCCAATTTGGAGAATTGGATCTGGACTTCCTGTCGTAATGGGTGTTAGTTTTACTTTCGTTGCTATTTTAAGTTATATTGCTGCAAATTTTGGTTTTTCTGTTGTAGTAGGGGCTATAATAGTGGGTGGATTAATTGAAGGAACATTAGGCTTATTAGCAAAATACTGGAAAAAGTTTATTTCTCCTGTAGTATCTGCTTGTGTTGTTTTATCAATTGGATTTTCTCTACTACCTGTTGGAGCAAGGAGTTTTGGTGGTGGTTATGTTGCTGATTTTGGTTCAGCAGAGAACATGCTTTTAGGTGCAGTTACTTTAATCTCACTTCTATTATTTACTATTTTTGCTAAAGGATATTTAAAACAATTAGCGATTTTATTTGGATTAATTGTTGGATATATTCTTGCTTTATTCTTAGGAAAAGTTGATTTCTCAGCTTTTAATAATATAGCATATTTTGATATACCAAAATTTTTACCTGTTAAACCTGAATTTAATTTAAGTGCTATAATTTCAGTTACATTAGTATTTTTAGTATCAGCAACAGAAACAATAGGGGATACAACAGCCTGTTGTGTAATGGGTGTAGGCCGAGAACCAAGTGAAAAAGAAATATCCGGATCCCTCGCTTGTGATGGATACTGTTCTTCCCTTTCAGGTTTATTTAGTTGTATGCCTATTACATCTTTCTCTCAAAATGTTGGATTAATTGCAATGACCAAAGTTGTAAATAGATTTACAATTGCTACAGGTGGTATTGCCTTAATTCTTGCTGGATTATTTCCACCTATTGGAGCATTCTTTAATACATTACCAGAATCAGTTCTTGGTGGATGTACAATATTAATGTTTGGTCAAATTGTAATTTCAGGAATAAGAATGCTAGATAAAGCGGGCCTTAATCAAAGAAATAGCTTGATTGCAGCTTTTGCCATAGCTATTGGTTTAGGGTTCCCATC
Source organism: Spirochaetia bacterium (assembly GCA_009930325.1). Classification (GTDB taxonomy): domain Bacteria; phylum Spirochaetota; class Spirochaetia; order Sphaerochaetales; family Sphaerochaetaceae; genus Pleomorphochaeta. Next base: position 2,131 of record RZYO01000104.1, on the reverse strand, counting down.
TGCTGCTGAATTATTTAATATATTCCCAACATTAGTTGCTGAAGAATTATCAAACAATTGTGTAGCAATAGTATTTATAATTTCTTTAGTTTTAGATTTAACACTTCCAAAAAACATGGAAGTAGAAAAACAAACTTCTAAGTAATATTAAACAATTAAATGAGGATTGCTTTTTGATATTTAATAATATCATTCAGCAATCCTCAATTTTTATTTATTATCTAATTAATTAAGCCATTAAAGAAGGAATAGCTAATGTAAGTTGTGGAATAAAAGTTATACAAAGAAGTACAATTACCATTATCAAATAGAAGGGAAGCATACTTTTTGTTGCTCTCTCTATCGTTATCTTACCTACTGCACATCCAACAAATAATGCTGAGCCAACAGGAGGAGTACACAATCCAATAGCTAGGTTCAAAATCATTACAACACCAAATTGAACAGGATTCATTCCTAAAGCTCCAACAACTACAGGATATAATATTGGAGTACATATAATAATTAATGGTGCCATATCCATTATTGTTCCAAGTAATAACAACATCACATTAATCATTAATAATAAAATTATTTTATTACTACTAATTCCAATTAATGCATTAGTGATTGCTTGAGGTATTCTTAAAAAGGCCAAAAGATAGCCAAAAGAAGAAGCTGCGGCTATTAAACTCATTACCATAGCTAAAGTTCTTAGTGAAGAAATTAAAATATCCTTTAATTCAGTTAATTTTATTTCTTTATAAACAAAGAAAGTTATAAAAAAGGAGTATACTACAGCAACTGCTGCACTTTCTGTTGCTGTAAAAACACCAGATACTACACCACCGATTATTATTATCATTGTAAGCATTCCAAGAATTGCATCAGCACTTACTTTTATAGTTTCTTTAAAGGTATATTTTCTTTCTTTTGGATAATTTCTCTTTCTTGCAATAATATAAGTAACAATCATCAAACCAATTCCTAGTATAACACCGGGAACTAATCCACCTAAAAATAATTTACCAACACTAACACCACCACCAGCAGCAAGTGCAAAAATAATCATATTATGGCTTGGAGGAATAATAACGCCTTGGCAAGCACTTGTAACAGTTACAGCTACAGAGAAATCTTCATCATAGCCTTTTGAATTCATCATAGGAATCATCATTGTTCCAATAGAGGAAACATCGGCTACAGCAGAACCTGAAATACCACCAAAAAACATTGATGCTAAAATATTTACTTGTGCTAATCCACCACGATATCGTCCTATCAAAGCATTAGAGAATTCTATTAATCTTCTAGAAATCCCACCTCTACTCATCATTTCTCCTGCAAGAATAAAAAATGGTATTGCAAGTAAAGAAAATGAATTAACACCACTAACTAATCTTTGTACAATTGATAGTAGTGGTATATTTAAATATATCGCAGTTACTACGGAAGATAAAAAAAGTGAAAAAGTTATTGGCATTCTTAAAATCAATAACAATAAAAACGATCCAACTAAAATAGTTGAAGCAACACTGGTATTAAACATCTAATTCTACCTCACTTTTACTTAAATCTTTTGATTTAATAGCTGCATATAAATATATTGAAGCATATAAAATTATAAAAATTGCATTAATTGGGAGTACAATATAATTTACTGCATTTGTTATATGAGTTGCTGGTAAAAAACTTCTAAGAACATTTTTAGCAAGACCTAACCCATAATAAAATAAAATACAACCTAGAATAATTTCACAACTATATTTAAAAATTCTTAAAAATCTTTCAATAAAAGTTGGCAATTTCTTAGGCAACAAAGTAATACTAATATGTAAGTTTTCTTTTACTCCTAAAGCCATAGCAATAAATGTAAACCAAATAACAATTACCAAAGGAATTTCTTCTCCCCATTTAATACCACTTCTAAAGCCATATCTTAGTAAAACATTTGTAAAAACTATGACAACCATTAAAATAACTAATGCCATACAAAAGTATAATACAACGTTGAAAATTTTATCTAAGCTTTCTTTAAACTTTCTCATTTGAGCTCCTATAAAAAGTCAACAGTAAACCTAATTCTGCTAACTATATTACTAAATTTAATAGCCAATAGGAGTAATTGTTTATGCTCCTATGACTTCATCCA
>RZYO01000266.1 GCA_009930325.1 Spirochaetia bacterium | reverse complement strand
AGTAGTATCAGTTAAATCACTAATATCAGCAGGAATAGTAGGTTTATTTTTAATATAATCTACTTGAGTATTATCAGCTTGATTCCAATCTGCTTGTACTTGACTAAACCCATCACTTAAAAGAAAGTTAATAGATGATTGTAGCTTTCCTAATCCAATAATAACTGTGTCAGTACTTACTATAGGACTATTAGCAGTAGCAGTTGTTAATCCTGTTAAAACAGTATCTAACACTAAGTTCTTTTCTGTACCATTACTGTATTTAGAAGTAAGTACGTTACTTTTAAAATATAACTTTACAAATCCTGATTTAGGACTATCTACAGTAGAAGCTATATTTAACAGGTGTAAAGGTACTATAAATTTAGAACCTTTATGATCTGCTTGACAAAGTGGTAAAGTAGGGTATGTCATATTATTATTTTATATTCCAATATAAACCAAAATAGCCAGTCTTATTTATAATATCATAAGAAGCACTATATGAGGCTTTTTTATTTGTTGTAAGCATTATACTAGGACCAGCACCAAACTTATCTGTGTAACCTCCTATTAAGCCCCCAACACCAATGTTAAATTGTTTACAAGGCTCACATATATCATATTGAGTTACATAAGTTGTAGTATTGATAATAGTAGGTCTTCTGTTTATAAAAGTCAATTTGCTTGAATAAATTTCATTTTTAAATACGGTATCTTCTATACCAATATAAGCAGATGTATCATCTAAATAAATATTATTATAATATTTTTTAGCATAATAATCTTTCAATATCTCATCAGTATCTACATCAGTAGGAACTTCTATATAAACTGTATCTTTAGGTAACAGTTTATAAATTGTTTTTGTTATTACAGTAGTATCTCTTATAGTATCTGTTTTTGTTATAACAGTAGTGGTAGGTTCAGGACATACAGGACATCTTTGACATTGTTTTGTTAATATCAATGCTATTACTAATACAAGTATGACAATAATATAAGGACTGATATTCTTAAAATAATTTTTCATCTTCTACCCAATCTAATAGTTTTCTAATAACATTTCTATATCTCTCTTTTTCATGTGGTTCATCAAACTTATCAGTTTCTTCTCCAGTACAAAAAAATGGTTCTAATAGTACTACAGTAGGTCTTTGACAAGCAAATGTTGCATAACCTCTTTGTGTAGGTTTTGATATTGCTTTAGCTCCTCTAATATGAGAACCAAATTCTTCATTCATTAATTTACAGAATTTATTTGCTATCTTTTTACCTACAACACTTTTATGCCAGTATAATGCTTCACAGCCATTTACAGAGCTATTAAAGGAATTAAAATGTAATTCTAATACTAAGTCATACTTATTAGTTTTAGGGGCTACATCTTGCTTAATAGTGTTTGTATAACCTTTATCAAAATTATCAATAGTAATTACATCTATTTCCGATCTTAATCCAAAAGCAACTTCTAAATTATAATCATATTCAGAACCTACTGATTTATGATAAGCTCCAGGCTCTTTTTTACAATGTCCAATCAATATACAAGGTTTCATGTTTATTCTTCTATTTTATCTATTTTATCACTAATAACATTTGCTACTCTGTTTTCAAATAATTTTCTAACTTTTTTAATTGCTGTTACAAAGATGTTACTGCCAAAACAAAAATCTAAATTCTCTGCTATACTATATAACTCCACCATATAAAACATTAAAGCAAATATGTTAGCAATATAAACAGATTGTCCAAACACTCCTATTTCTATAGCATATACTAATAATATAAAAATACTGTAAAATAAAGCTTTAATAGGTGTAAATTTAGCAAGATAGGATTTAATCTTATAACATTTTTGCCTTAAACTTTTACCTTTTTCTTTTTTAATAATTGCTGACACTTTAGTAATAAAGTCAAATAATACTAATGCAATCATTATATAAACTAATATAAATACAGGAGAAAAGAAAGCTATTAATGATGACCCTACTGCTGTTAACCCTACTGTCCACTTTTCATTCATAGTTTTAAATTATAATTGTTATTATAAATGGGAGCAATCATTACAACTGCTCCCTTCTTTTATTTAGTCTGTTACTAATACAGGAGTCAATACACCACCTGTCAGATAAGATAATTTTACTCCATCTACTGCATCTTGATAAATAGTAGTATTGTAAACTGCTCTAATATGAGTTGCTGCGGATAGGTCTAAATCTGCTGCTAATCCTGTAAAACATTTATGTTCAAATACA
>RZYO01000265.1 GCA_009930325.1 Spirochaetia bacterium | reverse complement strand
TCCCTTCTATCACCTACAAATCAATCATACTAATACTTGAGTTATCAAGCCGACACCTTTCAACTCGTATTAAACTATTTTCATGCACTTCAAACCTAATCGCACTAGCCTTATCCGCTGCTTCTTCTATTTTTATTTGGGGCGGAATAAACTGGGCTTTTAGGGCCCGGGCAATTTTCTCTAAAGTTTTTAAATACTTAACGCTATATCCAGGATTTTCTAACCTGGCAATCGCTGCTTGTTGCATGCCCACCAAGCTAGCAAGTTTTGCTTGAGAAAGCCCGCGCTTAATCCTGGCTAGTTGCAAAGAATTGGCCACCTGAAAAAAAACATCGGGATTATTATAGGCGTTTTTTAATTTCTTGTCTTTAAATAATATTTTTTTAAATTCTTGATGATTCATATTCTTTTATTCTTTTTATTGCTAAATCAATATACTTCCTTCCTATTTTTTTATTTTTCTTACAAAATATAACCACCATATAGTAACTTCCTCCACTTAGTCCAAATAATAAACGGAATAACATTTTACCATAATGAGCTCTTAATTTATAAACATCTGGCTTTTGGTTGATTTTAGAAACGTCATGAGTTTGAAGAAGTTTAGAAATCCCTTCTCTTTCTAGTTTATCTAAATGATAAATAATAGCGAGCTTATATTTATCAGTTTCTAGATTATTTATAAACTTTAGAATCTCATTATCACCCCGATTATTCTCATAGTATTTGATGCTTGTCATAGTAATAATCAGGACTAAGTTAATTATAACAAATTTGTTATAATATAACAAGTCCCCATTTATTTTCATTTCTCCCCTATTACTATAACAAGTGGAGTCTAAACTAAATCTAAACAAAAAAGACGCTAGTTGCGCCTTTTCTTGCATTTACCTTACCTTAAAAAAGCTTAAAGCTCTTTAATGGCTACTTTTTTCATTATTTTATAACCCACTGCCCCTTTTGTAGCATGAGAAGAAAAATTACAACCACCAAAAATCAAATTAAGGTTTAAAGCTCTAGCGATTCTAAGAAGCAAATTAAAACCAATATTTATCTCCGCATTCTCAATATTAGAAATGATTCTCTGTGTGGTGCCGACAAGATCAGCTAATTCTTTCTGACTCAAATTTGCCTCTTTACGCGCATTATAAACCTCTTTAGAAACATATAATAAAACACTGGCATCACCAAACATTTCCTCTTCCCTCTTATTCAATTTTAATTCAATTTTTTTCATAACTTTATAATTAATATATACCCTATCAGGTATAATGTCAAATAAATAATTACAAAGGTAATTATAACAACTCACCCCTAAACTAAATCTAAACAAAAAAGACGCGGGGCTTTGCGTCTATTTATCATTAAATATATATTATAAGTTTAAATAGCTAAAAAAGGTCTGAATGAGAGCCTATTCTAAGTAATAAAATAGTGAGCTCTGTTTTTTCTAATTTATAGATAAGTAAAACATCAGGCTTAATATGACACTCAAAACACCCCTTAAATTCACCTATTAGAGGGTGATTGTGATATTTTATAGGTAAATCCTTCCCTTTAACCAAAATATTTAAAACCGTCTCTAGTTCCTCTAAAAGTTGCTTATCATGCTTATAGGATTTAAGATCTTTTTTAAAACGACTAGATAATTTCAACACAAACATAAGACTAGTCTTTTAAAGCCTCCTTAATAAGTGAAGCTCCATCTTTAAAAATCTTATGACTATTTTTAGCGCTAATAATTGACTCCCTTAAAATCTCCGTATTATATAAGGTCAAACCATTCTCTCCTCTTAGTTCAAAAGGTAGGTTCCCTACTTTTATCATCTGACGCAAAAATAATTTAACAGCTGAGCTCATATCCATTCCTAAATTATCAAGCACTTTATTTGCCTCTGTCTTAGTCTTAGCGTCAATACGAATTTGAATTTGTTTATTATTTTTAGTTATCATATGGTTTTTAATATAATCTCATTGTATACCAATATTAATTACTTGTCAATACACTTATCTTAAAACAAAAAAACGCCTACTATAAGCGTTTTTAATATAACTGTAACCTTTTAATCTTTTAACTTGCCCGATATTCCCACTTCCCTGTCTTCCAACCAATAGCAACAAGCCACAAAGGTGAGACAATATAGGAGATTAGAGTTGAGAGTGCGGCTCCGGTTAAACCAATTTTCGGTATCAGCAAAATATTTAAACCGATATTTAAAATCATGGTACCAAAATTAAGCCAAAATAT
>RZYO01000103.1 GCA_009930325.1 Spirochaetia bacterium | reverse complement strand
AGAGATATGATTTACCTTCAAAGTGCCGGTCTTGATCTACCCTACGTAACATTGGGATAGCTGATGACCCACACTAAATGACGAATGGCCTTATTTAAATACTGGAGATTTAGTTACAAGAACAATTAATAATGAACTTTCGATTGTTGGTAGAGCAAAAGATACTATTGTTTTATCAGGGGGAGAAAATTTAGAACCAGTACCTATTGAAGGTAAGTTAAGTGAATTAGATTTTATTGATAATGTTATTGTTATAGGACAAGATAGAAAGTATTTATCAGCTCTAATTGTTCCAAACATGAATTCTTTTAAAGAATTAGTAGAACAATTAAGTGAAAAATATAAAGATGATAAAGAATCTTTACATAATTATATTAAAGAGAAAATTGATGAAAAAATTAATTGTAAATTAGGTTTTAAAAATCATGAATTAATTAATAGGTTTCTTATTCTAGAAAAACCTTTTGAGGTTGGTAAAGAATTAAGTGCAAAATTAGAATTAAAACGTAATATAATTATGGAATGCTATAAAAAAGAAATTGATTTACTTTATGCTCATTAAGAAATCAAGATGAAAGTAAAAACCCTTAAAATTGTTATTCAGTTTTAAGGGTTTTGTTTATTACTATTTTAACGATATTTCCACTATTAATTATTTTTATTTGATATGTGAGTTTTAGGGGCTTAGTAAAAAATCAATTAAATTTTTATGAATTATCCCATTTTGACTGAAGTTAAAATTATCTAGAGATAAAACATATTTGGGGAAATTATCATTTATTTCTAATAATGAACCAAACTCTCTATTTCTTGTTTTTTCATCATTCAATAAATAAGAAATTTGAAAATAGTTTATTTCATTATTGATTCTTGCTATAAAATCTATTTCTTTATCATTGATTTTTCCAATTGTAACTTCATAACCTCTAGAAATTAATTCAATATAAACTATATTTTCTAATGTTCTCTCAATATCTTTCACATTAGAATATCCTCTTGCTTCTCTAAAGCCATGATCACTTAAGTAATATTTTTCATCAACTTTTAATATCTTTTTACCAAGAGTGTCAAAACGAGAAACTTTTTTTATTATGTAAGCTTTTGTACAAAAATCTAAATAATTTAATACCGTATCTACTGATACTTTTCTATCCTCAGATTTGAGATATTTTTTAATACTATTTGCAGAGAAAGTATGTCCAATATTTTCAATAACATATGAAATTATTCGATTAAATATATCCACATCTCTTATATTATTATATTGTAAGACATCTTTTACTAATACTGTATTAAATACATCATTTAAATATTTACTACTCGGAATTTCTTCTAAAGAAAAATATTTTAAAAAAGGCATTCCTCCTAATTTAATATATTTATTAAATAATATTTCTTTTGGTAAATTAAGGTCTATATATACTTGAGTAAACTCAGTAAAGGTGAAAGGTTGAATTTCAAATTCGACGTACCTCCCGGATAACAAAGAGGCTAAGTCTCCTGAAATTAATGTTGTATTTGAACCTGTAATATAAATATCACAATCATAATCAACTCTTAAACCATTAATTACTTTTTCCCAATTTTTTACAATTTGTATTTCATCAAAGAAAAAATATATTTTCCCATCCAAGCTATTTAATAATGGTTCTAAATAATTGATTAAAGCTTTTTCATTATTTATATTTATCAATTCAATCGATTCAAAATTTAAATAAATTTTATTGATATCTTTTACTTTATTTAATATTTGATCTTTTATTATTGTTAATAGTGTAGATTTACCAACTCTTCTCATTCCTGTAATTACTTTGATTATTGGTTTGTCGACAAATAGTTTTATTTTTTCAATATATTTTGGTCTATTTATATAATTCATAATATCACCTCATATATCGATTATAATAGATAATAAATTAAAAAACAATAATAGTTTCGATTATAGTAGATAAATTGTTTATATTTTCTGTTAATTTAGACTATAATTAAAATCTATGATTTCAATAATTTATTATAGATTTTGAAATCTGAATTATTATGAATTCATTAATATTTAAAGCTATTATTGAAAATGTAATACACTGATGATAAAATCAGTTTAAATTATTAGAGAACATGAATTATTATTTATTTTATTTATTAGTTAATAAGATCAAGATTAGATCTTGAATTTGGAGAAATATAATGGGAAATCATAAGATTTATTCAATGAGTTTTGCAAAAGTTTATCCTTTATATCTTAATAAAGTAGAGAAGAAAGGAAAGACAAAAGATGAGGTTGATCAAATAATTTCTTGGCTTACTGGGTATACAAATAATGATTTGGATTCAATCTTAAAAAGTGAAATTGATTTTAGAACTTTTTTTGAAAATGCCCCAAATTTAAATCCTTCTAGGTTTTTAATTAAGGGACTTATTTGTGGTATTCGTATAGAAGAAATTGAAGAGCCTTTAATGAGAGAGATAAGATATTTAGATAAATTGATTGATGAACTTGCTAAAGGAAAATCTTTAGATAAAATTTTAAGAAAGCAATTATAATAAAGACTTGATTAAATTATACAATAATTTGTTAAAAATATAATTATTTAGCTTTAAGATCTTTTACAGAGTCTCTAATGATAAGGTCAACATCTAATTCAATATTTGGGTGTTCAATTGTTTGCTTTTTTATAAGTTTCATCAACATCGATACTGCAATACGACCCTTTTCACCAGGGTTTTGATGAATAGTAGTTAGGTGAGGGTGTATCATTCGAGAGAATATATTATCATCAAACCCTGTTATTGAAATATCATCTGGAATGTTGAGTCCACAATCTTGTAAGTAACTTATAGCTTCTGTTGCATAGTAATCCGATGAGAAAATTAATGCAGTGTATGGCATTTCTTTTTTTGTAATCTGAGAGTAAGTTTTATATCTTTCACTTCTTTCTTTTGTTAATAAAATTTTATTAATTAAATGATAGTTTTCTTTTTCTTCGTTAAATGCTTTTAAACAACCTTTAAAACGATGTAAATCTGTACCTTCAAAACTTGTATCATTTGCAAAAAAGACTGCGTTTTTATGACCTTTTGATATTAGATAACGTGAAATTAAGTATCCACCTTCTTCATCTTTAAGCCCTACATTATGATATTTTTTACCATCATTGTTAAAGTGTGAATCAATAAAAACTACTGGGCTCTCAACACTGTCTACAATAATTGGGCTAATATTACTTGGAACCCAGACAAGTATTAATCCTGCAAGCTTCCAGGTTTTTGCAAGTCTAACTACTTCTTCTTTGCTAGTTGTTGTATGTAGCATAAAAAAGTAACCAATGGAACGTATTTCTTCTTCAATAGCACCAAGAATTGCTGAAGAAAAAGGATCTTCAAGTACTGTTTCATTCCAACGAGGTTCCATAAACATAATTACACCAATTATACGTGAATCATTCTGAGCAAGAATCATTGCTCCCATATTAGGGGTATAATTGTATTTTTTGAGGTATTTTTCTACTTTTTTGCGAGTAGCTTTTGAGACCCTTGCATAATTACCATGAAGTACATTAGTAACTGTTGTTGGGCTTACCCCTGCTTTTTGTGCAATATATTTAATTGTTGGCATAGCGCTACCTTATATGAATTTAATTTGCTTGTATATATATTATAATAAATTTAAAATGTGAAGAAGAAAACTTGATTTTCTCCTTCACCAAATCAATTTCTTTTTATTTTAAGTATCCAAGCCATTTATTTTGAGTATCTATCATTCTGTCAACTAGTTCCTCAAGATTGGAAGCTTGATGAACAACAGGGTTAGCTAAAAGTGCTTGAATAACATATTTTTTATCTTTATGAATAATCGCTTCAGCGGTTAAATCATAAACTCCAACATAAGATCTAAGTAATGCTAAATATCCTTTAGAGATATTTGGGATTTTTATACCGGTGATTCCATTTTTATCAATTGTTGCAGGAGTTTCTATAACAATCCATGGTGGTAAATCTTCAATTAATCCATTATTTGGTATATTAACAGCAGCTTCTTCATACCCTGAATTAGTTTCAATTCCTTCAATAATTGGAATTACTCTTTCTGTAGTTTTTTTCTTTATTTCAGAGTGTTTTCCAATTGTTAGACTTGTTTTATAGTAATCATAGAAATCTAAAATTCCTCTATGATCTACAATATCCCATGCCCAGCTTAAATATTCACCGAAATGACTATCTACAGTTATTGGAAGAAGACTATAATCTTTTAACATCAATCTTGCGATATGACGGTCTGCCCATTTATAATTACTTTCTTTATTGCTTTTTGATTTTGAAAATTGCTCTTCTGATTGTAATTTACCTGTTGCAAGATATTCATCAAAAACATCACTATATCCTGGTTCCTTTTCAAAGAAATTATTTGCTTTTTCTAATACTTGAGGATAAAGGTCTTTTCCACTTTTTTTATCATGTAGTTCTAACATACAACTAAAGTGATTTAATCCAGCAGCTCTAAAATGTAAGTCATCAATATCTTTGTTAAGCATTGCAGGTAACCATTTGTATAACCAGCCAATTTCATGACACATACCGATGAATTTAGCTTGTGGATAGACTCTATGGACAGCAGTACATATTGCAGTCATTGGGTTTGAAAAGTTAAAAACATAAGCTTCTGGACAAATTTCCATTACATCTTTAATGATTTCAAGAACTACAGGAATTATTCTTAATGAATGGAAAACGCCACCAGGTCCACCATTTTCTCCATATACTTGATTGATTCCATATTGTAGAGGGACTTTCCAATCCTCATCCCATAATTGGAATCTATTTCCAACTTCAATGGAGGATATAATATAATCTGCTTTTTTAAATGCTTCTTTTCTGTCAGTTGTTGCAGTAATTATATTATTTAGAGAATTTTCTTTAATAAAGGTTTGTGCCGTTTTAAAGACTTTATCCAATGCTTCTTGATTAATATCGAGAAGAGTAATTTCGCATCCTTTTAATACAGAGCTATTAAAAATATCTCCAAGCATGCCGTAACCAAACTGGACTGAGCCAGCCCCAACTAGAACAATTTTCATATCTTATTGTCTCCTAATATTTATTTTATAGAACCGTCTACCATACCTTTAATTATATATCGTTGAGCAAATAGATACAGAACGATAATTGGAAGCATGGCAATAAGGGTTGAAGTTAGAATTAAATCCCATTGTTTTAAATAAGCTCCAGCAAAGGCTGTTACAGCAATAGGAATAGTTTGAACTTTTCCATTAGATCCTAATATTAAAAATGGGAGTAGGTAGTCGTTCCAAATCCAAATCCCATTTAAAATTAAAACTGTTACAATAATTGGTTGAAGTAAAGGGAAAATAATGGAAAAGAATGTTCTTCCTCTTGAGCAACCATCTATTGTTGCAGCTTCTTCAAGTTCATAAGGGATGTTTTTAATAAACCCATGGAAAATGAAAATTGATAAAGGAGCTCCAAAACCAAGATAAGCAAATACAACTCCTGGAACAGTTCCTAATAATCTAAAATTTAAAAAAGTTCCTAAAATTCTTAGCCAACGAACTAGAGGATACATAAGAACTTGGAAAGGTATAACCATAGCTGAAACAAAAGCCATGAAAATAATTGCTGACCAAATAGTTTTGTTTCTGACTAATACCCATGCAGCCATTGAAGAAAATAGTGCTAATACTAATAGTGATAAAAATGTGATAACAGTACTATCTGCAAAAGCCCCTATATAATCTACAGTAGAGTTATTAAATATTAATGAAACGTTTTTAAATAGTTGACTCCAAGAATCAGGTCTTGCAATAGCATTATAAATAATTTCTTTTGATGTTTTTGCAGAGTTAATTACAACCATTACAAAAGGAATCATAAATATGATAAATAATAATACGGTAAAGACTTCTAATATTATTAAGCCACGTTTATGAAGTATATATTTTTTGTTTGTTGATACAGTTTTGCTCACATTTCCACCTCTTTTCTTTTGTTAACTGTGACTTGTATTAATGACACTACAAGAAGAACGACAAATAGTATTACAGCTTTAGCTTGAGCTTCAGCCATTCTGTTTGCAGCAGCTGTATTGAAAATATTCATAGCAAGTAACTCACTGGCTTTAACAGGAGCTCCAAGGAATCTTGTAGCTGGTCCTCCATTTGTTAAAGTTAAGTTCATATCAAATTGTTTGAAGGAAGTTGTTAATGTTAAAAATAGTGAAATTGTAAAAGCGTTTGCCATCATTGGTATTAGTATTCTAAAGACTCTTGTATGATATTTTGCTCCATCAACATTAGCTGCTTCCATTAAGGATGCAGGAATACTTTGAATTGATGCAACATATATTAACATAATATATCCAGCATATTGCCAAGTATTGACTACAGCCATAGTCCAAATAACTGAATTTGCTTTGCTTAAAAAAGAAGTTTTTAAAAACTCTATTGATAAAGAAGAGCCAATATCAACTAGAATATTATTGAAAATGAATTGCCAAATATATCCAAGAACGATTCCACCAATTAAGTAAGGTACAAAAAAACCAGCTCTATAAAAATTTCTTCTAGGAATTTTACTAGTTACAATTAAAGACAATACAAAACTTACAATATTAACAAATACTACATTAATAAAAGTAAAAAGAATTGTTATTAGAAAAGAATAAATAAAATCAGGGCTACTAAATAGAAATTTAAAATTACTAAAACCCACAAAATTAATATTATTACTTATTCCATTCCAGTCTGTCATTGAATAATATAGACCAAAGAAAAATGGGATTATAATAATCATCAAGAAGGCAAATAAGGTTGGTACTAAAAAAAGTACATTGATTAAACGATTTTGCTTCATTATATTCAACTCCTGTTTAAATTTGAAAATAGCTCCTGTAGATACATCTACAAGAGCTATTAAGACGATTGCTTATTTGAAACTTGCAACAGCTTTATTCATATCACTTATAAATTGATCTACATTATCAGGATTTTGAGCGAATAAATCGAATATAGGTCCAAAGATATTTTGTCCAGCCCCATCAGGAAGCATTCCGAAGAATACGCCATAATTTCCGCCTCTAGCATTAGCTGCCATTAAAGCTTGGCTAAGTTGTCCAGAAGGTTGTAATGTTACTGATTTGAAAGCAGGAATCATACTAGCTTTGTTAACCATGTATTCATGACCTTCTTTAGTTGTTGCCATTGCAGTTAAGAATTCTTTTGCTGCTTCTTTGTTAGGACTTTGTGAGTTTACAACATACCAACTTGGAGCAAATAGGAATAAACCTTTTTCTTCTGTATCTAGGAATGCATGAGGAGCATAACCAATTTTAAATTTAACACCTAATTGTGCTAAGTTAGGATCTACCCAGTTACCTTGATGTAAGAAAGCTGTTCTGCCTTGAGCAAAGGAACCAACTTGGTCATCATAACTACCATTTAACAAGATTTGTTTATCAGCATATTTAAATAGTAATTGTAGATATTTTGTGTATTGCATGAAACGATCTTTATCTAATTCGCCATTTAAAGCTTTATTGATGATAGTTTTATCATTGAAATCAAGTCCACCACCCCAGTAAACTGCTAGATTATGTTGAGCTGCTACCCACCACATTCCACCTGCTACAGATGCTGCCATTGCAACTGGTGCGTCAATTCCTAATTCAGCTTTTTTAGCTTCAAGAGTTTTAAATGCTTTTTCATAAGCTGCTCTTGTAGTTAGAGTTGCTGGATCAATTCCTGCTTTTGCTAAGATGTCAGCATTATAAGCTAAACCATAACCTTCGATAGCAACAGGGAAACCAACTACTTTACCATCAGCCATAAATGCTAAGTCAGTGTCTTTTACCCATGATTGATCACTTAAGTCTTCAATGTAATCTTTCCAAATGTCATATCCCCCTTGACCTTCAATTACGAAAATGTCAGGCATTTGACCAGATTGTAATTTTGCTTTTACAGCTCCACCGTAGTCTCCACCACCACCAAGAGTTTCAACTTTAACAGTAACGCCGTCAGTTTCAGCACTATATTGTGCTGCATAAGCATCAAGTGCATCTTTAATTTCAACTTTAAGTTGGAACATGTTAACAGTTTTTTCTTTTGATTGTTCAGGAGCACCTGAAGCAAAAATACTGCTGGTTATTAGTGAGAACACTAATGTGAATGCTAAAACTTTTAAGAATGTTTTTTTCATTTTTTACCTCTTTTTGTTATGAATTTTATGTTGCGTACTGTGCAATTGTTAAGTAGGTGTTGCGCAACATCTATAATTAGTATAGCATTAATTTTCTCTATGTCAATGAAAAATATTTTTGTTTTGTATCTAACTAGAATCTGTTAATTGAATTATCTAATGCTACCCCTTTTACTTTTTGCTTTATTTTATAAAAAAAGAGAAAATTATATTTAAAAAGATTAAGTTATAATAATATATTTTTCATATTACTTAAAATTTCGATACATAATTTTATTGTTGCTAAAATAATAACTAATAATCATTTCTTAGATATTTCTTGTCTACTTTCCATATTTGACGTAACATATATATATTGAGAGGGTACAAATGAAAGAAAATACATCCAATTCAAAAATCGTAGCGACCATAGGACCTGCTTCAAGAAGTTATGAAATGATACGAGATATCATCAAAGCTGGAGCTAGCGTTATCAGGCTTAATTTTAGTCATGGAGACCATGAAGAGCACCAAAGAACTGTTGATTGGGTGCGTCAAGTCTCTGAGGAACTTGATATCCCTATCGCTATTTTTCAGGACTTACAAGGACCAAAGATTCGTGTAGGGAAGTTGGAAGTGGATTCTTTTGAAGTAAATGAAGGTGAGACTCTAAAGATTACAACAGAACCTTGTTTGGGAAGACAAGATTTAATTAGTATAGATTATCCATACCTTCATGAGGAAGTTGAAAAAGATGATAAAATACTTATTGATGATGGTTTAATTGCTCTTAAAGTTTTAAATGTAGAAGATAAAATTATTACAACTGAAGTTGTTGACGGAGGTACAGTTAAACCAAGAAAAGGAGTTAACTTACCACACGCTTCATTAAAACATCTCTCTTCATATACTAAAAAAGATGAACAAGATCTTGATTTTGCATTTAAAAATGATCTTGATTTTGTAGCACTTTCTTTTGTAAGGAGTGCAAAAGATGTTATAGCTTTAAAGAAATTTATGTATAAAAATTATGGAAGAGAAATTCCAATAATTTCAAAAATTGAAAAGCCTGAGGCAGTTAGCGATATAGCAAATATTATTGCTGAGACAAGTGCAATCATGATTGCACGAGGAGATTTAGGAGTAGAGACTTCTCCTGAAGAAGTTCCTGTAATTCAAAAAATGCTCATTAGAGAGTGTAATCTTGCAGGAGTCCCTGTAATAACTGCTACTCAAATGCTTGAGTCAATGATTACTAACCCAAGGCCAACAAGAGCTGAAGCGGGTGATGTTGCTAATGCTATTCTTGATGGAACTAGTGCCGTTATGCTCTCAGGAGAAACCGCAGCAGGAGATTACCCTCTAAGAGCTGTAAAGATTATGAAGAAAATTATTGCTTTTACTGAAGCTAGCCTTACTTATCATAGACTTGTATTGGACCAAAGGTTAAATTTAGAAGATATTGAAATTAATAGGAAAAAGAGTACTACTGAGGCAGTAGGGGTGGCAACTCGTGAATTAGCCATGCAAATTAAAGCTTCTTATATTGCTTGTTTTACGCATTCTGGTGGTTCCGCTAGATTAATTTCAAAGTTTAGACCAGCTGTACCAATAATTGCTTATAGTCCAATTAAACAAACAGTTCAACGTCTTGCTTTATCTTGGGGTGTTACACCAATTTTAATACCAAAGCTTGATTCTCTAGACGAGCTTTTTGAAATAGCCCCAAAGTATCTTCAAACTTTAGGCTATATAAAACCTGGCGATAAGATTGTTATCACAGCAGGAGTTCCTGTAGGTTCTCCTGGTAGAACAAATATGATTAAGGTCGTAGAGATATAAATTAATAAATGGTCCTCTTTTGAGGATCATTTATTTATACGTTCCTTATTAATTAAATTATAAAAAAACTGTTTGTTATCATCATATTTTATATTAATCTATAATGCTTTTTTATTTATTTCTAGATCTCTTTTTTCAATCTTTTTTTCTAATTCTCTTATTTGTGAATGCATCGCATTAATTTTAAATTCAATAGTATTTAGAATCCAAAACTGAAAATGACTTGTTTTATATTGGTGATGCATCATTACAACTATTTTTATAGATACAAGTAAAACACTTATTTCTAGAGAAATGAATGGAGGTAGAAAGTGAGTAACCATTTCAAGTACAAAAAGAGTTAGAATAATAGTTAAAAATAAAATATTAACAAAAGAGTCAACTTTTGAAAAATTTTTACCCCCTAATTTTCCTAACATATCGCGAATTTTTTCTTTTTCTTGATTATATTCCTCAATTTCTTTTAGCATAGCTTCTTCAGCTCTTGTTAATTCTTCTTTATTCATTTTAAACCTTCTTTATAATTTTTAAATCTTAAAATATTTTTAAAACTTGTTAAATTTATTCATAAAGTCTTGATAATATTAATAAAATTGAAGAATTAAAGAGTAAAAATAATATTATCTAAATTTAGAATATTTAAATATGTAATTTCTAATAGAATAACTATTTAGAAAAATATATTTTAACCAAATTATATATAATTAAGATGATTGATAATCTTTTAAACTGTTTTTCCTGACTTTAGGACTTAGGAAAGCAGATTTTAATAAAAATCATTAATCCAGAAACTTCTTTTGTAGTTTTTGGACTTTTTTTGTCTAATTTAATTCTC
>RZYO01000102.1 GCA_009930325.1 Spirochaetia bacterium | reverse complement strand
TCTTTGTGTCTTTTTTCATTATTCACTTTCTCCTTATTTCTGTATGGTTTGAAGGATGCAGTGGTTCAAAAAGTGTCGGCTTTTATGGGCGCAGATCATTGAAAGAGTCTCTCTTACTGTTGGTCAAATCTTTTTAACAGCAATAGTAACTTCTCTTGGAACAACGGCTCTAGCTGCCCATTATTTGGCAATACAAGCCGAATCAATTACATATATGCCTACCTTTGGTTTTGCTACAGCTGCTACTAATTTAGTAGCGCAATCCCTTGGTGGAGGTAAAAAGGAATTAGCAAAGAAATATGCTAAAATATCATTAATCATGGGAACTCTTACAATGAGTATAGCAGGTATTGTATTATATGTATTTTCTTATCAATTGGTAAGTTTCTTTACAAATGATATTAATGTAATTCAATCTGGTTCTCATTTATTAAAAATTGTTGCCATCTGTGAACCTTTTTTCGGTTTGTCTATGATGGTATTTGGTATTTTAAGAGGCTGTGGAGATACAAAGAGACCTTTTATAATTTCTATTATTGGAATGTGGATAATAAGACTTCCTTTAGCTTATTATTTTGTTTTCCACACTCAATTTGGTTTAAATGGGGCATGGATTGCTATGACTCTTGATTTAATTGTTAGAGGCGTTATTAGTTATGGAATATTTAAAAAAGGTAATTTTTATAATTTTCAAAATATAGACTAAACTCTTTTTATTTCTCTTGTTTTTTGTTCTTTGATAAATATAAAAATTGCAGCACTAGTTATTATTATATACCCTATTACAGAGCTTAAAATAAATGGTTCATTAAATAAGAAGTATGCATAAATGGCCGCCCAAATTAGTTGGAAATAATCATATATTGAAACATCTTTTGCACTTGCAAAATAGTAGGCGTAAGTTAAACCAAATTGGCCTGCAGTTGCACTTAATCCAGCTCCTAACAACATTATTAATTGAAAAGTAGTCATCGGTACAAAAGAGAAGAATAATAAAGGGATACAGGCTAGAGAAGAAAATAGTGAGAATACAAAAACAATAATACTTTTATTTTCACCTTTATTTAAACAGCTTCTTAAGAAAGTATATGCCAGCCCCATAGTTACAGCACCAGTCATAGCTATAATATAGTTAATTAAACTTCCATTGTTGAAAGCTGGATTTGCAATAAAATAAACGCCTACAAAAGCAATCAAAATTCCAATAATTTGATAAGTTCTAGGTATTTCTTTTAAAAATAAGTAGCAAAAAATTATCGTAAAGAAAGGTCCAAGCTTTGCAATAATTGTTACATCACTTAATAATAAATGATCAACTGCATAAAAATTACAAAGCATTGCAATCATTCCAAAAACACAACGAGCAATTAATGAAGGTATGCTTCTTTTTTGAATAGTAAATTTCTGCTTTGATTTATATAAAATTATAGCAGCAACTATTGCTGCAATTATATTTCTGAAAAATACTTTTTCTGTTGTAGGTAAATCTCCACTGAATCTAATAAATACATTCATTGTACAAAAGCTAAATGAGCTAATTAATACACAAAGAATACCTTTTGTTTTGTTATTCATTTTTATTATTTATTCCTATTGAAAAAAATAGTAACAAATATATTCTTTCTTGTCTTTAAAACAAGTTAAAAAAATAGTTATTTAAAGAAAAAATATCTCATTTTTTCTATTGCTTATTTTTATCAAATTGTTATAAAAGTAAGCAAATATTAAAAATTATTGAATAAATAAATTACTCATATGTTATTTTTTGGTAATAAATTAGTTAAAATATAATTAATTTACATTGTCAAGAAAAAAAATTGCCTAAAGGATTGAAAAAAGTTGTTGTTTGTTTTATTATCCTCACGGTGTATTAGTTTCTTACAAAGATAAAAATTAATTAATACATGGTAAATGTAAATAATGTTTCAGGAATGGCCTGGGACTAAAACATATTCTATAATAAGAGGTTTTAATTTATGAGCGACCTGAAAAACATGAGAAACATCGGTATTAGTGCCCACATTGACTCCGGTAAAACAACTCTAACCGAACGTATTCTATATTATTGTAAAAAGATTCATGCAATCCATGAAGTACGTGGTAAAGATGGTGTTGGTGCAACAATGGACAGTATGGAACTTGAAAAAGAGCGTGGAATTACAATTGCTTCTGCTGCAACTAACGTAAACTGGAAAGGAAATGATATTAATATTATCGATACTCCCGGTCACGTTGACTTCACAATTGAAGTAGAAAGATCCTTACGTGTATTAGATGGTGCTATCCTTGTTCTCTGTTCTGTTGGTGGGGTACAATCACAATCTATTACTGTTGATAGACAAATGAAACGTTATAATGTACCTCGTATTGCATTTATTAATAAATGTGATAGAACTGGTGCTAACCCATACCGTGTTAAAAACCAATTAATTGAAAAATTAGGTTTAAATGCAGTAATGATGCAAGTTCCTATTGGACTTGAAGACAGACTTGAAGGTGTTGTTGACCTTGTTGAAATGAAAGCTATTTATTTCGATGCTGGTGAAGATGGCTTACAACCTAGAGACGCTGAAATTCCTGCATCATTAATTGATGAAGTTAACGAAAAGAGAGAAGAAATGCTTGATGCAATCTCTTTAGTTGATGATGATTTAATGGAAGCTATTCTTGAAGAAAATGTAACTGTTGAATTAATTAATAAAGCAGTTAGAAAAGCAACTATTGCATTAAAACTTTGCCCAGTATATGTAGGTTCTGCTCATAAAAATAAAGGTATTCCAACATTATTAGATGCAGTTAATGCATTCTTACCTAACCCAACTGAAGTTGAAAACAGAGCTTTGGATTTAGATGATGATGAAAAAGAATTAGTTTTACCTTCAGATGAAAATTTAAAACCTGTTGTATTAGCATTTAAGTTAGAAGATGGCCAATATGGACAATTAACTTACATTCGTGTTTACCAAGGTAAAATTAAAAAAGGTGATGAATTATTCAACACAAGATCAAGAAAAAAATTTAAAATTGGTCGTTTAATTAGAATGCATGCTAGTGAAATGGAAGATTTACAAGAATGTGGATGTGGTGAAATTGCAGCATTGTTCGGTATCGATTGTGCTTCAGGTGATACTTTCTGTCATCCAGACTTAAACTACTCCATGACTTCAATGTTTGTACCTAACCCAGTAATTTCCTTATCAATCGAACCTGTGGATAAGAAAGCTGCTGATAACATGGCAAAGGCTTTAAATAGATTTACAAAAGAAGACCCAACTTTCAGAACTTTTGTTGATCCAGAGTCAAACCAAACAATTATCCAAGGTATGGGAGAATTACACTTAGAAGTTTACGTTGAAAGAATGAAGAGAGAATACAAGGCTGAAGTTGTAATTGGTAAACCTGAAGTAGCTTACCGTGAAGCAATTTCTAAGAAAGCTGAGTTCAACTATACTCACAAAAAGCAAACTGGTGGTTCTGGTCAATACGCACGTGTTGCAGGTTATATCGAACCAATTGCTTTAGCTGAAGATGGTGAAGAACAAAAAGATTACTTATTTGTTGACCAAATCAAGGGTGGTGCTATTCCAACTGAATATATTCCTTCCTGTGATAAAGGTTTCCAAATGGCTATGAAGAAAGGAACACAAATTGGTTTCCCAGTTGTTAATATCTGTGCTTGTGTAAATGATGGTGCTTGGCACCCAGTTGACTCATCAGATATGGCTTTCCAAACTGCAGCTTTATCAGCATTTAGAGAAGCTTATGAAAAAGCTAGTCCAGTTATTTTAGAGCCTATCATGAAAGTTGAAGTTACAGGACCAACTGAATTCCAAGGTAATATTTTTGGATCAATTAACCAAAGACGTGGTATGATCGTTTCTTCTAATGAAGAGGGTGTAAGCTGTACTGTTGAAGCTGAAGTACCTCTATCAGAAATGTTCGGATACTCCACAGTCTTGAGATCTTTAACTCAAGGTAAAGCAGAATTCACAATGGAAATTTCCAAATATGGAAGAGTTCCACAAAGTGTTGCTACTGAGTTAAAAGAAAAATATGCTAAACAACGCGCTGCTGAAAATAAATAAATCAGCTTAGCTTAAAAAAAATATCGGATTTTATCATAAAGATAGAGTTCGATATTTTTTTTTGTCACTTAAAATTAGCTTTTTTAAATCAATATTTAAATTATAAGATTAGCAAAAAGATAAAACATTTTCCCCCGTTTCATTTTTTTCATGATATAATTACTTATCAAGATATTTCGGAGGTAAAATACATGGAAATACAAGAGTTAACCCAAATTAGCCCATTAAGGGTCTTTGAAGAATCAATTGGTGGTGGTTTAGGTCGTGGCAATCTAGGCGTTTTAGTTTCTCGTCATGGGATAGGAAAAACAGCTTGTTTAGTACACTTAGCAACTGACAAACTTTTCAGAGGCCAGCACGTAATTCACGTTTCCTTCAGTGGTAATGTTGAACATGTTATTAATTGGTACAAGGAGGTTTTCCAAGAAGTATCAGACAAAAGACATTTAGAAAGTTCAGCTAACGTTTACGATGAAATTCTATCAAATAGAGTTGTAATGAATTTTAGTCAAGATATGGTATCAATTGATAAAGTTCTATCTAGTTTAGAGACATTAATTAAAGCCGGTTCTTTTAAAGCAGATGCAATATTATTTGATGGCTATAAATTAACAACAGCAAATATTGAAGATGTTAAGAAAATAAAAGAATTCGCAAAGAAATTGAATGTAGAAGTTTGGTTTAGCGTATCTCCAGTTAGAGAAGATGTTAAATATGATATGTATGGTGTTCCAGAAACTGTTACTCCATATTTAGAAGTAGTTGATGTTTTAATTGGTTTAAAAATGAATGATGCGAAAGATAAAGTTAAAATGACTTTAGTTAAAGAACATGATAAGGTAATAAAAAAACCATTAGCAGTTTGTTTAGACCCTAAAACCATGTTAATTTCGAAATAATATATTGATAGTCCTCCTTTTATGGAGGACTTTTGTTATATTAAAAAAAACTACTAGATTTTTCTAGTAGTTTTTTATACCCATAATTCTTTCATTTCTTCAATTAGAATAACTACTTGAGCGATTATTGCATCTCCGCTTCCTAATTCTCCAAGTATTTTTTCTGAAGTTTTTGCTTTTATTGCAATTTGTGAAATATCTATTGATAATAATTTTGAAAGATTTTCTTTCATAGGAATTATGTATTCTTGTAATTTTGGAGTCTGTAGAATAACAGTGCAATCTAAGTTAATTATTTCAATTGGATAAAGGGCTAAAGTTCTTTTAAGTAGCTCTTCGCTACTAATATTTTTGTTTTTAGGATCAGTATCACTAAATAAAGTTCCAATATCCATTGCACCACAAGAACCAAGTATAGCATCAATTATTGCATGAATTAAAACATCTCCATCGCTATGAGCGACTTCACCTTTTTCACTTGGGATTTTTATTCCCCCAATTAATAAATCTCTATTTGTGCTTAATTTATGTAAATCAAAACCTTGACCAATTCTCACTTTGTATCCTTACTTTATTTTATTGATATATGATCTAAATTCTATATCGGTTGAATATTTTTTTTCGCCTTCTTCTTTTGCTTCAATATATTCTTTTATTTGCTTTTTAGCATCTGGGATATCGTTTAAAAATGTAATTTTTCTGTTATTAATATCACCAATACAAACACCAACGCCTAATTCAAAATCACTATAAATTTCAGTATCATCATTGTATGTTTTTTCTTCATTTGCATTTTCATGCGCAAGTAAAATTTCAGGGAAATGAAATACTTGTGGAGTTTGAACAGAAAAAACAGTTTTTCTATCAAGATGTTTTGAGATAGATCCATTTTGATTTATTTCTTTAATTGAGTCTGTAACTGGGATAGCGGGAGCACAACCACCATAAACTTTTGCTGTTGCTAAGGTTCTAATAATTAATTCAGGAGTAACAAAACATCTAGCCCCGTCATGTATTGCAACATATTCAATTGGTAAATCTAAAGTTTTTATCATAGAAAGAGCTTTTTTTACACTTTCTTGTCTTGTTTTTCCGCCATCACTTAAGATAAGAGGAATCGGACATCGCTGAGCTAGTTCTTCGAGTGCAACAAGACAATCTTTTTTTGTCTCTTGTGATGTAGTAACTATTATCGCTTGTAAATTTGGGACCGATAAGAAAGGGATTACTGCATTATATAATACAGTGTGATCATTAATTTTTAAAAATTCTTTTTTAACAGGAGTTTCAATTCCATTGTTAAATCTTGAGCTATTTCCTGCTGCTGTAATTATTGCACAAAAATTTGGGATTGCCATACTATTCTAATTTACTAAATATTAACATTTGAATTTCATCTTTTTCTTTATCCAAAGAATAAGAAGCTTCATCAATTAAAATCCTTAAAGCACTATCATATAATCTTCTTTCTTGAACTGGTAATTCTTTAACTTTTGATCGGTGATATAAAGTTTGTACTACTTTTGCAATTGAAGTAATAGAACCTTCTTTAAGTAAATCGACATTCATTTGATATCTTGCTTTCCAATCAATTGGAGTTTGCTTATATTCTTTTGAAATAGAATTAATAGCTTCAACAGCTTCTTTTTTTTGGACAATGCCTCTTATACCCATCTCTTGTGATTTAGAAACAGGAATCATAACAGTCATATCAGATATATCTAGGTAAATAACATAGTAGAGAGTAGGTGCACCTCTAAAATTTCTTTCTTCGATTCTTTTAATTATACCTACCCCTTGAAGAGGGTATACTACGTGTTCGCCGACACTAAATTGTGTATCATTTTTATTTGCACTCATAACTTCCATATTATACTCTATTTTTTATTATAATACAACATGGTTCTTATAGTCAAAAAATAGAATTTTCAGTAGAATAATTCTTATGAAAAGTGAAATAAGAAATTGTGGAGTATTATTACATCCCACTTCATTGCCTTCTAGGCATGGTATAGGTTCTTTAGGTGAAAAAGCATATGAATTCATATCTTTGATGAAAGAAATGAAAATTACTTTGTGGCAAATTCTACCTTTAGGTCCTACTGGTTTCGGAGATTCTCCCTATGCTTCAAGAAGTACTTTTGCAGGGAATGAATTATTAATTGATTTAAATGAGTTAGCTTTTGATGGATATCTTGATTTAACTGATATTATTGAAGATCCCTTTGAATTGAGTGATCGAATTGATTATAATTTAGTTAGAGAATTTAAAGAACCTTTGTTGAGAAAAGCAGCCTTAAATTTAATAAAACAAAAAGATAAAAAAGCTTATAATGTTTTTATTAAGAATAATGCTTATTGGCTAGATGATTACGCTCTTTATTGCACTTTAGTTAAGCAATACAATGATTCTAGATGGTATTATGCTTGGCCTGAAAAAATAAAGAAAAGAGATGAGAAAACTTTAAAAGAAGTGATTAAAGCAAATAAAGAAGAAATTGAAATAGTTAAAGCAATTCAGTTTTTCTTTTTTACTCAATGGAAAAAAGTTAAAGATTTAGCTAATGAAAATGGAATAAAAATAATTGGAGATATTCCAATATTTGTTGCAGCGGATAGTGTTGATGCTTGGACTAATGTAAATTTGTTTAAAATGGATGAAGATTATCAACAGATTTTTAGTGCAGGTGTTCCACCAGATGCCTTTAGTGCAGATGGTCAACTTTGGGGAAATCCAGTATATGATTGGCAAAAACATGTTGAAAGTAATTTTGAATGGTGGACAAAAAGAGTTAAAGCTACATTAGATATGTGTGATGTAGTTAGAATTGATCATTTTAGAGGTTTAGAGTCATATTGGGAAGTTCCAAGTAGTGAGAAAACAGCTTTAAATGGAAAATGGGTTAAAGCCCCAGGTCAAGAATTATTAGATCATTTAAAAAAAGAGGTTAAAAACCTTAATGTTATAGCTGAAGATTTAGGTGTTATTACTGACGAGGTAGAAGAATTGAGAGACAATAATAATTTGCCAGGAATGAAAATACTTCAGTTTGCTTTTGGGTTTAAAGATGGTAAGTTCGATTCTTCAAATGCTTATTTACCTCATCACTGTAATTATAATAGTGTTGTTTATAGTGGTACTCACGATAATGATACAACTAGAGGTTGGTTTGATAAACTAAGTGAAGGGGAAACGGATATTGTAAGAAGATACTTTGAAAGTAGTAATGAAGAAGTTGTCTGGAAATTAATTAAAGCAATCCTTTTTTCAAATAGTAAATGGGCAATTATTCCTATGCAAGATATTTTAGAGTTAGATACCAATAGTAGAATGAATACACCTTCAACTTGTGGATCTTCTAACTGGAGTTGGAGATTGACAACTCTTGAGGTTGATTCATGGAGAAAAGAGCGCTTATCTTATAATATTGAGATGTCTGATCGAATTAGATAATAACAATTTTACAATAAATAATTAAATGACCTTATGTGTTGATAAATGATACTTAAAATTTATTTACTATTAGGTCATTTTTTTATTCATTTTTATATATTTTAGTAAATAAAACTTGCCAAGTATTTAAAGTTTGATATAATGAACTTGTGTTTAGTATATAAAACAAAGTGAGGATTATTGTGAAAAATATATTAATTACGGGAGCCTTAGGTCAGTTAGGTTCTGAGATTGCTTTAGCTCTTAGAGCAATTTATTCAAATCAAAATGTAGTCTTGGTAGATATTAGAAATGATATTAATAAACAATTAATAATTGATGGACCATTTTACATCAGTGATTGTCGAGATAGAGAGAAAATAATTCAAATTGTTAAAAAACATAATATAGATACTATAATTCATTTAGCTGCTATATTATCAGCAAGAGGAGAAATGGATCCTCCTCATGCTTGGGATATAAATATAAATGGATTAACAACTATTCTTGAAATTGCAAAAGAGTTCAATTGTAGTTTGTTTACTCCATCTTCAATTGGAGCTTTTGGAAGTTCTACCCCAAAAGATAATACACCTCAAGTTACTATTCAAAGACCTTCTTCAATATATGGAATAACAAAAGTAGCTGGTGAGCTTCTTTGTGATTATTATTATAATAAATATAATGTTGATACTAGAGGAGTTAGATTCCCAGGATTAATTAGTTATTTAACACCACCAGGGGGTGGCACTACAGATTATGCTATTGAGATTTTTTATGAAGCTTTAAGAAATAAGAGATATGTTTGTCCAATCCAAGCTGATACTTATATGGATATGCTTTATATCAGTGATGCTGTTCAAGCTGTAATAGATTTAATGAATGCTGATCCAAATAAATTAAAGCATAGAAATGCTTATAATATAACTGCAATGAGCTTTTCTCCTAGGATGATAGCTAATGAAATCAAAAAACACATTCCTGAATTTGAGATTGTTTATGAGATAGATCCAGTTAAGCAAAGGATTGCTGATTCTTGGCCTAATAAACTTGATGATAGTGAAGCTAGAGAACAATGGGGATATAATCCTGTTTATGATTTAGAGAAGATGGTATATGATATGTTAGATAAAATATCAAGGAGGTTATGTTGTGCATAAACATTTAGAAGATGAAATAAATGAATATTTAGAAAGTTTAAAATCTAAAGGATTAAGCAAAACTGAGAGAATTTTAAAAACTCCACAAAGAGGAGAAATTGAAGTTAATGATGGTAAAAAAGTATTAAACTTTTGTGCAAATAACTACCTAGGATTAAGCGATAATAAAGAAGTAATTCAAGCAAGTAAAGAAGCTTTAGATAAATGGGGATATGGGTTATCTTCAGTAAGATTTATTTGTGGTACTCAAGAGATACACAAACAATTAGAAAAGAAAGTAAGTGCTTTTTTAAAAACAGATGATACAATCCTATTTTCTTCCTGTTTTGATGCAAATGGTGCTTTATTTGAACCCTTATTAAAAGAAGAAGATGCTATTATAAGCGATGAATTAAATCATGCCTCTATAATTGATGGAGTTAGACTTTGTAAAGCAAAACGATTTAGGTATAAACATAGTAATATGGAAGACTTAGAGAGATGTTTAATTGAAGCTAAAACTTGTAGAAGAAGATTAATTGCAACTGATGGTGTTTTTTCTATGGATGGAGATATAGCAAAATTAAAAGAAATTGTAAAACTTGCAAATAAATATGATGCTATTGTTATGGTAGATGATTCACATGCAACAGGATATATTGGAGAAACAGGAAGAGGTACTTGTGAATATTGTGGTGTAGACGTTGATTTGATTTCTACAACATTTGGTAAGGCTTTAGGTGGTGCAAGTGGAGGATGTATTTCTGGAAAACAATGTCTAATTGATTTGTTTAGACAACATGCTAGACCTTATTTATTTTCCAATACTTTAGCTCCTGCAATTGCTGGGGGTACAATCAAAGTTTTAGAGTTAATTGAGAAAGAAAATCCATATAGAATTAAAA
The DNA here is from genome assembly GCA_009930325.1 of Spirochaetia bacterium. Classification (GTDB taxonomy): domain Bacteria; phylum Spirochaetota; class Spirochaetia; order Sphaerochaetales; family Sphaerochaetaceae; genus Pleomorphochaeta. Next base: position 407 of record RZYO01000102.1, on the reverse strand, counting down.
CAATGGAAAATGCAAAGTATTTTAGAAAGCACATGCAAGAAGCTGGATTTGATTTAGTAAAAGGTGATACAGCAATAGTCCCTGTTATGCTATATAATGAAGTTACTGCAGTTAAAATGGCTGAAAAACTTTTAGAAGAAGGTGTTTATGTTATTGGATTCTGTTATCCAGTAGTTCCTTTAAATAAAGCTAGAATAAGAGTTCAACTCTCTGCTGTACATACAAAAGAGCATCTTGATAAAGCTATTGCTGCATTTATAAAAATTGGTAAGGAAATGGAAATAATTTAGATATATATTTTTTATTCTTGGGGGGTGTTGCAAAAGTCTTTTTAGAGAGGACTTAGTAGCACCTTCTTTTTTATGCTCAAATCTTTATTAGAATTTTGGCTTAGCTTAGATTATCTC
>RZYO01000264.1 GCA_009930325.1 Spirochaetia bacterium | reverse complement strand
AACATAAACTTATCACTTTCAAAATATAACTTTTTTAAAACATTATTTTCTCCAAAATGTTTAGCCAATTTCCTGTAATTAGTCCATCTATCTTCCCCACTAAAATGTCCATTTAAAACAATTTCTTTAGGTTTTCTTGTACCATTAGCACTCAAAATTATATTATTACTAAAAGCATAATCACTAATACTAACATTAGCCTCTATATTACTATCATAACTCTTAGGGTTATAAGGAAATGTGAATAAATCACTTGCTATATCATAATTATCTATCTTTACTACCATTTTATCCACCTAATTGTAAATCTTTATTACTCATTAAAACCATACTACTAATCATTCCAAATAATCCCTGAGTAAGGTATTTAGTAGCAGAACCCACAACATCAAATAACTGACTAGCACCCATTGGTAAATTTTCACTTATTTTACTAGGGTCTTGTCTAGCTTCACTAAAACCACCAGCCTCTTCAATACCTTTCGCAAAACCACCTATTGTTTGCAACCCATAAACTGCACCAGCAACAACAGGATTTCTTGTTACTAATCCAGCAATAACAGCAGGTCCTAGACTTTCTAATAACCCTTTTTTGTTTCCTTCTTCAGCACTACCATCAACTAAATTTATAACCCATTCAATAGGCTTACTAGCAATCCTTAATCCTTCCCAAGCATCACTAGCACCACTAACTATTTTTTTAACACTAGCTAAAGCCTCAATTCCCCATTTATTAATACTATCTTTATTCTCTTCTACCCAAACTCCAAAACCACTAAAACTATTAGCCATTTCATCAAATACAGGTCTTAAAGAACTTCCTAATGTTCTTGTTATCTTTTCAAATGTTACTTGCATACTAGCTAAAGCAGGGGCAACAGCAGGAGCCTTACTAGCAATACCTATCATAGCACTAGCACCAGCAATTCCAACAGCACCCAAAGTTCTTGCTAAACTAGCACTAACTACTCCTATTCTTTTTAATGTATTACCAACACTCACTCCATTACTTTTTAAATCACTAAACTTTTTTTTAATCTCTAATAATCCTCTATTTAATGGTGCAACATCTAATGCTGTTCTAATAATCATACTTGCTCCTTGTAATCCACTATTGCTTACTGCTACCATTTTTTCTTCATCTCATTTTTTATTTTTTCTACTTCCATCTTTCTATTTCTCCTGATATTCATAGCATCTTCAATCCCTAAGACATTTCTTATATCACACATTCTTTCTTTTCTAAACTCTCTTGTGCTTATACCATTCTTCCAATATAACCACATCAAATAGTTTATTTCATCTTCAATGTCTTCAAATATAAAAAAATCTTCTGTATTATTCAATATCTTAGGGGTTATACTTTTTTTATACTATAATTATCAATCTTATCAATAGCAACTATCAATTTATCCATCACACTACTTTTTAATTTACAAATGCAACTAATTCTTTCTTCCTTACTCATTTCATTCCAATCTTTACCTAATTGCTCCTTAGTATAAGGTACTTTTGTTATATTTCCAAACTTTAACTTAGTCAATTTACCTAAATCCTGATAACTTTTACCATCTTTAATAAAAATATATTCCTTAGCCCAATCTAACTCATCTCCACCACTAATCGGTTTATACTTCCACTCTCCTTCATTGTATCCTTCTATATTCAAATTAACATCTTCTACACTTACAAAATCATCATACATATATTACCACCTCAATAACTAACATCATCTTTAGTATCTATTCCTAATTCATTACAACTCCATACAATATCATTAGTATAAATTCCATCCAAAGTAATAGGTGTCAAAGCTCCTTCAACTCTAAACCCATCTAAATCAAATTCTGCAAAATTATTAGCATTATACTCAAACCTAATACTACAATCATCTATTTCTGTTCCTAGCTCAAACATATCAAAATAAGTATCATCCTTAGCATTAATACTAATATCTCCACTAATCAAATGTACCTTAGGTATAGGCTCTCCAATCGTTCTCTCCAATTCTGCACTACAATACCTACAATCATCAGCACTTATATTTTGATTAATCTCTAAACTTCCATTATTTATTTCTACAATTTCACTTCCTCCAATAGTTACTATACTATGTCTAAAATGATAAGGTTCTTTTTCTAATACATCAATGTTACTATTTTTACTACTTTTCTTTATTATATCTTTAGCAATACAACTCAAAGTAACTCCAATAAAAGCCTCACTTCCACTTGTAGCCTTACTATAACTAATATTAGCAGTATTTACAACACAAC
>RZYO01000263.1 GCA_009930325.1 Spirochaetia bacterium | reverse complement strand
ATGGAATGTTATAAGTTTAATAATAGAAAGGAGATAACAATGGAAGAAAGAAAAAAAGCCAATAAAGAGCTAATTACTAACATTAATGAAGTGATTAAATCCAAAGGAATTAAAATTGATTGGTTAAACAATCAAACTGAAATTAATTGGTATCACAGATTAAGTGGAAGAACATTTATTAAAGTTGAAGAGTTAGTGGAATTAGCAAATGTGTTAGATGTTCCTGTGACTGAATTGTTAAAGTAAAATAGCAAAAGCCTATTTAAGGGCTTAAAAACCGCCTACACTGTATTATTATATCTTTTTGGTATAAGTTTATTAGGGTAATGATTTAAAACGATTATAAAGGAAATTAAAGGAAATTAAAGGAGAAAGAAAATGAGAAAATACGAATTAACAAATGAAACAACCGAATTTGAAAACAGGAAATTATTTAGAATTAGAGCACTAAAAGATTTTGGAAATGTAAAAACAGGAGATTTAGGTGGTTATGTTGAAAGTGAAAACAATTTAGCACAAGAAAATAATTGCTGGATTTTTGGAAATGCTATAGTCTTTGGAAAAGCTAGTGTTTTTGGTGATGCTAAAGTTTTGGGTGATGCTAAAGTTTTTGGTAATGCTAAAGTTTTTGGTGATGCTAAAGTTTTTGGCGATGCTAGAGTTTATGAAAATGCTAGAGTGTATGGTGATGCTAAAGTTTATGGTAATGCTAAAGTTTTTGGTGATGCTAAAGTTTTGGGTGATGCTAGAGTTTATGAAGATGCTAGAGTTTATGAAAATGCTAAAGTGTATGGAAAAGCTAGTGTTTTTGATAACGCAGAAGTTTATGGAAAAGCTAGAGTTTATGATAATGCTGAAGTTTATGAAAATGCTAATGTTTATGGTAATGCTGAAGTTTATGAAAAAGCTAGAGTTTATGGTTATAGGAATTTAAAGGAGAAAGAAAATGAAAAAAATTAAATTAACAACCTTAAAAATATTAAATTTTAAAGGGATTGAAAATAAAGAAATTAATTTTAACAATCAATCAGTTAATATTTATGGAACAAATGAAACAGGTAAAACAACAATAGTGGATGCTTTCTTTTGGTGCTTATTTGGAAAAGATAGTTTAGGGAATGCTAACTTTCCAATTAAACCTATTGACAAAATCACAAAAAAAGAAGTTCATAATTTATTAACTGTGGTTGAAACAACATTAAATATTGATGGAATTAATTATTCTTTTAAAAGAACTTTTGAAGAGGTTTATAAAACTTCTAGAGGAAAAATAGAACAAGAGTTTTCTGGACATACTTCAAATTATTATATTAATGAAGTTCCAAGCAAAGCGAGTGATTATACTAATACTATTAAAAATATTATTGATGAAGAATTATTTAGGGCTATTACAGATGTAAATTATTTCACTTCTAAACACTGGAAAGATCAAAGAAAAATTATATTTTCTTTAGCTAAAAATATAACTGATGATGATATTTTAAATGATAATCCAGAATTAGAAAAATTGAAAAAATTAACAGAATTAACTAAGAGATCTATTGCTGATAATTATGCTATTAGCACTAATCAAAACAAAGAAATTAATAAACAATTAAGAGATATTCCTGTTGCTATTAGAACATTAAATAAGAAAGAATATAATATTCCTGAAGAAACAACAGTAGAACAATTAGTAAAAGAGATTAAAATTAAGCAAGAAGAAATAAAAAAACTTAACGATACTAGATTTAATGTAAACAACAATGAAGAAGTTATTAAAATTAAAGAAGAAATAAACACATTAAAAATTAATTTAGCCGAAATAGAAAAAAATTATTTAGAGGATTTAAGATTACAAAAAGAAAAAATTGTTAAAGAAGAAGAAACAATAAAAACTAAAATAAAGGAAAAAACAATTGAACTTGCTAATTTTAAAAATGAAATTGATTTTAATAAAAATAAAATTAAAACTTTAAAAACTAATGAAACATTATTGTTAAATGAAAAGCAAGAGCTTTATGATAAGTGGGATGAAATAAATGACAGAGAATTTACTGAAAGTCATTGTGCTTATTGTAAACAACCATTGCCTGTTGATAGAATTCAGTCATTAAGAGAAGAGTTTAATATTACAAAATCAACCAAACTAGAAAGCATTACTGAAAAAGGCAAAACCATTAATGCTAAATTAAAATTGTTTGAGGGAGAATATAAAACTTGTAATGATAATATTGAAAATTTAGAACACGAAATTAACATAGCAAGTGATTATATTGAAGCTACTAAAAAAGAATTAAACGATTTACAAAA
>RZYO01000101.1 GCA_009930325.1 Spirochaetia bacterium | reverse complement strand
AAATGATATAATAAAAAATTATTTAAATATAATTAATATAAAAAAATATATAGTTTACACTTATTTATTATATTAAAACAGTTATTTACAATATTAAAACAAATATTATACGTATCATAATTAACTAAGTTTTATTTATTCTATTATTTATTTTAAAATTACACTATAATATATTCATTAAAAAAATATAAATCATATTGATAAAGAGGACAAATGGAAAATTTATTATTTAATGATAATATCATACAAAAAAATACATTATTCAATAAAACAATCGTAGGTCTTGATGAGGCCGGTAGAGGTCCCTTAGCAGGCCCTGTTTGCGCTGGTGCTTGTATATTAAATAAAGATTTCCCTGTTGAAATATTAGATGATTCTAAAAAACTAAGTACTAAAAAATTAATTGATGCTTACAATATTATAATTGAAAAATCAACTTGTTATAGTGTTGCTTGGTGTACCCCTATGGAAATTGATGATTTAAATATTCTTTGGGCAAGTATGAAAGCTATGGAAAAAGCTTATAATATTATTTGTAAAAAATATAATAATGTCATAGATATTGCTTTAGTAGATGGCAATAAAAAACCAAAATTAAATATTGAAACTCAAGCAATTGTAAAAGGAGATTCAATATATCCTCAAATAATGGCAGCATCAATTCTTGCAAAAGTTACTAGAGATAGATATATGTCTTACTGCGATAAAAAATGGCCAGAATATGGCTTTATAAAACATAAGGGATATCCAACAAAATTTCATCGTGAAATGATTGAAATTTATGGGTTATCCCCTATTCATAGAAAAACGTTCACCTTTAAAAAAATTGAAAGTGAACAGCTTGAATTATTTTAATTATTTTTTATTTGAATATTTTTTGATAAAATCAAGAGATTTTTGGAATTCTCTAACAAATTCTCCCATATCTTCTTGGTATACTAATACAGATTGTCTAATATACTTGTTAGATTCTGCATCGCCTTTACTCTCGACGATATTTAGATATAAATCGCCATATACATTTTCTTTAACATTAAAAAAATAAGTTCTGTCATTTTTCTTGATACTTGTAGAAAAAACTTCTCCGCGCTGTCCCATATTATTCCTCGCTTAATTATTAAAAATTATTTTAATAATTTAATTTAATTTATTAACTAATATAAACACTATATCACACGTAAATGTCAATGCTATTACAGCCCTTATTCAAATTTACAATTTTATACAAATATTAAAAAGTTTTATATTTTTTTTAAAAACTACTTGACCTATCTTATAAGTTTTTATAATATCTCAATCGTTGATTAAACAATTAAATGTTTAAACAACAAACAAAATATGCGCCATTCGTATAATGGTATTACTCCAGCCTTCCAAGCTGATAACGTGGGTTCGATTCCCATATGGCGCTCACTATTATGGTTATTACAATTTGTAATAACCATTTTTTTTATAAAAATATTTCCAAAATCAAAATTATTAAAAGTTAAAATTAACAATAACTATATTTATTTTTCTTCTTCGTGCTCTACAGAAATATTATCTACTTTCAAAAGGGAGCCCAATCTCTCAAGAGAAGTTAAAATCATCATTTGCTGCCATTCTTCTATCTTATTAAAATTTGTGTAAAAATCATCTTGCAATAAATCAACATCATTCTCTAATATCTTTTTAGACTTTTCAGTCAAAACTATATTTACTTTTCTCTTATCTTGAGTACTTCTCTGCCTTTTGGCATATCCTTGCAATTCTAAACGATCTAAAATACTAGTAACAGTTGCTTGAGAAAGACTAACATCTTTTGCTATTTCTGATATCTGCATATTTAAATTATGAGAAATTGCTTTCAAAACCATTAATTGTGGGCCTGTTAATCCAAATTGTTTTTTTAATTTTTTTGACTGCAAATCGATAGCTCGGTCTATTTTTCTTAACGCTATAAAAACATCTTCTGCAATACTATAATGTTCCATTATACCACCTAATCAATAAATTCCTTTAATAAAAAAATCAATTATAATCAAAAAAAATTTATCAATAATATTTATTCTTTTTTGCTAAAATCATATTAATCTATTTTTTTAATCTAGTAACTATTTTTTCAATAAAATATATATCAAATTATTAATTTTTTAAATTTTAATAAGATAATTAAAAAGTACTAAAATATATAATACTTCATTATTATATCCTAAATTATTCGACCTATAATTTCAAATTTTACTAATGTTTAAAAGTAATTATATGTATTTTATTTTAAAACACATGATAATTACTTAGTACTATAAGTATAATATTTTGATAAAATAATCAAGCTTCATAGTAAAACATTCTTTAAATACGTTAAAATGCATATTAAATTATTTTTTTATACATAGAGTTGACATTAACAATAAAAATTGTTTAGTATTGAAACAAATAGAGTTGAAAATATTATTAATGAGGTAAAAAATGAAAATAACAAAAAACTTAAAAAAAACTATTAGCTTAATACTATTAGTATTATTAATACCTGCAGCATTATTTGCTAATGGAGAAAGTGAAAAAAAGACTGAACAAACTATCGTATTTGGTGACGTATCATGGGATAGCGTACAAGTTCATAATAGAATTATGGGATTCATCATTGAAAACGGATTAGAAGGTTATAAAGCTGACTACGTTCCTGGTGACACAATGCCAATAATAAACGGAATTATTCAAGGGGATGTTGATGTGGACATGGAATCATGGCATCAAAATGTATATGAAATCTATAAAAAAGGAATTGATTCTGGGAACTTAATTGACCTTGGAAAAAATATGCCAGACGCTCCTCAAGGATGGTGGGTACCACGTTACTTAGTTGAGGGCCCCAATGCTTTGGCTCCAGATTTAAAGAGCGTTTCAGATTTACCAAAATATGCACACTTATTTAAAGACCCTGAAGATTCATCTAAAGGGATTGTATACGGTGGAGTTGCAGGCTGGGGACAAATGCAAATTTCTGAAGAAATATTCAATAAATTTAATCTAGGAGATACTTTCAACCTAGGAATTACCGGTTCAGGTTCTGCTTTAGCTGGATCAATGGTTGGTGCTTATAAAAAAGGTGAACCATGGGTAGGTTATTATTGGGCCCCTACTGCTATATTAGGAAAACTTGATATGGTTAGATTAAAAGGAAGCGAATTTGTTCCTGCCGATGTTAACATCCTTGTAAATAAATCAATGCTAGAAAAAGCTCCTGAAGTTGTAGAAATCTTAAAGAAATATTCAACAACTGTTGCAGAAAATAATGAATTCTTAGCAAAAATGGATGACGAGAGTTGGTCTACTGAAGAAACAGCTCACTGGTTCTTAAAAAACAAAGAAGATGTTTGGACAAAATGGGTTTCTGCAGATGTAGCAAAGAAAGTTAAAGCAGCATTATAGGAGACATATGGAAAATACAGAAAACAAACCTCAAGTAATTGTTAAAGATGTGTGGAAACTTTATGGTAAAGATGCAAAAAAAGTATTTACTAAAAAATTAATGCAAGAATCAAAAGCATCAATTCAGAAAAAAACAGGCTGTATTGTAGGGATGAAAAATATTAATCTTGAAATCAAAAAAGGAGAGTTCTATATTCTTATGGGACTTTCCGGTAGTGGTAAATCAACCTTAATTAGATCCTTAATACGTTTGGTAAACACAACTAAAGGTAACATCATTATCAACGATAAAGATATTACTAAAATGACTAAGGAGCAACTACTACAATTTAGAAGAGATACATTTGGTATGGTATTCCAACATTATGGACTCCTACCCCATCAAACAGTTTTAGACAATGCCGCTTATGGCTTAAAAATAAGAGGCATCCCAAAAGGAGAACGCTATGCAAAAGCCATGCAGACTCTTGAAACAGTTGGACTTAAAGGTTGGGAAGATTACTATCCAGGTTCTCTAAGTGGCGGTATGCAACAAAGAGTTGGTTTAGCTAGAGCATTAGCAAATGACCCTGAAATATTATTAATGGATGAACCTTTCAGTGGATTGGACCCTTTAATAAGAAGGCAAATGCAAGATGAACTAGTTGAACTTCAAGAAAAATTAAAAAAAACAATTATTTTTGTTACTCATGATTTACATGAAGCTTTAAAACTGGGTGATCAAATTGCTATTCTTAGAGACGGAGAAGTTGTTCAAGTTGGCACACCTGAAAACATTGTAACAAATCCTGCTGACGAATATGTTCAAGAATTTGTTCAAGATGCTTCTCCTGCAAGAGTTTTAACAGCAAGTACGATAATGGAAGAACCTTCAATTTTAGCTTATGCTTGGGAAGGTCCTAAAACAGTACTTACTCTTATTAGATCTCATAAAAGAAGAGCTGCATTTATTGTTAATAAATCAAGAGAACTATTAGGGGTTGTAAGAGAAAAAGAACTTGTTCAACTTTTAGAACAAGAAAATATTCCAAAAACTATTCCTATTTCATCAATTAAAAAGGTTACTTCTGTAACAGAAGATACTCTACTTGAAGAAATGTTTCCAATTATTAGTCAAAATCCTTGGCCTGTTCCAGTTGTTGATGAAAAAAATAAGTTCAAAGGGATTGTCACTACAGACCAGATTTTCGAATCTCTATCCCCATTAGGAGGTGAATAGAATGTTTGAATTCCCAAATATGATTAATATACCATTAGCAAAAGTTATTGACTCAATAATGGATTGGCTATTATTACACCTTGATGGTTTCTTCGATTTTATAGGATCCATTATTCTCCATGTTGTATTAGCACTTGAAAATTTATTACTATTTACACCATGGTTTGTAATTATATTACTTATAGGATTAGCTGGATGGAAACTACTTGGAAAATTAAGTACAGGTATTGTTTTTATGGCTATGATGTTTGTAATAGGAGGTTTTGGCTATTGGGATTTAGCTATGAGAACTCTTAGTTTAGTTTTGGCTTCTGTTTTCTTCTCTCTTCTAATTGGTCTACCAACAGGTATAAAGATGGCAAGAAGCGATAGAGCTGAACGAATTTTAAAACCATTATTAGATGCTATGCAAACTATGCCTAGTTTTGTTTATCTTATTCCTGCTCTAATGTTCTTTGGAATGGGGAAAGTGCCAGCAATGTTTGCAACAATAATTTATGCAGTACCTCCAGTAATTCGTTTGACAAATGTAGGAATTAGAACTGTAGATATTGAAGCTTTAGAGGCTGCAAAAGCATTTGGAGCAACACCAAAACAAATTTTATTTGATGTTCAATTACCACTTGCCAAACCTTCAATAATGGTTGGAATAAACCAAACCACAATGATGGCTCTTGCTATGGTAGTAATAGGTTCAATGATTGGTGCAAAAGGACTCGGAATGGAAGTTCTTCTAGCTATTAGTAGAATTGAAGTTGGAAGAGGTTTTGAAGCTGGTATTTCAATTGTATTCTTAGCAATTATTATTGATAGAATTACACACTCTTTCTCAAAAACAAAAGATAATAAATAATAAATTATTTCATACTAAAAAAATACTCTTGTTCTTATAGACAAGAGTATTTTTTACATATTACTTTTTCATTATATTAATATATAAAATAAGCACAAAACAAAGATTGTTGTACTATAATCAATAATACAACAATCAAATTTAATCACATAAATATACGAATTATATTATACATATTCAAAATCTTTGTCGTAACTTATCCATTTACCTTCACCTTTATGAAGAACAAAAAATATTACTGCAACAATAATATAGCCAATAGTGAATGGAGAAGTAATATGCCAACCCAATTGAGCAAAGTGGATAAATCCAGTTGCTGATAGAGCAGCACCAACTAACATAGTTATTGCAGCTTTAACAGCTGGAATACCATTCCACATAACACCAGCGTTAATTATTTGTGTAGAAATATCAGCATTATACCCAGAAAGTCCAGAAGCTAATGTTTCAGTCCAAATATTTGATAAACTAACTGCACCAGTTACTTGAGTGAACAAAAAATCTGCTACTGGAGGTACCATAGCGATAGCAACACCAGCATAATGTTTTTTCTCAGTTGCTTTAAAAGCTTGGCACACCATTACTAAAGCACACCAAAGGAAAGTTATTGCGCAAACTGCTTGTGGAATTAAATTGCTTAAGAATGAAAACAACCCAAATATACCTGATAGACCTAATATTAAACCTGATACTATTGAGTACCCAATACGAGCCTGAGTTTTTTTTAATCCAGCATGACCTAACCAAACTGTATTAGGAACAATCCCGCCAAAAATTGCAGCAAGCATAGTACAAATACCATCTGCAAATTGAGCTTCTCTAACATTATAATTATCTCCTGCAGCATTTGCACTTTCTACATTGTCCATTGTCTCGATAAAATTATATATTTCAATTGGAATAATTATTGTTAAATAAGGAATAACAATAACAAAACCACTCATTAATGCTTGAATTGTATTAACAGGATTTGGGAAATAAACTCCAACACCAGAAAAATCAAAAGTGGCTTTTCCTAAAGCAAGGGCATATATTATTCCTCCCAAAATAGCTACAACTAATGGTGGTATTTTTTTAGGAAATAAATAACCTCCAAATAATCCTAGCATTGCGATTGCAAAAATTGGAAGAGCTAATATTGGATCACTATATACATCAAAAAGACCTTGGGTTGCCATCCAAATAAATCCTATTCCAGCAACAGTCCCTAATAGCGCTGCTCTTGGTAGTTTTCTTTTCATCCAAGGCCCGATAAAGCCACCTATAAATTCAGTTGCACCACCAATAAAAGTCGCAGCTAAAGCAGCCGACCAAGTAATATAAGGATCTCCTAATGCAAAATGCAATGGTGTTATAACGCCAAACAATATAACAAACATTGCAGGTGTAGATAAACCAGATGGTAATGCTGTAACATCACTTCTATTTTCTTTAATAGCTAATTTTTTGGCCATATATGCATAATAAAAACAACCAATCATTAATCCAATCGACATACCAGGAATTACCTTTCCATAAACTAATTCATCTGGCCATCCTAAAACAAACGACAAAGTCCCGATTACTATCAAATAATTTACTATATTGTTGGGTATTAAATAAGCTAATCCACCAACATCTCCTTTTGTAAAAAATGGCACCTTTATTTGCTTTTCCATTTTCTCCTCCTTTTAATTTATATCAATATATTCAAATGTAGTTACATCAAATAATCCTCGATCAGTTAACTTAATTTCTGGAATAACTGCTAAAGACATAAAACATAAAGTCATTATTGGTTCTAAATCTTTATTTATTTTCATTATATTAAATGCACAGTCATTAAAACTAATTAATTGTTCTCTAACAATTTCTCCACTCTTATCACTCATTAACCCAGCTATTGGCATAGGAATACTCGAAAGGATCTTCCCATTTTCAACAGCAATAACACCTCCATCTTGATTAATAAGTTCATTTACAGCAAAAAACATGTCATCATCATTTGTTCCAACTACAATAATATTATGTGAATCATGTGCAATAGATTGAGCTATTGCTCCTTTTTTTAAACCATAACCTTCTAATAATCCAACCGCTGTATTTCCAGTTCCTTTATGCCTTTCTACAACAGCAACTTTAACAATATCTTTTGATTCATCAAAAACAAATTCATTAAATTCATTAATTTTAACAAAAGACATTTTTTTCTTAGTTAAAACGCCTCCAGGTTGTAAATAAATTGTTAAAGCACTATTTGTTTTAAGTTTTAACCTTAATCTTTCTTTATTGAAATTTTTAACATCAAAAGAGCCTTTTACCGAAGCAATAGGATACATTTCAGTTTTAGGTAAATACATACCTTCTTGTGATACTAATTCACCATTAATATAAGTTTTTACAACTTCAAAAGATTTTAAATCTTTTATCAATGAGAAATTTGCTATTTTTCCTGGTGCAATAGCACCTCTATCTTTTAAAGAATAACATTCAGCTGCATTAATTGTTGCCATTTGAATCGCTGTAATAGGATCAAGGCCAGAATTTACACTCATTTTTAAATGCTCTTCCAAATGACCTATTTCTAAAATTGTTTTAGGGTGTCTATCATCAGAGCAAAATAAGCAATACCTAGAATTATAATTATTTACAGCAGGTAACAAGTTTTTCAAATCATGACAAGCAGAGCCTTGTCTTAATAAAACATAAAGGCCTCGAGAAATTCTATCATTGAATTCACTTATACTTGAGCATTCATGGTCAGTTCTAATATTTGCACAAGTATAAGCATTTAAATTAGCACCTTCTAATCCAGGACTATGCCCATCAATTATTTTATTGTTTTCATATGCAACAACTAATTTATTTAATGTTTCATCATCACTATTTATTATTCCTGGATAATTCATAAATTCACCAAGACCAAGAACATTTTCATAATTTATTGGCTCTTTCATATCTTGAGAAGAAATTACTGCTCCAGAAGTTTCATAAGGGGTTGCTGGGACACAAGATGGCAACATAAATTTAATATCTAGTTTGGTGTTTTTAGCTGCTTCTAACATGTACTTAAAGCCTTTAATACCACAAACATTAACTATTTCATGTGGATCAGCAATTATTGTTGTCGTTCCATGAGGAACTAATAGCCTTCCAATTTCTTCTGGAGATACATAGCTTGATTCTATATGAATATGACTATCAATAAATCCAGGAACTAAATATCTTCCTTCTGCATCATAAGTATTCTCTGAAGTATATTCCCCAAGTCCTGCTATATATTTTCCACATATAGCTACACTTGTGTCTATTATTTTATGATTATATACATCTACAACCCGACAGTTACTTATCACTAAATCAGCGTTTACTCTTTTAGAAGCAACGTCGATTAGTTTCTTCAATTCATTTTTATTCATTATGTCCTCTACTATATTATTCCAATGAGAGAATTGGATTGAATACACATAACTTTTGTGTATCTATTGGACCTAAATCGGTTAATGCATAATCAGGTAAACAAGTTATAGGTAAGAAAAACATATACATAAGTGGTTCAGGAAGATTACAACCTAAAAGATTTGCAGCTTTAGTTAATTCTTTCTCTTTATTTGCAACAATAATAGGGTCCTCGTCACTACAAATACCACCAACAGGAAGACTTAAAAAGCTTAAAACTTTACCATCTTTTACTACTACCTGACCACCTTTATTGTTTATTAAGTAATTAACAGCAAAAGCCATATCACTTGAATTGGTACCAATCACTATTATATTGTTGTCATCTGGAGCTGCAGAAGAAGCCATTGCTCCTGATTTTAATTTCCAACCTGAACAAAATGCTAAAGATTTATTACCATTCTTGCCAAATCTTTCAATTACAGAACACATAGCTACATCTTTTTCTATATCTGGTATAACAACATTATTTTTTACTTCTAAAATTTCTTCTTTTCGTTCACGCAAAAAAGGCCCAACAACATTCATGGATAAGACTTTAGCTTTACCATTTGTAATATCTACTTTATATTCAAAATCAGACTTGTCTACCAAATCGCAGTCTAATCTACTAGTTAAGATTTCACTTCTTTTTGGTGCTTTTAAATCATAAGAAATACTATAATCTTTAGCTACTATTTTACCATTAGTCATAACTTGTCTAACATTAAATTCAGTTAAATCATCAACAAATAAAATATCTGCAATTCTGCCTGGTGAAATTGAACCGATTCTATCGTCAATTCTATAGGCTTCGGCGCTATTAATAGTTGCCATTTGAATTGCTGTTATTGGAGCAATCCCAGATTTAATAGCTTTTCTAACAACATTATCAAGATGACCTTTTTCTAATACTTCTGAGGCTGTAACATCATCTGTACAAAAACTTGTTCTTCTTGCAAAATAAGGATTTACTTCAGTAATTGCTCTAATGTTTTCAGATAGGAAATGAGTTACAACAGATTCTCTAATTAGCATATGCATACCATTTCTTAATTTTTCAACTACTTCATCATGGTCATAACTTTCATGGTCTAATCTAATACCAGCACATAAATACCCATTTAAATCTTTACCTCTAGCCATTGGTGCACAACCAAATACTGGGAGTCTATTTTCTTCTGCTAATGAAATTGCACCTAAAGTATTTTCATCTTGTTCTTGAATAAATTCTCTTACAGTTTCCCAAACCCCGAAACATTGAGGCCATTTTTGCACTTCTTTATGAGTTTCTCTAGTAATATCATATTTAATTGTTGATTTAGGGAAAGTATAAGGTGTTTGATGAGGAGCACCCCAGAATACTTTTAAAGGACTCTTATCAATCTCTTGAAATATTTCTTGTAACCCGTCTAAACCAGAAACAGATATATATTCATCAAGACCACTAATCATTGAGGTCGTACCATGAGGAACAACAGCTTTAGCATAACTAGTAATACTCAACTTACTACATTCACTATGAATATGACCATCTATGAGACCAGGGACTATATATTGATTTTTTGCATCAATTACTTTTGTTTCTTTTCCAATGTAATCATCTACATCACCAATAGCAACTATTGTGTCTTCTTAAATAGCAACACCTGCAGGATAAATTTCATTTGACATTACATTAACTAATTTTGCATTTGAAATTACTGTTGAGGCAGGGACTAGACCTCTTCCCGCATTAATTAACCTCTTAAGGTTTTCCACATTTTTTTTCATAATAATCTCCTTAAATTGTATTTGAAAAAAAAAGATACCTTTCGCCCCTAACGAGGAGCCATGCCAGGCTTCCCGTCCTGTGAAAAATATCTGATGGAATTTTAAATTCATAATATAAAAAATCTATTTAATAAAACACTATCATGGTATTATAATTCTGTCAAATTTTATTTATTTTAAAATTATTAGGCCATTCGTCATTTAGTGTGGGTCATCAGCTATCCCAATGTTACGTAGGGTAGATCAAGACCGGCACTTTGAAGGTAAATCATATCTCTAAAAT
>RZYO01000100.1 GCA_009930325.1 Spirochaetia bacterium | reverse complement strand
TATTTAACTTATTTTGTAATAATAAAATAACATCCATTGCATCATCTAAAGCTCTATGACTGACATTATCTTTCAAACCTGCTCGTGCATTACAAGTCTTTAAATCTGGTAATCTTTTATCATCAGAATCAAAATATAATATAGCAGGGTCTAATACTCTTTGTGAAAACTTGATATTTTTAAAATATGGTTCTAAAAATTTTTGGTCAAATCCTGCAAAGTTCTTTCCCGCAGCATTAATTTTTTCTTTTATATCAAATCCATTTTGCTTTAACCATTCTATAAAATTTTCTTCTAAATATTGAATTGAGCAAAATTTTGGATTAAGCTCTGATTCATCAAATGCTTCTTTAATCTCTTGAATAATATCTCTATTCATATTAACAGCAAAAATATCACCAATAATTCTTCTGTGAAGAATTATTTTATGAAATTTAATTGCTGATTGAATATCATACTTTTTATTAGTGTCTCCAATCACAGCACCAAACTCTAAAATCTGGTCTCTATCAGGATTCAAACCTGTTGTTTCAATATCTATACTCACATATCTCATTTCTTATCACCAATTTTTATTCATTATATTCATTATATTTATTATCACACCATTCTATTTCTTCATTTGTTAATTCTTCTTCTCTCCATTTAAGGTATGAATTCAAAAGTTTATGCTCAACAAGAAAATCCCATATCATCTCAAGTTCATCAATTTTTATATATTTTTTATGTTTATATCTTTTCATACCATTCCCTCTAATTTAAATATACTATTCTTTCCTATTTCTATTTTTTTCATATTACTAGGATTTTTTTCTAAATACATTTCACATTCATCAATTGATAATGATTTATACTTATTCTCTTGTATTATTTCATTCAAATAGACTATACCAATCATATAAACTTTTGATTGTTTTAGCCTACCCTTCCAAAACATTAATAGTACCATACTAAAATTATAATCTGAATACTTATTAAACATATTTAGACTATCCAATTGTGTAAGTCTATTAAAATTAAACCTATTTCCTATAGTTTCTTTACATTCTATCAAATATCTCACTGGACTATCTTTTGGAAGCACAATAAAATCCGCTGGCATTGATTGATGTGATAGTTTATTTGATTGTAACTTCAAATACCACAAATCATTTCTTGCTTTCAGGCTTCTTGATAGTATTCCTTCTAATCTTTGTTTTGGCATTTTCCTTCACTTTTTCCTTTACAAAATCTTTAATATTAACAAACTCAAAATGTTCATTTAAACATATCTTTGAACAAAACTCATCATCCCCAACTACATAAAAACTTGGATTATATATTTTACCACAAACTCTACATTTTATTTCTTTCATTCTTTCACCTTTTCCTTCTTTATATTCTCTCTTATTGCTATATACTTAGATTCCTTCTTTGTCATTATTTGTTGCTTAATCTCTTCAGATAATAATTTATTGAACATCTCTTTATTAATTGATTCATATTCTTTAGACACATAACTAATAGAACCTAAGTCTGTTCTTAAGTTATCAATTCCTTGAACCTTGAAGTATTCTTCAATTTCTTTTCTAATAACTTGTTGTTGCTCTGTTAATGTATCAATATCTTTCTTTAAATCTAAATACATCTTCATTTTATCATTTATATTAATTTGTTCCATTTTTTCATCTCCTGTTTCATTATTCTATTTTGTAAATACTCTTTTGCATTTTCTATAATACTTTTTGCATCTTTCTATAATACTTTTTGCATCTTTTTCTGCATTCAATATAAATTCTGGTTTATCTCTTTTAGTCCATTTATGAGGTTTACCATTTTTATCATATTGTTTTTCTCCAATATAATATCTTCTATATGCTTGAATAAAATCATCACATTTATATTTTTCAGGCATACATAATGGTGGTGTTGTATTCCATATTATATTAGAACAAGTATGCATTGGATTCATTAATCCTCTTGGTATATTTGATAAATAAGGAATTAATTCACTAGTTTTATGTTTTTTATCAAATCTATATTCAAATTCTTTGCATAATTGTTTTAATATTTCTAAAGTATAACAATAATTTCCTCTACTTTCTCTAACCCATTTAGTCATTGGATGATTAGCATGTGTAGGCTTATATAACTTAGCTTTATTTTTTTCATTGCTGTCTAATAAACTATGTGCTGTAGAGAGCATTTGAGCTATCTCTACAATAATCTTACGAACATGAGCATCATGATATAGCATAGCATTTTTTTCTACATCATTATCTAAGAAAAAAATATTCATTCATCATCACCATCTATTATTTCAATAATTCTATAAGCTCCACCCATTAAATTAAAATATTCTCCTACTTTTAAATCTCTTGAAATAAAATTACCATCAACAAAATAATCCTTTATCTTACCTTTAACTTCTCCAGAAAGTAATCTTGGAATTACCACTTCAACTTTATATTTCATGGTATTATCTCCTGTTCTCTTATTAAAATAAAATGCACAATAACTGTTTTTTTTATGGAAAAATAAGTATCAATAATTAATTCATCTGTATCTTCAATATCGTAATTCTCAGAGCGAATTTCTTCTCTTAACATTTTACCAAGAGGGAATAAATTTGCTGAGCTTAAATCAACATCTGCAAGTTCATTTTTGTTAAATTCAGCTTTCCCATAGTTAGTTAAAGTTTGTATTTTAACAGTTGAGTCTTGTCCAAACTCAACTGCATCTTCACAACTTTCTTTGGCTACATCAAAAATACCATATTGTAAAATCATTTTAAATCAACTCCTTTAAATTATATATATATTATATACCAAAAGGTTTATAAACCCTTTCTTTTCTATAATTTTGATAAAAAATCATAAATTTTTTCTTGTTTTTTCTCTCCTAAACCTTTTATGCCTAATTTCCTTATATGACTTAATTCTTTTATCCTTTCTAAATTATCATAGTTATTATATATTAAGGTAGCTATCTTAATTGACACACCTTCAACCAAACATAGCACTTTTATTAATGGTGGTAGGTCTTTTTGAATACCATGATTCTCTCCAAAAAACTCAAACTGTTCATTCTTTTGTAAACTTTGAATAATACCTTTAGACAAATGCAATAATTGAGTATCATTTTCAACCTGAAACATTTTGACTTTATATTTCATACCAATATGTCTTAACATTCCAAGATATTGATAAATAGTAATTTTTGGTTTAAATCCTTTTTTAAAAAACATATCTTTATAACTGCCAGAAATTATTAAAATCGGATTTTTAAATTTTGATAAATTAATTAATTGTTTTTGAATATGTCCTGTTTTAAAACTATTTATAAAATCACTGATGCCTTTCCTTTCAATATATAATCCAAGTTCTTCAACAACGATGTCTCCGAATTCTAAAGCTTGTATTTCTATATCATTAAGAATTTCTTTTGCTAATTTTTGAATTTTTTGTGGCTCTCTATTATCAATTAATATTTTCATTTTTATAACCTCATGCAATTTTCACATCTTTTATTTGGTGTTGGACAATAACCTAAAGACCTAATTTTTGAACCACCAACAGGAACAAATACTCTCTTTGCAATATGAGATATTTGTCTTTCTTCTTTAATACAATGAAAAAATTTTTTGGGTGTCATAAATTTTTTTAAAGTATCTTCTACCATTTTTTCGCTATAACCAAGTTCATTTAATAAATAAGCAATCACAATAAATCTTTCATTATAACTATTTTCTAAATCTTTAAGATGTAATAATATATTTGCTATACAAGGAGGAACAGCTTTTAACAATTCATCTTCTTTAATTTTACTATCAAAATCATCAACTATGGAAATTTCAGCTCTATATTCAGCAATACCTGTATCCCATTCTGTCATATCAAATAATTTTTCACCAAACATTTCAAAATCGCCAAATTGTTCACTCTCAGCTTTTTGTTTTATATAATCTTCGCCTTGTTCTAAATCTTTTGAAGAAACAAAAATGATCCAGCGACCTCTTCTACAATTAAATGTTCCTGGGAGACCAACGACTCTTGCAATATCTCCTATTACTTGTTTATCAACTTCTATCTTGGTTTCTTGCATGATATAATTTTGAGCATTCATTAATGCAATTTTATTATTCTTTAATTCTTTTTTATTTGTCAAAATATAACAATGGAAACCTTTCCCAGAAAAAACAATAAAATGTTTATATTTTTTTTCTAAAAGCCAGTTGTGGAGAATAGTCAAATTTTCCCATTCATTATTATCAAAATCAAACCATATTTTATCAATAATAAAATCAGAAGTATTTGAAAAAGAATATTTATATAAAGAAATCCAAATTCTTACTTTGTTATTCCAAATAGTAATTATATTAGAAAGTTCTTTCCAATTTTTAACTTCAATCCTATTTGGCAAAGCTATCTGTCGAGGATAACCTTCAAAAATTTTTTCCATTAAATCCTTATATTTCATTTTTATTACCTTTCTTTATATCAATATTGTTTGATACCTATATGGTATTTGCTACTTAAAACCAACTTTTAGGGGACATTTATCTTTATATTCGCACCAAAAACAATACTTCCCAAGCTTTGGTTCATATGGTCCTTTCATTGCTTCTTTAGCTTGTCTTTTCTTTTCAACCATCTCTTCCCAATTCTTATCGATCTCTTCTTGAGTGATTTCTTTAGAACTTAATTCTTTTTGGTTGCTTGTAAATAAAATTCCAACTTCTTTTACTTTTTCTTTCTCTGCAAGTTCATATATTTTAGCATATAATAATAATTGGGGGAGATAATTAGAAGTCTCTATAAATAAACTGCCATCAGCTTTCATTATTCTTTTATTCTTTGAAACTTCATTTAAAGAACCTTCACTTGTTTTATAATCTATTATTTTAACAAATTCATCATCAATCTTATCAACTCTATCAATAATTCCTATCCATTTATCACCATCAATATCAGTAGCATAATATTTAGATTCTCTTTTATGCGGAATAACATCATTTAATATCACAAACTCTCTAAAATTTAAAGCATGCATCATATATTTTTTTTGGAACTCTTCATCGATGCCTAAATAATTAATAGCTTTCTCCTCAGCATCATAAATATCTTCTTCATAAAAATCATAAAACTTATCATAATAATCATGTAATTTTTTACCCTTTTCTAAAGCTTCAGAAGGCATTTCTACATATAGTTTGTCTATGTATTTATATTTAGCTTTTAATGGACATTCTAACCATGCACCAATTCTGCTTATTGACCAAATTATATTACTCATTTTATCACCTATTTTTTATCAATAATTAAATTTATAAAAGAATCTTTTGTCCTATATTCTTTTACTTTATCACCAAATTTTAAAGCTCCCTCAAAGAAGAAACACATGCCTTTAATACCATTGAATAAAATTATATTATAATAGCTTTTACCTTTTTTTGAAACTTTAGGTTGAGCAGAAGCGATAAAAGTTTCTCCTGGTTTATTTTTTTTATTCTCTTCGAAAGTTTTAGTTATTTTCCTATTCTCTATTGGATCATTTAAAAATTCCAACTCTTCTAAATACATTTTTTTGGCATCATTATTTAAAATACCTACAACTATCACCAATTGATTATCAGCTCTTTCTATTTTATCTTTTAAAAATTGATAATGTCCTGGATCCACTTGTAAAGCTAAATCGTCTGTTCCGTCATTTAAATTCAAATATATCATATGTTTTTCAAATTTAATTTTAAAATCATCCAAAGTTTTTCTTAAAAGTTTATCTTTATTGACAACTTCTGTAATAATACCTCTTAATACTGTAGGTTTATTTTTATCTTCTTCAGTTAAATTACAAATATCTTTGAATGGGAGATTCCCGAAATCATAAACATCTTTAATTTTATTTTTAGGTTTAATCTTAGTATATTTTAATAATTCTTGTAGAGAATGTTCTTGTTTAATTTCTTCAATCTCTCTAAAACTATCTGCAACTTCTAATCCTTTAAAAATTTTTTGGCTTACTTTAGTCTTCTGCAAGAAATCTTTTTTACTGATATATGGTCTATTATTTATTATTTTTTCTGCAGTCTTTTCTCCTAATCCTTTAATTGTATTTAATCCACAATAAATTTTATTATTAAAGATTGAAAAAGAAAAATCAGAATGATTAATGTCTGGGAACTCTAAATGGATATTTTTATTCTCCATCTCTTGCATTGTCGCTGAAATTAATTTATTGTCTTCTTCATATTTTAAAATTGATTTATAAAAATTTTTAGGATAGTAATATTTTAACCAACCACACCAATAAGATATCATAGAATATTCAACTGCATGACTATTATGAACTACAAACATATTTGCAATATAATTGTGTTCAGGATGGTCTACATGGACATCATAAGTCTCTTCAATTCCTTTTGTTTCTATATTTAATATCGGAGCATATTCCCATGGAATCTTATTGAACCTGGAGTTTTTTTCTCCAAATAAGATTGTGCTTGGAGCTTTTAACATTATTTCATCTCCAATTTTTAAATCTTTTAATTTTTTCCAACCTTGTTTGGTTAAAAATTTATGTTCTTTTGTTGTCTTGATTTTCCTATATCTGTTAGTTCTGCATAGAACTTCGAAGACTTCTTTTTTACCTGTCTTAACAATTTCTTTTATTGGGGCTTTAAAACTCTTTTTGGTATCACTATTATAAGAATAAATTTTGGAGGGTTTTTCTTTATATGCCTGTTCTATAGTTATCCTTTTCATCCCTCTCCCAGAAGGTATTAAAATTGTAGTATCCTTGCTCAAACATTTATTAAAACCATAACTATTGTGACTTACAAAATTATTGGCTATAAAATTTCTGGGTTCTTCTGTCATTTCGATATCGAATGTTCGTCTTTTTTTGTCCATTTTTTTTATCTCGCAGATTCTTTCTCTAGAAGTATAATATCCTTTCTGGAATCTTGAAAAATCAATAGTCTTGTCTATTCTTTTATGGCATCTCCTACATAATAAAATGGTATTCTCTTTTGAGTTGTCTTTTTGGTTGTGATTGAAATGATGCATTTCTAATCTCTCTCTCGAATTGCATTGCTGACAATGTCCAATGTTTTTGATGAGCTCTTTTCTTCGGTTAATTAATTTGTTAGAATAACCTTCTCCTTTCCGGAATCTTGGACATATCGAGTGATTTCCTGTTCCCAATCCTATTGAATAATTTTTTTGAGCTTTCTTTAAATCGCTTACTTCTATATAATCTCCTTCTTTAATATCCTTTACTTGTTTCCATTCTCCATTTATTAAAAATCTGTGATTCTTTGTTGCTTTTATTTTTTTGTTTGAAATAGTTCTTATATAAAAAACTTCTTGAATCCCTGTGTCGTGAATACACTTTATGCTGTGGGGTCTTACGAAACCATCAGAGCTCATAGAGAGGATCTTTAATCCTCTGTATTTAAAATTGTCGGAGGATTGATAATCAAATGCCTCTTGAATGGTTAATTCTTTATTTTTATGTTGATTAGAAGAACTTCTATAGATGATGGTGTCTCCTGTTAAACATCCAAAAGTTGATACGATATCAAATATTTTCTCAGCATCTTTCTCAGAGAGATCGTGTTTTTTTTGAGCATTCTTAACAAAATCAACACGAATGGTATTCATCGCATCTTTCCCTTTGCTTTTTGTCATAACTTTTCTTGACATTTCTGCAGTTGCCCAAGATAAATCTCCAACTTGATTTAATATTTGCATTACTTGTTCTTGGTATAATATAAGTCCTTTTGTATCTTGAGTAATTTTTCTTAAAGATTCAAAAGGTAAAATATCTTCTGTTTTACCATGTTTAATATTAATATAATTCTGAGCTTGTCCACTATGCAATGCAGAAGGTCTAAATAAAGTTGTAGTATCATAAATCTCTTTAAAACTATCTGGTTGTAGTTGTTTTATAAATTTAGTCATCCCTACAGTATTTAATTGGAAAACTCCCAGAGTATCTCCTGTTTTAAAAATATTATCAATAACTTCTTTATCATTAAATTCTATAGGCAATTTAATGCCTAAATCATTACAACAATCTTTAAGTATGGTCAAAGTTTTTAATCCTAAAATATCAAATTTAATCAAATTTAATTCCTCGCACTGGAACTTTTCAAATTCAATAATTGCCTCTCCACTTAATTTATTAATAGGGACATATTCATAAATAGGTTTTTCAGTTACCACCATTGCAGCTGCATGAATGCCTAAGTGTCTTAAATGTCCTTCCAATTTAATAGCTATGTCTGTAGCAAAAGGATATTTTTTTAAAAATTCTTTAGCTTCCTTAAATTCTGAGAAAGTGTCTAATAAACCAAAAGAAGAATTGTGTACAATAATGTCGTTGCAGATATAATTATGCTCTTTTGTCTCCAAATCATAAACATTTTCTATTCCAATCTTTTTGATAGATTTGACTCTTTCGAATTCCACTCAATCACCTTTAAAATTTTTTTCTCAAAATTATTTTTTAAAAAATCTTCGTATTTAAAACGAATTGTTTTCCATCCAACTTCTTTAAGCTCTATATCTCTCTTTCTATCGTCTTTTTTATTATGCCATAATTTTCCATCATATTCAAAATCGATCTTTCTTTTTTCCCATCCTATGTCTGCAAATCTATATCCATTTTTTGTTTTAATAAAGAGTTCTTCTACAAGTTCTTTTTTTGATATAAAGTTGCATAGAATTTTATATAATTGTTTTTGTTTATAAGAGTTTTTTCCTGCTACTCTTCTAAGAGGATGTTTTTCTGGATTTTCAATTATAAATTGCTTTAGTTTTTCAGTTCTTTCTAATATCTTTTCAGGATTTTTTTTGGCCCAAGCTTTTACCTTTTTAGATATTTTCCTCCTTATTTCTATGGTCTCTTTTTTATCTTTTTGCCACCACATTTTTCCCTTTGCAATAGTTTTTTTTACATTTTCTGAAATTTGTTTTTTCCTTTCAAAATTATCAAAAAAATAAATTTTATGTTTTTCTATCCTATTCTTTCTATGCTCTTTCGATTCATCTTTATAATATTTTTTTAAACTTTTTTTCATCCTTTCAACAACTTCTTTGTTGTGCATGGGATTTCTTTTTTCACATCTTCTTGATATCTTCAAAAGTGCAGGATGCTCTTTTTTAGTTAATCCTTTGTTCCAGACCAAACATCCTTTTTTCTTTTTTCTCATCTTTTCAATAGTTTTTTTGTTTTTCATTGGATTATTATATTTATTTTTGTATTTGGTAACACACGACAAAGAACAGAATTTTCTTTTATTAGAAATTTTTTTATTACAGAAAAGACACTTATTCATAGGACATACATCTCCAGCTATATATTATATATTAACAACTCCTATATAATCCTTTTCTTTAATATCTTTTAATCTTTTCCATCCACTTTTTGTTAAAAATCTATGATTTTCTGTACACTTTATTTTTTTTCCAGATTCCAATGTTACTTCATAAATTTCTTTTTCTCCATTATCAAAATAATTTAAAATTTCTGTTTCTTTTATTTTTTTTGTTTTTAAATCCATAGCTATTATTTTTTTATTTTTATATTTAATTACATCCTTAATTTTTATTTTTTTATTTTCAGAATAAACTATCGAGTCTCCAGATACACATCTAGCATCTCCTCCGGATCTCTCAATTACTAATTTACTCACTTGGAGTATTTCTTTTTCCGGAATAGAAAAAATTCTTGCAATATCTTTTAAAATTCCTTTAGGATGGAATCTTGAAAAAGTGATTACTTTAGCACAATGTTCTTCTCCATAAGTATCTCTTAAATGCTGATATATTTCTTGTCTTCTATCATCTTGAAAATCGATATCTACATCAGGCATATCTTTTCTTATTTCTGATAAAAATCTATCAAATAATAAATCATGTTCTATCGGGTCGCAGTCGGTAATTCCTAAAGACAATCCTGCCAAAGAAGCTCCTGCAGATCCTCTTCCAGGACCTACCAAAATGTCTTTTCCCTTTGCCCAATTTATCATTTCTTCAACAATTAAAAAATAATTAGTATATTGCTTACTTATAATTCTATTTATTTCTAAATTTATTCTTTCTTTTATTTCTGGTTGCTCCATATTATATTTTGTATTTTTTATTAATCCTTTTATCACTTTTTCTTTAAAAATTTTATTTCTTTCTTCTGTAGAACCATAAAGTTTAGGTAGAGTATCTTTTTCTTGTCCTGGAGTAATCTTAAAATTTATTGAATCTCTTATAACAAAAGTATTTCTTTTCCAATCATCTAAGAAAGTTAAAGCCCAAGAAGAATCTTTTTTTACTTTCTCTTGCAGTTCTTCATCTGTCATTAAATAAAAACAATCATCTGAAAAAGAGCTCTCTCCGAATTTTGTTTTAAAAGCAATGGACTTTATTGCATCTTGATATTTTTTATCTTCAGCAAGAGGATAATGACTATCTAAAGTTATTACTCCTTTTATTCCTAAATCATTTGAGATTTCCCAAATCGCTTTTAATTTCTCTTGTTGATTATTAATGTTGTGAGGTTGAAATTCAAAATAAAAATCATCTTTAAAAGTATTTTTAAACTTTAATAATATTTTTTTGGTTTCTTCTTTGTCTTTTATTAAATCTTGGAAAATACCATTCATACAACCACTTAATACTATTAATCCTTCTGAATGCTCAAATAATTCATCAAAAGGTAATAATGGTTTTTTATAAAAATTCTCTACAGCTATTTTTTGGAGTTTAAGAATATTTTTCCAACCTTTTTCATTTTTAACAAGAACAGTAATATGATTTCTTTTATCAGAGAAATATTTTAAATAAAATTCACAACCAATAATTGGTTTCAAATTTCTTAATAATAAAGATTTTTGGAAAGAGAATACTCCTGCCATAGTACCATGGTCAGTGATAGCTGCTCCAGAGAATCCTTTCTTCCTTAAAATCTCAGCAATATATTCTGGAGTACCAAAAGCGTCTCCTATACTAAATTCTGTATGCAAATGCAAAGGAACATAATTTTG
>RZYO01000014.1 GCA_009930325.1 Spirochaetia bacterium | reverse complement strand
TTGAGTACTTTTTTTTTTCTAAAAAATTGGTATATTTAAATTATATTATTTATTAGGAGTTTATTTTGATTTTATCAAATTTACACACACATACAATATTTAGTGATGGAGACAATTCCCCTCAAGAAGTAATTGAAAGAGCAATTGAATTAAATTTTGAATCAATTGGCTTTAGTGAACATGCAGAATGTGGCTATGATATCGGTTGCTCAGAATTAGGATTAAATGATCAAATAGAATATTTTAAAAAACTAGATCTATTACAAAATAAATATCCACAAATTAAAATATATAAAGGATTAGAATTAGATTCATTAAATTGGAAACATGAAGGAACTCCAGATTATACAATTGGATCTGTTCATAATTTACTCATAGATAATAAAGTATACACTATAGATTGGAAAATAGAATATCTTAAAGAATTAATCACAGTTTGCAATGGCGAAAAAAATTTTATTATAAAATACTATGAAGAAATTATAAATTTTGCAAAAAGCTGTAATTATGATATTATAGGACATTTAGACTTATTTACCAAATTTAATGAGAGAGAACAACTTTTTAATATTAATGAAAGCTGGTACTTAAAAACTGTAAAAGAAGTAATAAAAGAGTTGAACAATTTAAATAAAATTATAGAAATAAATACGGGAGCAATTGCAAGAGGCTATAGAACTTCTCCTTATCCAGATATTCCAACTATTGAAATACTTAAAGAGTTAAATTCAAAAATTATTATTAGTTCAGATTCTCATTCAGTTAAAAACCTCAATACATACTTTAATGAAATAGAAGTTATTATTAAAAAAATAGGAATTAATAAAATATATAAGTTCTCAAATTCAGAATTTATTCCTTATTCAATTTAAATTAACATTTTTCTAATAATTGATTAAGAGAATTTTTAACAAAAACTTTATCAAAGAACATCTAATAATTTTATCATTCAAACTAAACAAAAAAAGAGGCCCAAATGGACCTCTTTTTTTATGAAATACATAAATCAATTACATGATTTCTCCAATAGATTTGTAGAAATTCATTTGACGTTTTGCATCTGCTTCTGCTTTATTGAATAATTCATCAGCATGCTCTGGGTTTGTCTTATAAAGAGATGTATAACGTACTTCACCTTTCAAGAAATCTTGATAAGCTACTGTAGGTTCACTCTTAATATCCCATGAGAATCTCTTTCCTTCTTCAAGAGCAGGATTATAACGATATAATGGCCAATAACCAGCATCAACTGCTTTTTTAGCTTCAACTTGGCTATATCTCATATTCATACCATGGTTAATACATGAAGAATAACAGAAAACAATTGAAGGACCATTCCATGCAACTGCTTCTTGTAATGCTTTTTGTGCATGCATTCTATTAGCACCTAATGCAATAGAAGCTACATATACATAACCATAACTCATACACATAAATCCAAGATTCTTTTTACCGAATTGTTTACCAGCATTAGCAAATTTTGCTACAGCACCAATTGGAGTAGCTTTTGAAGCTTGTCCACCAGTATTTGAATAAACTTCTGTATCTAATACAAGAATGTTTACATTTTTACCAGAAGCAACAACATGGTCTACACCACCGTATCCGATATCATAAGCCCAACCGTCACCACCAATAATGAATACAGTTTTTTCTGAGAAATAATCTTTTAATTCATTGATCTTATCTAAGTAAACTCTATTTTCATCAGTTGCAGCAGCTAAAGCAGCTGGTAAAGCAGCTTGAACAGCTTTTTGAGCATCAATTGCATCTTCTTTTGCTGAAGTCCAAAGTTCTAAGCTTGCATTAATTGCTTTTGTTAATTCATCAGTAGTTCCAACAGCTAATAGTTTTTCAATATAAATTTTTAATAAATTTCTATTACTATCAACAGCAAGACGCATACCTAAACCATATTCCGCATTATCTTCAAATAATGAGTTACCCCAAGCTGGACCTCTACCATCTTTTTGACGAGTAGTATAAGGAGTTGTAGGGAATGTTCCTGAATAAATTGAAGAACAACCTGTTGCATTTGCTGCAATCATGCTTTCTCCGCAAATTTGAGAAACAAGTTTAACATATGGAGTTTCACCACAACCAGCACAAGCGCCACTGAATTCAAATAAAGGTTGTTTAAATTGTAATCCTTTAACAGTAGTATCTTTAACACCATCTAATACATCATATGGTAACTCTTCAAAGAACTCGGCATTAGCAATTTCGCCTTTATCTCTTTCAACTTGAATTGGTGAAAGTTCAAGAGCTTTTGTTTTAGCAGGACATGCTTCAACACAAACACCACAACCTTGACAATCTTCTGTATAAATTTGAATCTTAAATCTTAAGTCTTTATCATTCTTAGTATTTGATTTAAGAGTAACAAATGTTTCTGGAGCATTTTCAAGATTTGCTGGTTCAATTTGTTTTGCACGAATTGCTGCGTGAGGACAAGCTTGAACACATTGGTTACATTGAATACAATTATCTGAAATCCACATTGGAACAGCAGGAGCTACACCACGTTTTTCAAGTTTTGCTGTTGCTGTAGGTAATTTACCATCATAAGACATCTTAGAAACAGGAATTCTATCTCCATCACGATGCATAATAGGTTCAATAATATCTTTAGCAAAATCTGAAGCATCTTCTTTAATTAAAGCAGCAGGAACATAGCTCTTTGTAATTGTTGCAGGAACTTTAACTTCATGTAATGCATCTGAAGCCCCATCAACAGCAGCCCAGTTCTTTTTAACAACTTCTTCACCCTTTCTGATGAAAGTTTTCTTAATATATTCTTTAATTAATTTAATTGCTTCTTCTTCTGGTAATACTTCGCTAATCTTAAAGAAAGCAGCTTGCATAACAGTATTAATTCTTGTACCTAAACCAGCAGCTTCTGCAATTTTTAAAGCATCAATATTGTAAAAACGAATTTTCTTTTCGATAATTTGTTCTTGCATATCTCTTGATAAATGTTCAAATACTTCATCTGAAGGAATTTGGCTATTTAATAAGAATACACCACCTTTCTTTAAAGGACTTAACATATCATATCTACCAATATAAGCAGGATTATGACAAGCCACAAAGTCAGCATGGTCAATTAACCAAGGCATATTTAATTCACTTTCACCAAATCTTAAATGGCTAACGGTAATACCACCAGATTTCTTTGAGTCATAAGCAAAATATGCTTGAGCATTTTTCTTTGTATTGTTACCAATAATTTTAATTGAGTTCTTGTTAGCACCAACAGTACCATCTGAACCAAGACCCCAGAACATACAAGAAGAAACATCACTAGGAGTAACGTTGATTTGTTCACCAATCTTAATTGAAAGATTTGTAACATCATCTTCAATACCAACTGTAAAGTTATGGAAAGCTTCTCCAGCTAAGTGATCAAATACAGCTTTTGCATGTGTAGGAGGGAAATCCTTACTACTTAAACCATAACGGCCACCAATAACTTTAATGTTTTCTAGTAAGCCCATTTGACTTAATGCTGCTACTACGTCTAAGTATAATGGTTCACCTAAAGAACCTGGTTCTTTAGTTCTATCTAATACAGCAATTCTCTTAACAGATTTTGGTAATGCAGCAACTAAATGTTTAGCACTGAAAGGTCTATATAAATGTACATTAATTACACCTGTTTTTCCGCCATTACTGTTAATGTAATTACTTGCCCATTCACATGTATCAGCACCAGAGCCCATTACAATAACAACATCAGTTGCATCTTTTGCACCAGAATATGAGAATAATTGTAAAGGTCTACCTGTTAATTCAGAAACTTGAGCCATGTATTCTTCAACAATTTCAGGAACAGCATCATAGTATTTATTTACTGTTTCACGTCCTTGGAAATATACATCTTCGTTTTGAGCTGCAACTTTTAGCATTGGAGCTTCAGGACGTTGGCCTCTAGCACGGAATTTTTCAATTAAAGATTCATCAACCAATTTCTTGATATCTTCATAATCAATTTCTTCAACTTTTTGAATTTCATGAGAAGTTCTAAAACCATCAAAGAAACTTAAGAAAGGAACATCACTCTTCAAAGTTGCTAAATGTGCTACTAAAGCCATATCCATTGTTTGTTGAATACTACTTGCAGCAGTCATAGCAAAACCTGTATTACGACAAGACATAACATCAGAGTGATCACCGAAGATAGAAAGAGATTGTGCTGCTAAAGAACGAGCTGAAACATGGAAAACTGTAGGTGTCATTTCACCAGCAATTTTATGCATGTTAGGGATCATTAATAATAAACCTTGAGAAGCTGTGAAAGTTGTTGTTAATGCACCACCTGCTAAAGCACCATGTACAGCACCAGCTGCTCCGGCTTCAGATTGCATTTCAATAATTTCAACAGATTTACCCCAAAGGTTTTTCTTGCCAGTACTTGCCCAAGCATCAGCATATTCACCCATTGGTGAAGATGGTGTGATTGGGTAAATTGCAGCAACTTCGCTGAAAGCATATGCAATATGCGCTGCAGCATTGTTACCATCAATAGTTACCATTTTTTTGTTGTCCATTTTTGACACTCCATTACCAAAATATAATATTTGATTTAAAAATAAAAATCATTCATTTGCCCATAGCTATTTATTAGACATAGAAAAGCCTAATAACCATCACAAATTATAATACACCATTTAGGGGTTTTCAAGTACGACAAGCGAAGTATTCTAAATTTAATTTCTGTGATATTAGCAGTTTCTAACTAATAAAATTTAATAAATTACAGATAAGTAATATACTAATACTTTATAACATTTTATTATCTTATTTGCTAGTTAATGTGAGACTTTTCATATTATTAATAAAAAAAATTAGGACGAAAACAATTATTGTAATCATCCTAATCTTTTTTTGAAACTATTATTTAAAAGTATAAGTTGCGGTTAACTTAATTTTTTTTCATTTTTTTTTGAAAAATTTCAATAATCTTTTTTTACTACTTGTATTTGCAAGATCAATATGCACACTATCCATTTCAACAGGATTAACAATTATTTTTTTTGCTAATATAGTTGTCTTGCTTTTCTTAATTGGCGAAAAAATACCACTAGCTTCATCAGCACTAAAGCGTTGACTATCAAGAGTCGTATTCCTTCTTGATGTTTTCATCTCGTATAAATAATCTAACATCTTTTATCTCCTACACAACACGCATACACTAACACGAAAAAAAAAGAAGCGCAATAATCAAAATATAAAAGAGTACTATACAAAAATTGTATGATAAAATTATATTATACTTATTTAATAATTATATAGTTTTTGAATTTATTTTATAGATAATGCCATTTCTTTAGAATTGATTTTTTAAAGAAATTTGTTACAAATTTATAGTTATTTCATAGAAAATGCTTAACAAAAATAAATAAAAAAATTTTTATTTCTGAAAACAAATTTCTTTTTTTTAAAATTATACTTAATAGATTTTAAGTCTTAAATAATATTGGCGAGTATTAATAATACTCGCCAAATAAAAACCAACAAAACCAGAAGACTTATTTAGTCAACAAAAATATTTTAATAGCCTTGAGCAACCATAGCATCAGCGACTTTTTTAAAACCAGCAATATTAGCACCTAATGGATAATTTACACTACCATCCTCTTGAGTACCTTCTTTTACACATTGTTGATGAATATTTTTCATAATTTGTTTTAATTTTTCATCAACTTCATCTGCAGTCCAGAATAAATGCATTGCATTTTGAGTCATTTCTAGACCTGAAACAGCTACACCACCTGCATTAACAGCTTTTCCAGGAGCAAAAATCATTTTACTTTCAGTAATATATTCAATTGCTTCAGGAGTACATCCCATATTTGAAGTTTCAATTACATATTGACAACCATTTTTATATAAAAGTTTAGCATCTTCCTCGTTTAATTCATTTTGAATTGCACAAGGGAAAGCTAAATCAACAGGGACTTCCCAAGGTCTCTTATTTGCTACAAATTTAGCACCAAATTTTTTTGCATATGGTGCAACAACATCATTATTTGAAGCTCTTAAATAAAGCATATAATCCCATTTTTCTTGAGTATTAATTCCGGCTTCATCAAAAATATATCCATCAGGTCCACTAATTGTAACAACTTTTGCACCTAATTGAGTTGCTTTAACCGCAGCACCCCAAGCTACATTACCAAAACCACTTATAGCAATTTTTTTATCTTTAAGAGAATCACCTCTATGAGTTAACATTTCATTTGCAAAATACAAAGCACCATAACCAGTAGCTTCTGGTCTAATTAAAGAGCCACCCCAACCTTGTCCTTTACCTGTTAATACACCAGTATTCTCATGTTTTAATCTTCTATATTGTCCATATAAATAACCAATTTCTCTTCCACCTACACCAATATCTCCAGCAGGAACATCAGTATCAGGACCAATGTAATTATATAATTCAGACATAAAACTTTTACAGAAACGTAAAATTTCAGCATCGCTTCTTCCTCTTGGGTTAAAGTCTGAACCACCTTTACCACCACCCATAGGTAGTGTTGTTAAACTATTTTTAAAGATTTGTTCAAATCCTAAAAATTTCAAAGTATCTAAAGTTACTGAAGGGTGAAATCTTAATCCACCTTTATATGGCCCTAAAGCACTGTTAAATTGAACTCTCCAACCTTTATTTACTTGAATTTCGCCATTATCATCTTCCCATTCAACTCTAAATTCAATAATTCTTTCTGGCATAGTAATTCTTTCAAGAATTTTGTTTTTCACATAAACCGGATTTTCATTGATTACTGGTAAAATACTTTCAAGTACTTCACGAGAGGCTTGTAAGAATTCTTTTTGTCCAGGATTCTTCTGTTCTAACTGAGCCATAAAAGCTTCTAAATTATACATTTATTTTATCTCCTTCTAGATAAAAACTAGTTTGTTACGACAACAGATTATACCCTCTTTACTCAATCGTCAAGTTTCAATTTACAGTAATTTTAAAAATTTTTTTTAGTTTTTCATTATTTTTTTAGTTTTATTTTATTAATGAACTAAAATTTAAAAATTTTACTATTTTTTCAAAACTTACTATAATTTTAATTGTTAAACTAATTTTCCTATGTTATTATTACTAAATGTATAAATTAGATCCAACTTGGTTACCATTTAGCAATTTAATGCTAAAACATGTTTATAATGTATTATTAATTTGTAGTGATTATGATCGTTTTTTACTTGAAGAAGATGGAAGAGTTGAAGAAGCTCTTTATACAGAATATACTCAATTAGGATTATCAAATCCTCCAAAAATTACTCATGTAAACACACCTCAAGAAGCCTTAGAATTATTAAGCATATCTAATAGAAAATTTGAACTAGTCATATCGATGCTTGATTTAGGAAATGAGCATGTTGAAGAGTTAGCAGATTCAATTAAAGAAGTATATCCTTACATGCCAATTGTTGTTTTGTCTCCATCACCAGTACATAAGAGAAACAAACTAATAAAAAATAAAAAAATTGATTCTATTAATGACTTTTTCTATTATCAAGGCGATCCTATGATCTTTTTAGCCATGATTAAATTAGTTGAAGATAGAATGAATATTGACCATGATACTAATGAAGCTGATATTCAAGTTATTATTTTAGTTGAAAATTCTGTTAGATTTTATTCCTCATTTTTGCCTATTTTATATAAAAGCTTAATCACCCAAAATAGATCATCAATATTAGAAGGATTAAACTCTTGGGGTAAAATTCTTAGAATGAGAGGAAGACCAAAAATCCTCCTTGCAAAAACGTATGAAGAAGCTTTAGACCTTTATTTAAATTATAAAAACAATATTTTAGGTATTATCTCTGACATGTCTTATGATAAAGATGACAAAGAAGATAAATATGCTGGATTAAAACTTTGCAGAGAAGTTAGAAAAGATAATCCTAGATTACCTTTTTTAATTCAAAGCATGAATAAAGAAAATGAAATTATTACAAATAAAATTGGTGCGAACTTTCTATGGAAAAAAGCAGATAATCTCTTATTTGCATTAGAAGATTATGTTACTGGTAATTATGGCTTTGGTCCTTTTGTTTTCAAGAATCCAGAAACAAACGAAAAAATAACTGAAGCAAAAACAATGAGACAGCTCCAAAAAGCATTAGAGTTAATCCCAATACAAAGTTTTATTTATCATTCATGTAGAGATGATTTTTCAAGATGGCTAAGAGCTCAAAGTTTATATGTTCTTGCCTCTAGAATTAAACCAATAAGAGTAATTGAGGGTGCTGAGGAAGAATCAAGAAAAAATTTAATTAAAGTAATAAAAGATTATAGAGCAGAAAGAACAAAAGGTGTTTTAGCACAATTTTCAAAAGAAGTTTATGATGAAACTTTATTTTTTAGTAGAATAGGAGATGGATCTTTAGGTGGAAAAGGAAGAGGTTTAGCCTTTATCGACATGGAATTAAGAGCTAGTGGTATTCTTGAGAAATACCCTGATGTATACCTATCAATACCAAGAACCGTTGTTATATCAACTCACAGCTTTTCAACATTTATTGCTACAAACAATCTAAGAACTATAATTGTAAAAAATATCAGTGACAAAGAAATGCTAAAAGCTTTTTTAGAAAAACCCATTCAAAATGATTTAAAAGAGGATTTAAAAGAAATAATAAATGTAATACATCAACCAATTTCTGTAAGGTCTTCTTCTTTATTAGAAGATTCACACTTTCAACCATTTGCTGGAGTATATGAAACGTGTATGTTAAAAAACACAGGAACAGATGAAGAGCGATTAAATGAATTAGAATTAGCAATAAAAACAGTTTGGGCTTCTACTTTCTTCCATAACGCAAAAGAATATCTTAAAGCTACAGAACACATG
Organism: Spirochaetia bacterium; assembly: GCA_009930325.1. Classification (GTDB taxonomy): domain Bacteria; phylum Spirochaetota; class Spirochaetia; order Sphaerochaetales; family Sphaerochaetaceae; genus Pleomorphochaeta. The sequence continues at coordinate 30,957 of RZYO01000014.1, read as the reverse complement.
ATGGAAGAAGAAAAAATGGCTATTGTTATTCAACAAGTTATTGGAACTCGTCATGGTGATTATTGGTATCCCAATATTAGTGGAGTAGCAAGATCTCTTAACTACTATCCAATCGCTGGAGAAGATATTAATGCCGGAGTTGCAAATATAAGTTTTGGTTTTGGAAAAAGTGTTGTTGACAATGGTAGTGTTTTCCGTTTTTCTCCTAAAAACCCAAAACGCCCTGTTCATTTTTTAGGTAAAAATCAATTCAGTAGTCAAACAATGTTTTATGGCCTTGATTTAAATTCTGCTTTTGATCCATTTGAAGATTTAGACAATCTAAAACTATTGGATATTAAAGAAGCCGAGAAATACCCAGAAAGTTTAAAGGGATGTGCAAGTACTTTTGATATTAAAACTGGGGGACTAAGTGAAAGTGTAAGAGCTGTAGGTGAAAAAATCATTACATTTAATGGAATATTAAAATATGATATGTTTCCTCTTGCTTCAATAATTTATGATATTTTACAACTTGGAAAAGAAGCTATGAGCACTCCAGTAGAAATAGAGTTTGCAATAAACTTAAATAAAAAAGCTCCTAAAAAACCTGAGTTTAGCCTTTTACAGATAAGACCAATAGCTGAAGGAAATGAAGAAAGCGATATATGTATTTCTGATCAAGAAGAAGAAAATGCTATTATTGTATCTCACTCAGTTATGGGAAATGGGAAAATAGATAACATCAAAGATATTATAATGATCAATTTAGAAGAATTTGATGCCGCAAATATGATTAATATGCCAGATGAAATAGAAAAAATGAATTCTAAATTTGAAAACAATGAAACACAATATATTTTAATTGTTGCTGGTCGATTAGGCTCAAGTGATCCGTGGTTAGGGATTCCTGCTTCTTGGTCTCAAATTTCAAATGCAAAAGTTATTATTGAAACAGGACTTCCTTCTTTCCAAGTTGAACCAAGTCAAGGAACTCATTTCTTCCAAAACTTAACTCTTTTAGGCACACGATACATGACAATAAATCCATCATTTAATGATGGAAAGCTTGAATACAACAAAATAAAAGAGCTAACTGTAATTTCAAAAGGAACTTATTTTACACATTATAAAACTGAAGTTCCTCTTGAAGTTAAAATTAATGGATTAAAAAGCAAAGGAATTATTTCTCTTAAGAATTAATTTGAAACCGCTGATAAAAAATAATCCCAAACAACATCTTTTGGTGGTGGAGCAATTATTTTTATTTCTTCTTTCTTTATTGGATGAATAAAAGTAACTTCTCTTGCATGAAGAGAAATCCCGCCATCATTATTTGATCTTGGAAATCCGTATTTTAGATCACCTTTAATATGTATATTAATTGCTGCTAATTGAGCTCTTATTTGATGATGACGCCCTGTATGTAAATCTATTTCTAAGAGATAAAAACTTTTAGATGCTCCTAATAATTTATAAGAAAGTTTTGCAGTTTTACTATTTTTCTTTTTCATTAATGAAGCAGTACTTTTATTTTTTTGGGAATCTCTGACTAAATAGTGAACTAAAGTATCCTCATCTTTTTCAGGGGCTTTATCAACAATAGCCCAATATTTTTTTGTAACTGTATTTTCTCTAAAAGCATTACACATTCTACTTAAAGCTTTTTCAGTTTTTGTATATATTACAATTCCACTTGTTGGTCTATCTAATCTATGAGGAATCCCTAAATATACATTACCCTTTTTTTCATACGTAACTTTTAAATATTCTTTAACTTTATCTGCTAAAGTAATATCTTGCGTAATATCGCTTTGTACAAGTTCTTTAGGTAATTTATTAATTACAATCAAATGATTATCTTCAAATAAAATCCTATCTTTAATATTTTCCATATTCTTCCTTTAATCAAACAGAGTTTTATCTTCGGATACAACTTGTTTTACTTCCCTCATTCTCAAAGAGGAGACCTCTTTTACGGTTAATCTAACACCTTTAGATTTATGTCCTTTAACTAAGAAATCACTTAAATAAAAACTTTCTTCTTTAATTCTTAATCCTGGTTTAGGTTTATAAATTACCCTAATTTCAGCATTTTCATAAGTAGTTAACTTTGTAACTTTATATTCATTTTCATCTGGCAATAAAGAATATACTTTATTCAATTGTCCTGATTTTATATTAAATCTTTTTATAAATAAATATTTATAAGTGTTTTGTCTAAAAATTAAAGAGAAAATTACATTATCTAGAGTCTCTTTATCTCCATAATTAATATAAAGTAACCCTTTACCAATATATTCTTTTTCAGGATTAACTAAGAATCTATAAGATCCATCTTTCATTATTATCAGTACTCTATCAAAAATACTAATTGATAATACAGTATCTCCAGTTTTTATTGTATAGCCTAAATAACCAGTAGAAGAATCATATTTTAAATCTTTGTCTCTTTGTGCAACTTCCTTTTCTTTTACTACTTCAAAATTATTTATTATAGTTTTTCTTTTTAGTTTATCTTTACCTATCATTGTTTTTAGTTCATCTAAATATGAAATAGCATAATCAACTAAATGGTCTAATTTCTTGTTAATTTCTTTAATATTTTCATTAATTACATCAATTTCATTTCGATTCTTTTCAATATCAAATAAACTAATTCTTCTAATTGGTATTTTTAATAATCTATCGACATCATCTTCATTAATATCTCTAAATAATTGATCCTTAAAAGGTTTAAAACCGGTTAATACAGCACTTACAACAGCTTGTGCTGATTTTTTTTGTTCAATTTTCTTATATATTCGCTCTTCAACAAAGATTCTCTCTAATGTTCTTAAATGTAATCTATCTTCTAATTTTGATTTTTCAAGTTCTAATTCTGCTTTCAAAACATCAATTAAATGATGTGCATGATATTTTACAATTTCACTTACACCCATTATAGTTGGTATATTATCTTTAATAACTAAAGAATTACATGAAATTTTTCTCTCACATTCTGTATATGCATATAATAATTTTACAACATCTTCTGAATATGTTCCTCTTGATAAATTTACTTCAATATTTACATTTTCAGCAGTATAATCATTAATTGAGGCTACTTTTAATTTCCCTTTCTTCGCTGCATCATCAATAGTTGTAATTAGTCTTTCACTTGTAATTCCATAAGGGAGTTCTGTGATTACGATTCTTTTTGAATCGGAAGTATCGAGTTTTGCTCTTACAATAATAGAACCTTTCCCATCATCATAATCACTTACATCAACATACCCACCACAAGGAAAATCAGGATATAAAATAAAATCTTCTCCCTGTAATTCTTTTTTCATGGCAGTCATTACTTCATCAACATTATGAGGAAAAATATTTGTTGCCATACCTACAGCAATTCCTGTAACACCTTGAATAATTACTAAAGGTAATTTAGAGAGAAAAACAACAGGTTCTTTATTTCTTCCATCATATGAATCAATATAAGTAGTTAATTCAGGATTATATAAAACTCTTTTCGCGAAAGGTAACACCCGACATTCAATATATCTTGAAGCAGCAGCTCTATCTCCAGTTAAACTATTACCAAAATTCCCTTGTCTTTCAATTAATAAATCAAAATTGGCTAAATTAACCAATGCTTCATAAATTGAAGAATCACCATGAGGATGATATCTCATTGTCCATCCAACAACATTTGCTACTTTATGGAATTTGCCATCATCCATTTCAAAAAGAGAATGCATTATTCTCCTTTGTACAGGTTTAAAACCATCTTCTAAATCTGCTATTGCTCGATCCTTTATTACATAGGAAGCGTATTCTAAAAAGTTTTGTTTAAATATTTTTTCAACTTGTGCCATTAAATTAAATTCTCCATAATAAAGTCTCTTCTTTCTGGAGTATTATCTCCTTGATAAAATTTCAAAAGCTTTGGGATTTCTGATAAGGAATTAACCTTAACAGGCTCTAATCTCATATCCTCTCCAATAAACATTCCAAATTCTTTAGGATCAATTTCACCAAGACCTTTAAATCGAGTTATTTCAGCACCTTTTATTTGTGTTAATAAAATATCCCTTTCTTTTTCTGAATAACAATAAGCTGTAGTCTTTTTATTTCTTACTCTAAATAAAGGGGTTTCTAAAATATATACTCGCCCAGCTAGTACTAATTCTTCAAAATAAGTTAAAAAGTATGTCATTAATAAATTACGAATATGAAACCCATCTGTATCAGCATCTGTTGCAATTATAACTTTTGAATAACGTAAATTTTCTATACCATCCTCTAAACCTAAGGCTTTCATAAGATTATATAATTCTGCATTTTTATATAGCTCAGCTTTATTTTTATTAAATACATTTAATATTTTACCTCTAAGAGAAAAAACAGCTTGAATCTTTACATCTCGACATTTTGTAATCGAGCCTGAAGCAGAATCTCCTTCAGTCAAAAAAATCATAGAATTCTCGCATTCTTCAACATGAGATTTACTTTGACCTAAATGATATTTACAATCTTTTAATTTTGGAATATTTAGAGCTACTCTTTTAGCAGAACTTCTTGAACTTTTTCTAACCTCATTTAATTCTTTTCTTAATTTCTCATTATGAGTAATTTTACTTGAAATACTACTAGCTTCATCAGGATTTTTTAATAAAAAATCAATAACACCGTCTTTTACTTCTTGAACAATCCATCCTCTAATTTCGGTATTTCCTAATTTGTTTTTTGTTTGACTTTCAAAAACTGGATTTTCAATTTTTACTGAAATTGCACCTAGAATACCTTCTCTTACATCTTGAGCTGACCATGTTTTTTTGAAATGGTCATTAACAGCTTTTAAAAAACCTTCTTTAAACGCTGATAAATGAGTACCGCCATCTATAGTATTTTGTCCATTAACATAAGAAAAGTAATTCTCTCCATAACTATTAGCGACATGCGTTAAAGCAAATTCTAAATATTGTCCTCTATAGTGAATTAAAGAATATAACTCTTCTCCATCTACTTCTTTTGACAATAAATCTAAAAGCCCTTTTGTACTCTTATAATTTCTTCCATTATAATTTAATGTTAATCCTGGATTTAAATATGCATAATTCCATAATCTTGTTTCTATATAATCTTCTTCATATTTATATTTTTTAAATATTTCTTCATCGGGAATGAATTCAATATAAGTCCCATCTAGTTGCGATTTATCTTGGCCTTTCTTTTGATCAAGAAGCTTCCCTCTAGAAAAAGTTGCACTTACGAATTTACCCTCTCTATAACTAATAACTTTAAAATGAGAAGATAATGCATTTACTGCTTTAGTACCTACACCATTTAATCCAACAGAACGGTGGAAAACTTCATTAGTATATTTAGCGCCTGTATTTATTTTAGAAACACAATCAATTACTTTGCCTAAAGGGATTCCTCTTCCGTAATCCCTCACTGTTACCAAATTTTCTTTAAGCGTTATTTCAATGCGATTACCACAATTTTCATTGAACTCGTCAATACTGTTATCAATTACTTCTTTAAAAAGAATATATATACCATCATTTTGATTACTTCCGTTACCAATACGTCCGATATACATTCCACTTCTCAATCTTATATGTTCTAATGCAGATAAAGATTGAATTTGATCTTCATCATAAATATTTGTTACTTTTTCCATATCATTATTATTATACACTTTTATTTATCTTTTTCAAATATAAAGAATTTTAGTTAATTGTTTATAATCCTAAACACAATAATATATATAATTAAAAAAAGTATATATATGCTTTAGTTTATCACAAAAGCAATTAATTATGTAAAAATATTTGCATTTTATACAACTGTGTAATAAGATTTAAGTATGAACGTTATACCATTACTTTTATTTATTTTGATGAGCATTTTTAACATTATTGCTTGTAATAAAAATAAAAAACTTCTTATTACATTAACAAAAATAACATTAGCTCCTTTAGCTTTAATTAATGTAATTATTAATACTAATCTTCCAATAAAAATGCTAATTATTGTTTATATTTTTTATAGTTTTTATTTAATTGGAGATATTTTCCTACTTAGTAATAAAACTATTTTATTCGCATCAGGATTAATTAGTTTTTTATTGGGACATATTACATTAATATTTCTTTTTTATAATAATAAGCAAATTTACTTTGTCTTTTTTATTTTTTTAATTTTATTAATTTTTCCAGAAATTCTAATGTTTAAAATAACAAAAAATGGTGGTAAATTAAAAATACCAATGCAAATATATTCAATATTTATGATGCTATTTATTGCAACTAGTTCGATGACTTTAAATCCTTTCTTCATTATTGGAACATCAATTTTTACTTTAAGCGATAGCTTTATTGCAAGAAATGTTTGTGAAAAAGAAAATAAATATAATGATACATATATTATGGGAACTTACACACTAGCTTTAATTTTAATATCTTTTGGATTCATCTTTATTTAAGAATAAAAAGAGTAAATTTTATTTATACTTAATAAACAATTTTTATCTTGCTTGCTTTCTCTTTTTCTTTTATATTTCTTATATGAGTGATTCAAATGATGGAGATAGTGCTCCGAATAAAATTATTATTGGAAGATTTTTATGATAAATGAACTAATTATCATATTTGTTTTAATTATACTAAGTGGTGTTTTTTCCTCAACAGAAACGGCTTATACATCCCTCTCAATTATTCAAATTAAAGAATTAGAAAAGAGTAAGCATAAAGGATCAAGACTTGCTGCAAAACTAACTCATCAAAAAGATATTTTATTAACAACAATTTTAATTGGTAATAATGTTGTTAATATTAGTGTATCCTCTTTAGTTACAACGTTTTGTATAAAATATTTAGGCCAAAGTCTTGTTGCTTATGGAACTGGTTTACTTACCTTAGTTATTTTAATTTTTGGAGAGGTTACACCTAAACAACTGGCATTAAATGATTCCGTAAAAATTGCAAGAGCAATGAGTTATCCAATATTCTTGTTATCAAAACTATTATTTCCTCTAGTTTTCTTCATTAAAGCTTTTGGCAATATAATTAGTAGATTATTTAAAAAAGATGGAATAAAAGGAATTACTTTAGAAGGATTAATGCATGCTGTTGATGCTGCTGAAGATAGTGGGATTGTGCATGAATATGAATCTGATTTAATGCAAAAAGTTCTCCATTTTTCTAATAATCCAATTAAAACAATTATGACTCATAGAAAAGATGTTTTTATAATTTCTGCTGACCAAAAAATTAGTGAAGTTTTTTCTGATATTGTTAATTCTGGATATTCTAGGATTCCGGTTTATAAAGATACTAAAGAAAATATCATTGGTATTGTTTTAGTTAGAGATATATTAAAAGCTCAATTAAACAACAAAATGGAAGATCAAATATCATCCATTATTAGAGAACCAATATTTGTTCCAGAAACAAAACATGCAGATTACATTTTTTTCTTGTTTAAGAAAAAGAAACTTCAATTAGCAATTGTTTTAGATGAATATGGTGGCTTTGCAGGAGTAATTTCTATGGAGGATGTTGCTGAACAATTACTTGGAGAAATATATGATGAACACGAAAAAAGTGATGGGGAAATTATAAAAGAAGTCAAAGGTGTTAAAGATTTATATTTGATTCAAGGAGAAACACCCTTTATTCAGTTTTGTGATGAAATGGATATTGATTTTAAGAATGCAGAAAAAATGGGGACAATTGCTGCATATTTGATGAGCTTAACCGGAGATATCCCTAAAGAAAAAGATTCTATCAGTGATGAATTTGGAATTTATACAATATCAAAAATGAATGAAAGAAGAATTGAAGAGATAAAATTTAATAGAGTGAGAGATTCTTTTTAAGAAAGAATCAGTTTATTCATGATTTCACAAGGTTTTATGTAAAAATACAAGGCAAAAATAAAAGTATTATTGACTGAACTAATATGCAACTGTATTATTGGATTCATGAGTAATTATCCTTTCAACGAAATAGAAAAAAAATGGCAAAAATATTGGGAAGAAAACCAAACTTTTGCTGTAACTGAAGATGCGTCAATCCCAAAAGAGAAACGCAAATATGTATTGGACATGTTTCCTTATCCATCCGGAGCAGGACTTCATGTAGGACATCCAGAAGGCTATACTGCAACAGATATTTATTGCCGCTTTTTAAGAATGAATGGTTATAATGTTCTTCATCCAATGGGTTTTGACTCATTCGGACTACCTGCAGAAAACTATGCAATAAAAACAGGAACTCACCCAAAAACAACAACTGAAAAAAATATTGATAACTTTAGAAAACAAATAAAAAGTTTAGGGTTCTGTTACGATTGGAATAGGGAAGTAGCAACACATTCAAAAGAATATTATAAATGGACTCAATGGATTTTTATCCAACTTTTTAAAAAAGGTTTAGCATATGAATCTCAAACTCCAATTAACTGGTGTCCAAATTGTAAAACTGGTTTAGCTAACGAAGAAGTAAAAGACGGGAAATGTGAACGCTGTGGTACTCAAACCGTTAGAAAAAACATCAGACAATGGGTTTTAAAAATAACAGAATATGCCGATAGATTATTAGAAGATTTAGACACTTTAGATTGGCCAGATTCTGTAAAAGCTATGCAAAAAAACTGGATAGGGAAAAGTGAAGGGGCTTCTGTTTTCTTTAAACTAGAAAATTTTGATGAGAAATTAGAAGTATATACCACAAGATGTGATACTCTTTTTGGTGCAACATACATGGTAATAGCACCAGAACATCCTCTTGTTGAAAAAATAACAACACCAGAACAAAAAAATCTAGTGAATGAATATCTTGTTAAAACTGCTCAAAAAAGCGATTTAGAAAGAACTGATTTAGCAAAAGATAAAACAGGTGTTTTCTCTGGAAGCTATGCAATCAACCCAGTAAATGGTAAAAAAATTCCTATTTGGATTGCTGATTATGTTTTAATTAGTTATGGAACAGGTGCAATAATGGCTGTACCAGCTCATGATTCAAGAGACTGGGAATTTGCTAAGAAATTTAATCTTCCAATAATTGAAGTTTTAAAAAGTGAAGTAGATGTTCAAGAAGCAGCTTGGGTTGAAGATGGTATTCATGTCAATTCAGACTTTTTAGATGGATTAAACAAAGAAGAAGCAATAAATAAAATGCTTTCTTGGCTTGAAGAACAAAAAAATGGTTATAAAACAACAAATTATAAACTTAGAGACTGGATTTTCTCAAGACAAAGATACTGGGGAGAACCTATTCCTTTAGTTCATTGTCCTAACTGTGGTATTGTTCATATCAAAGAAGAAGATTTACCTCTAGAATTACCAAAAGTTACTAGTTTTGAACCTAGTGGAACAGGAGAGAGTCCTCTTTCTGTGATTGATGAATGGGTAAATACGACTTGTCCTGTTTGTGGGCATGCAGCTAAAAGAGAAACCAATACAATGCCACAATGGGCTGGTTCCTGCTGGTATTACTTAAGATATTTAGACCCAAACAATACAGAAAGATTTGTATCTCCTGAAAAAGAAAAATATTGGATGCCTGTAGATTTATATGTAGGAGGGGCAGAACATGCTGTTCTTCACCTTTTATATGCTAGATTCTGGCATAAAGTGCTATTTGATTTAGGACTTGTTGAAACAAAAGAACCTTTTAAAAGACTTGTTAACCAAGGAATGATTACTAGCTTTGCTTATCAAAGAAAAGATAAATCTTTAGTTCCAACCGATATGGTTGAGGAAAAAGATGGACTTTTCTATGAAAAAGACACTGATAATGAACTTGAAAAAGTAATTGCAAAAATGTCAAAAAGTCTTAAAAATGTTATTAACCCAGATGATATTATCAATGAATTTGGTGCTGACTCAATGAGACTTTATGAAATGTTTATGGGTCCTCTTCAAGTTTCAAAACCTTGGTCAACTTCTGGAATGGGTGGGGTTTATAGATTCTTAGACAGAATTTGGAGACTTTCTGACGAAAGAGAAATTTCCGAAGAAGAACCCTCATTAGAATTATTAAAATCTCTACATAAAACAATTAAAAAAGTAACTCTTGATACAGATACTCTTAATTTTAATACAGCAATTAGTCAAATGATGGTTCTTGTAAATGATATTTATAAAATAGATACACTTCCTAGAGTAATATGGGAATCTTTATTATTGCTTTTAAGTCCTTATGCTCCACATTTAGCTGAAGAATTATGGGAAAAAGCAGGAAAAGAAGCACCAATTGCAAATGCACCTTGGCCAAAATATATTGAAGAATTAACAATAGATGATGAAATTGAACTTGTTGTTCAGATTAACGGTAAACTAAGGTCCAAAATAAATGTATCTAGAGATATATCAAGAGAACAAATGATTGAAGTTGCTTTAAATGATGAAAAAACAAAACAATGGATTGATGGAAAAACTATTATTAAAAAGATTGCCGTACCAGGTAAATTAGTAAATATAGTTGTAAAGTAATCGATAATACTCAACTTGACTGCATCTTAGGATGCAGTCTTTTTTTATGTAAGCTCTTCATTTACTTCTTCAATTTTAACAAAATATTTTTTACTTCTTGTATCAACAATTATTTTCATTCTGAATCCTTTTTCAAAATTTATATAATTATGTTCTCCTTCCCCAAGACTAAGTTTCACTCTTTTATAATTACTATCTGAAATTAAAAAACCACCTTCATCAGGATTTTCACTTATCCAATAACCTTCAATAGCTTGATTCACTTCAATTGGAATATTACTTAATTCATAAATAGAATTTTCATTTAAGTTTCCATTTAAAAGTGCACGAGCAAAAGTTAATTTATCAAAAGAAAAGAGAATACCTCTTTTTTCTAAAAGATCATAAACTCTTTCATAATTTATTGAACAAACCGCTTTGGGATTTTGAATATATAAATCTTGTAAAAAACTAACTAAATATCCATTTTTATAATTCAAAATTACTCTATTATCATTTCCTGGATTTATTACTCCTCCAATTGGAGAATAATCATCTAGAATTCTAGCACAAAAGAAAACTGTAATATTTTTTTTAATCCAAATTTTTATTATTCTTTGCTCTGGCTTTAAATGAATATAATTTATCTTTCCTGAAGAATCTGTATAACAAAGAGAATACCAAACCTTAGTTCCGATAGCCTTTTCAAAAGGATGCTCTTCTTCAATAATAATCTCTACTTCTTTATAATTTAATGAGGTACTACACCCTATAAAAAAAATAAAACTACAAATAATAAATGAATACTTAATTTTTAAAACACTCATACTTTATTATTGTAGTTTTATTATAATTTGCTTTATTTTTAAAAAAAATAATACAAAACTTAGTTTGAAGAATTAAATTTACCTAATACTCTAAAAGAGGAACATTGTTCTTTTAATATTTGTACAACATTCTCAAAAGCATCTTCTTGGTCTAAAATATCTGTTTCAACAAAGAAAGAATATTCCCAAGGTTTTCCTTGAATAGGCCTTGATTCTAATTTCCTTAAGTTAAATCCATAATCACTTAACACTTTTAAGGCATTAAATAATGATCCCGGTTTATGAGATACATTAAAGACCATAGCAGCTTTATTTAACTTACTAGCACTTAAAAAGTTATTAACATTTTCAATTCTAGAAATAATATAGAATCTTGTATAATTACTTGGATGAGATTCAATTCCAGCTTCTAAAATATTCATTTTATGAAAAACTGCTGCTGGTTCCCCTGCAATAGCAGCTAAACTTTTATCATTTTGCTCTTTTATAAAGGCAACAGCACCTGCTGTATCAAAGAAAGGAATAGCTTGTGCATTTGGAACTTCTTTTTTTAAATATTGAGAACATTGTGCCAATCCTTGAGGATGAGAATAAACTTTTTTAATATCATTTTTAGTTGCGCCAGGTAAAGCGATCAAATTATGAATAATTCTTACATGCTGCTCACCTATTACAACAATATCTGGATAATTAATTAAATTATCAATATTATCATTTATTGTTCCACCTAAAGTATTTTCTATTGGAATCATTCCATATAATGCATCGCCTTTCATAACAGCTTCAAAAACATCTTCAAAAGTTTCACAAGGAAGTATCGCTTTATCATCAAAAGTTCTTCTTACAGCTAGTTCACTAAAAGCACCACGCTCACCTTGGAAGGCGATTCTATCTGAACTTGAATAATTATTTTCAATATCAGTTAAACTTGAAGGAATCATTCTAGGTATTCTTTCTAAAGATTTACCAACCACTGTAGATAAAGATTGAACGTCTCTCATTAATTTTTCAAATTGAGAAGGATATAAGGATTGTGGGCCATCACTTAAAGCACACTCAGGGTTATTATGGACTTCAACCATTAAACCATTAGCACCACTAGCTATTAAAGCTAAAGACATAGGAGAAACTAATGAACGAATTCCAGTAGCATGACTTGGGTCTCCTATAACAGGTAAATGTGTTAGTTTTTGAACAATTGGAATAGCACTACAATCTAGTGTATTTCTTGTAGCTCTTTCATAAGTTCTTATTCCTCTTTCACAAAGAACAATTTGATCGGTTCCATTTGCCATTAAATACTCAGCAGCCATAAGCCATTCTTCAATAGTTGCAGAAAGTCCTCTTTTTAATAAAACAGGCATTTTTGTTTGACCAACTTTTTTCAATAGCTCAAAATTTTGCATATTTCTAGCTCCAATTTGGAACATATCAATATATTTACTCATCATTTCAACATCTGTTGGTGAGACAACTTCTGTTGTTACTGGCATACCATAAGTATCCCCAGCCTTTCTTAAATATTTCAAACCTTCTTCCCCAAGACCTTGGAAAGAATATGGAGAGGTTCTCGGTTTAAAAGCGCCACCTCTTAATATTACTGCACCAGCTTCTCTTACTTGTGAAGCAATAGTCATAATTTGTTCTTCAGATTCAACAGCACAAGGACCTGCCATAACAACTATTCTATGACCACCAATTTTAACATTGCCAACTTGAACAATAGTATCTTCTTTCTTTAACTCTCTTGAAGCTAGTTTATAAGGTTTAGAAATTGGAACGACAGATGAAACACCTTCCATTTGTTCAACTATTCTATGATCGATAGTAGCTCGTCCAACAGCGCCTAAAACGGTTTCTTCTTGTCCAATAATTTCTTTAACTTTAAAGCCTTTATCAGTTAAAAAATTTTTGATATCTTCTTTTTGTCTTGGTTTTATTTGTTTGTTTAATATTATTATCATAGAAAAAACTCTAAGCATAAAGCATAAAAAAATCAAGTAAATTAAAATGAGTTTTTACTTGTTTATCTATTATTTATATGTTAAAGACATTAATATGGAAACAAAAGATTGGGATAATTTATTTTTGAGTATGAAAAAAACACTAGAAAGAGAAAATTTTTCTCTTCCTTCTGTTTCTTTAATTGCCGTTGAAACAAATAATAATCCTTTTTGCATATTACTATCAACAATAATTTCTTTAAGAACAAAAGATTCTGTTACATTAAAATCTAGTAGGAATTTATTTAAAATAGCAACAACACCAAAAGATATTCTTAAATTGCAAAAAGAAACAATTGAACAAGCAATTTATCCTTGTGCATTTTACAAAAGAAAAACAGAAAATATAATTAAAATAAGTGAGATATTATTAAGTAAATATAATTCAAAGGTACCAAATAATTCTAAATTGTTGCTAGATCTACCTGGAGTTGGGATAAAAACTGCAAACTTAACTTTAAATCTTGGTTTTAATATTGCTGCAATATGTGTTGATTGTCATGTTCATCAAATTGCCAATAGAATGGGTTGGATTAGAACAAAGACTCCCGAAGAAAGTGAAAAAGAGCTACAAAAAATAATGCCAAAAAAATATTGGATTCCACTAAATGAATTACTAGTATCTTATGGACAAGTAATTTGTACATCAATAAATCCAAAATGTAGTAAATGTAATGAAAATTGGTATTGTCCTAAAATTAATGTAAATAAAACAAGATAGATTAAATATTCACCATTTGAAAAACTGAGTAGGCCACTACTTCATAAGGATGGGTTTCTTTCATTGCTTTTATTACATCATTTATATATTTTTCTTCTACTACAAATTCAACCTTATATTCCTCTTCTTTATGAATTTTCCCAATTTCACCTACAAAAGGTGAATTAGATTCACTAGCCCTAAATTGACCTATACCTTTAGTCTCCCAACAACAATAATCGTAACCACCAATATTGCCTGCACCTGCTTCTAAAATAGCCGTCTTAACAAGTTCTAAATGGGTTGTTGGTATATATACTATCAAGTGATACATCTTGTAATTTAAACCTCCACTTATTATATTTATTATATGATAAAATTAATTGTATTTTTAGGCAATCCTGGTAAACAATATGAAAACACTAGACATAATATTGGCTTCATTTTTTGTGACTATAAATATAAAGATATTTCTTTTCAAAAAAAATTTAATGCCTTGTTTTCAACTTCTTTGGAATACAAATTACTAAAACCTCAGACTTTTATGAATAACAGTGGCGAGGCTGTTCAAAAAGCGCTCTCTTTCTTTTCCTTAAAAGCAGATGAATTATTAATTATTCATGATGATTTAGAATTATCTTTTGGAGAAATTAGAATACAGAAAGGTGGCGGATTAAAAGGACACAATGGATTAAAAAGCATTTCTAATTTTTTAAACAATGATAATTTTTATAGATTAAGGTTTGGAATAGGGCGCCCTCAGCATAATAATGTTGCATCCTATGTCCTTTCTAGTTTTTCCTCTGATGAAAAGGCTATTCTTCCACTTTATCTTGAAAAAGCAGCTAATCAATTAGATGCCTTTTTAAAAACAGTATAATAAATTAAATACAATAATTTAATTTATTGTAAAAATATATCAACCGGTTAATAAAATTATCAACTAAGATTAGTTAATTACTAATTATATTCTTTAACTAGGTAAAAAAAATATGCTATACTGCATTATATTCAGGAGGCTTTATGACAGCAAAAGATTTTCGTATATCTAATATTGTTAGATCTCAAATAAAAGATTATTCTATTTATTTTAAAACAGACAATCCTATTTCATCTTATTATAAACAATCTCAAGATTTATCATATAAATATAATAAAAATATAGTAAACTCCGATTATATAAGTGCTTCAAAGTTGAATACATGTGCAATACTCCATTATTTATATCAAAATTTAATTAGCCAGTATTTACAAGATAACAATAATGATTTCTTTTCTAGAATAACTCCACTAGTTACAAAAAATAGATCTGTTAATCAAGTCCTAGCCTTCTATGCTAAAGAATTTCCATCACCTCTTATTGCTTCTCAAGAATTATCGATAGAACAATTCACAGAAGAAACAGCTAGAGGGTTTTTTATACATAGAGTTATGACTCATAATCCAGCTCTAATGAAAGCAATAAAGCCTTTAATATATAGAGAAGAATTGAAATTCCCCCCAGCTTCAAAAGCTCTTTCAGCTATCATGGGAGAATTCTCAAATAACAATGTCTATGGAAGTGAAGATGATTTATTTACATTTTTATTAACTCCTTCTATTTTGCATCCAGATTCATTAATTGATCAAATAAATTTCATTCTTGAGGAGTGGGCTGATTTATTATCAGAAGAAATAAAAATTAATTTAATAAAAGCAATTGATTTAGAAAAAGAAGAGAACAAACCCGTATTTTTTGATAATAATGGGGGAGGTGGAAAAAGTGAGACTTATGTTCCAGACTATTCTTCTTTTGAAATTGAATATGAAGCCTTTACTGACGATAGAAATTGGATGCCAAATGTAGTAATGATTGCGAAAAGCACTCTTGTTTGGCTAGATCAATTATCTAAATACTATAATAGACCTATTACTAATTTAGATCAAATTCCTGATGAAGAATTAGATAATTTAAAAAATAGAGGCTTTACAGCATTATGGTTAATAGGGCTTTGGCAAAGAAGTGATGCTAGTAAAAAAATTAAAAATCTTTGTGGAAACCAGGAAGCAGAAGCTTCCGCTTACTCTTTAAAAAACAATCAAATATCTGAAAGTATTGGAGGTTGGCAAGCTCTTAAAAATCTAAAAGAAAGATGTGATATTAGAGGAATTAGATTAGCCTCTGACATGGTTCCAAATCATACTGGAATAGATAGCGATTGGGTTATAAATAATCCTGAATTATTTATTCAACAAGATTACGCACCATTCCCTTCTTACACATATGAAGGTCCCGATTTATCAACAAATCCTAATATAGAATTAAAAATTGAAGATCACTATTATAATCAAAGTGACGCAGCTGTAACCTTTAGAAGAAGAGATAAAAACACAAATCAAATAAGCTATATCTTTCATGGAAATGATGGGACTTCAATGCCCTGGAATGATACTGCACAATTAGATTACCTTAACCCTTTAACAAGAGAAGCTGTTTTTCAAGAAATAAGACATGTTGCCCTTAATTTCTCAATCATAAGATTTGATGCTGCAATGACTCTTGCAAAAAAACATATACAAAGACTTTGGTATCCAAAACTTGGACATGGTGGAGATATAGCTGGTAGAACAATTTATAGCATGAGTGATGAAGAATTTAACAACAAAATTCCAAAAGAATTTTGGAGAGAAGTTGTTGATAGAATGGCTGAAGAGTTACCAGATACTTTATTATTAGCTGAAGCTTTTTGGATGATGGAAGGGTATTTTGTAAGAACACTTGGAATGCACCGCGTATATAATAGTGCTTTTATGAATATGTTAAAAAATCAAGAAAACAATAAATATATTGAATCAATAAAAACGACTTTATCTTTTGATCCTGAAATATTAAAACGCTATGTTAACTTTATGAGTAACCCTGATGAAGAAACTGCTATTGGACAATTTGGAGATGGCGATAAATATTTTGGAGTGTGTACACTATTATCAACCATGCCAGGATTACCAATGTTTGGCCACGGTCAAATAGAAGGGTTTAAAGAAAAATATGGAATGGAATATAAAAAAGCATATTGGGATGAATGGCCAAATGAATGGTTAATTAATGAACACTATAAAAAAATATTCCCTCTTCTAAAAAAACGATATCTATTTAGCGGTGTTCAATACTTTAATATTTATGATTTACTTGAATATGGGAATAGAAAGAAAGCTGTTTTCTGCTATTCTAATGGAACAGAAAATGAAAAAACACTTGTTTTTTATAATAATCAATACGAAAGTGTAGAAGGCAATATTAAACTATCAGCCCCTAAACTTGATAAAAACACAAATATAAAAGTTGTTTCAAATATCGCTGAAAATTTAAATTTATCATTAAGTGGAAAAACCTTTTTAATATATAAAAATTTTAACGATGGCTTAACATATTTAACTCCATCATTAAAAATATATGATGAAGGCTTCTGGATACATCTAAATGGATATGAAACTAAAGTATTACTTGATATAAGAGAAGTAGAAGATATAGATGGTGCTTATAGTAAA
The DNA here is from genome assembly GCA_009930325.1 of Spirochaetia bacterium. Classification (GTDB taxonomy): domain Bacteria; phylum Spirochaetota; class Spirochaetia; order Sphaerochaetales; family Sphaerochaetaceae; genus Pleomorphochaeta. The sequence goes on along the minus strand of RZYO01000014.1, from coordinate 13,452 downwards.
TTATATTCACATCTATCTAATTCTGGAGTTGAAGATATTAACTTAGAAATAAATGCAATGAGATTAAGTCCTGTTTATAAAGCAATGGATAATTTAAGATCTCCATTTTTCTTAAAAACATTAGACAATATTTGTAAAGGGTCTTCTACTATAGCTCTTAATAAAAAATTGATTTTACAAATAGTTCAACTTTATTCTTATCTTCCAGCATCATATTCTGCATTAAGTGAAGTAGAAAAAACATACCTATCAAACAAACCAAGAGCACTTGACCAAAAAATTATGTTAGATTCTTTTGATAATTTTTCAAGATTATTCAAAAATAATGTTATTTTATCTAATACAGCATTTATTATGGATGAACTTCCAATAATTATATCTGCTAGTTTATTTATTTATCCTTTTATAGAAAAAGAATCTTCTTATGACAAGATTAATAAACTTTGTAATAAATTGCTTCTTCATCATTTTTATAAAGAAGCATTATCTAAATTAGAAATAAATAAAAAAGAAATTAATCATATTATTGAAGGAATTTCAATTTATTTAGGAAGTTTTAAACTTCTTGAAAAAGATAATAAACTAAGTTATAAATCTTTATTTGATAATCCTTTTATAAAAAAATATACATTATGTAACGATTATAATAATGTTACTTGGTATAAAAAAGAAGCTGTACAGGAATTAATTGTTTTAAGTGCTTTATCAAAAGCTGTTTTTGAAAAAGAACCCTTTGATGTAGAATCATATATATCAAAATTGTTAAAAGCCGAAGAAATCTCAGAATATAAATTAGAAAACTTTCTAAAGAATATAGATTAACAATAAAAGGAGAGAAAAATCTCTCCTTTTTTATTTTTTTCAAAGAAATCAAATATTATATAAAAGGATAAGATTTTAAATAATTTCAAAATTATATACAAATTACAATTATCAAAAATATTAAAATTCATTTTTCAATAAACCTTAAATAATAAACTCTAAATAGTATATTTAATTGACTTGTATTGAATGTTAATGTAATCTAATTATATGAAAACTTGGATTACATATTTAGTTGCAACCTTTTTAGGTTTAGCAACAACTTTACTTTTAGGGCAATTTGATACCTATATTTTATTTATTCAATCGTTTTCCTCTTTTATAATTCAATTTGGAGGATTTATTCTATTCCCAATAGTATTAATTACTTTTGCTTCTGGGATAGCCTCTTTGAGAAAAGATAAAATGGGTGGAAGATTATTTGCTTCAACGTTTGTTTGGACAATTCTTTCTTCTCTTTTATTATCCCTTTTGGGTATTTTTCTATTTTCAATATTTCCTATCTCATTTCCTGCTTCATCTAGTGCTGGTGCAGGGACAAGTGCTGTTATAAAATATATTGAAACTTCACTTTCTGTAGTTAAAGAAGCGTTTTCTCCTGTTAATCCATTTTATACTTTAGCAGCCTCACAAAACCTTCTTGCTCCAATTGTATTTATTGCTTTTTTATTTGGATATTTCCTTAAACCGTCAAGTGATGTATTAAGACCTGCTTATGTAACAGTTAACTCATTTAGTGAAGTTATGTTTAAATTAAGTAGAGCCTATGCATTATATGGTTTTGCTTTTGTATATATTGCTTCTGCATCATTTTTTGCAGTATTGCAAGATGAAGCTACAATATTTGTTGCACCTTCTTTTGTTTTAGCTCTAATAATACTTTCTTTAATTGCAATACTATTAATTCTTCCATTATTTTTTGCTATCACAACAGGCTTTAAAGAAAATCCTTATAAAATTATTTATAGATCTTTGGCTGCTTTATTAGCTGGTTTATTTTCAGCAAATATCTTTTTTGCTACACCAATAAATTTTTCTTTATCAAGAATGAACCTTGGTGTTCAAAAAAGAGTATCCTCAACCTCTATTTCAATTACAACAATTGTATCAAGAGGTGGTAGCTCGATGATTGCATCCTTTACGATTGCTTCTCTTATTTATGCTACAACCGGAAATAGTCCTAGTTTATCTCTATCTATCTTTATTGCCTTATGTTCAACATTTGTTTCTTTCTTTAGTAGTTTCTTTTTAGGCTTTGAAGTATTTTTCATTACTTACTTTACATTAAAAATGCTATCAATCGATTTAGAGACTGCTGAAATGTCTCTTGTAGGTGTTTTACCTTTACTTTGTGGAATAGGAACTATGATTGATGTTCTAATCGGCTCTTTTACTTCAGCTACAACAAACATTTGGATTTTGCAAAAAGAAAAAGGATTATCTCAATTAGTAAATGTACCATATGAAAATATGCTATAAATTCTAGATAAAAAAATTAAGGACTTTTTGTATTTTTTACAAATAAGTCCTTTTATTATAAAAATAATAGAGGACTTTATGAAAAAAAAATATCAATATTTACTTGTAATTATTCAAAGTATTATTTCATTGTTTTTTATAAGTTTAATTATTTTTTCTACAATTGAAGCATTAAGATTTAACAAGGATCTTTCAAGTATTCATTCAATTTTTATTTCAAATATTATTCAATTAATCGTTTATGAGTATTTAGCTATTCAATTATGCCAAATGAGTGAACCCAGAAAATGGGGGGACTCTCCTCTTTTTCATTATGTCTTATTAGCCTTATCCTTGGATGGAATAATAGTTCTACCAAGCTTTCAAAAATTAACAAATATTATTTTGCTTTCTCCTATTTCTATTGGTAAAATACATATTTTCTCATTAATCTCTTCTCTTTTATTCTTTATTCTTTGTGGACTTAATCAAAAAAGATCTAACATAAAAGGGTATAATCAAAATGTGTTATTTACATTAAGTTTTTCTTTAGTAATTAGTTCTTTTATAAATATTAGTAGTCCGACTATTTCAGAGCCTTTAAAAATGATAACACTATCCCCATTATTTAAAAGTTTTTATTTTTTCCTTTCTTTTTTTGCAATTTTAAGTTTTATTCCCTCATATTTAAAAGATAAAACATCTCATAATAAATTAAAAACTTATTCATATTGTTTTTTTATACTTTCGATAGCAATTTTAAAAAGTTCTCTTTCTTTGCCAATCCTTTTAATTTTCTTTTTATTAATTTTATTAATTACTAGTTCAATTACGTTAATTATTAATATGAAGTCTTATTCAATATAAAAAGAGAGAATGATTAACATTCTCTCTTACTTATTTTTTATAATATCTTAATTATTTTAAATTAATAATTGATTTATCATAATCTTTTGGTGCATCAAATCCTAAGAAATTCATTAAAGTGGCAGGAATAGAACTAATACCTAATTTTTCATTTAAGGTTAAATCATATTCACCATTATATTGTGGGTCATAAATAATACAAGGTACAGGATTTAAAGAATGTGAAGTCTTTGCACTTGGTTCTCCAGAAGCTTTATATTTTACATCACCATTTTTAGCATGTTCAAACATATCATCTGCATTACCATGATCTGCGGTAATTACTAATACACCACCTTTTTCTTCAATAGCTTTTTTTATTCTACCAATTTGAAGATCCATTGCTTCCATAGAACAAATAACAGCTTCATAAATTCCGGTATGTCCAACCATATCTCCGTTAGGGAAATTTAACTTAATAAGATCCCAAGATCCTTCATTTATTTCTTTTATTACTCTATCAGCAATCTCTGCACATTTCATCCATGGTCTTTGTTCAAAAGGAAGAATATCAGATAAAATTTCAACATACTCTTCTAAATTTTCATCAAATTTACCAGATTTATTTCCATTAAAGAAATATGTAACATGACCAAATTTTTGTGTTTCAGAAATTGAAAATTGTCTAACATTTGAAGCGCATAAATATTCAGCCATAGTCTTATCAATTGATGGAGGAGAAACTAAATACTGAGCAGGAACATGTAAATCACCATCGTATTCCATCATTCCAGCATATTGAACTTTAGGATATCTTTTTCTATCAAATTCTGTTAATTCTTCAGCTTCAAAAGCTTTTGTTATTTCTAAAGCTCTATCTCCTCTAAAGTTAAATAAAATTACACTATCATTATCTTCAATAGTACCAACAGGTTTGTTATCTTTTGCAACAACAAAAGGAGGTAAATCTTGGTCAATAGCACCTGTTTCTTCTCTTAATGTTTCAATAGCTTGGTGAGCAGAATCAAACATTCTACCTTCACCTAAAACATGTGTCTCCCAACCTTTTTTAACCATGTCCCAGTTAGCGTTATATCTATCCATGGTTATTACCATTCTTCCACCACCTGAAGCAATTCTAGCATCAAATTTATTGTCCGATAACTCAGCTAAAAAGGCTTCAAAAGGATCAAAATAATCTAAAGCACTTTTTTCTCCAACATCTCTACCATCTAATAAAGCATGAATTCTTACCTTAGAAACACCATCCTCTTTTGCTTGTAAAACCATTGCTTTTAAATTATCAATATGAGAGTGAACATTACCATCTGATAATAATCCAATAAAATGAAGTGTTGAATTATTTGTTTTTGCGTTTTTAATTAATTTTGTCCAAGTTTCACCTGTAAACATAGCTTTTGAAGAAATAGATTTTGCAACTAATTTTGCGCCTTGAGCAAAGACTCTACCACAACCCATTGCATTATGTCCTACTTCACTATTACCCATATCATCATCTGATGGTAAACCAACAGCTGTTCCATGTGCTTTTAATTTTGTCCAAGGACTATTTTTATATAATTTATTTAAAGTTTCAGTATGAGCAGATGCAACAGCATCGCCTTCACGATATTTACCAAAACCTACGCCGTCCATTATAACAAGAACTACAGGTCCTTTTCGACTTATCTTACCATTTTTGTTTAAAGCATTGACCATTTAGTATTTCTCCTAATTTTATTATTGATAATTATTTACTCAATTCTTATATTAAGATTACTATAATAAAGTATCTTTAGTAAAGCTATAAGAATTATACACTTTCAAAATTTAATTACATTAAATATTATTTATATATTGGTGATGTAGCTTCTCTTAAATAAGGGATTGCCTCTTTATCAATTAAAGTATTTAATTCCTCATAAACCCAAGCATGATAAGAATTAATAAACTCTAATTCAACTTCAGTTAAAAGAGAAACATCAATAAGTTTTTTTTCATATGGACATAATGTTAATATTTCAAAATTTAAAAATTGTCCAAATTCTGTTTTAAAATTATTTTGAACAGCTAATAAATTCTCAATTCTTATACCATATCTTCCTTCTTTATATAAACCTGGCTCATCACTTAATATCATTCCTTTTTGTAAAGGATATTCATTCACAACTTGAGATATTTTATGTGGCCCTTCATGCACATTTAATCTATGTCCTACACCATGTCCTGTTCCATGAAAATATGTTAAACCATTATTCCAAAGATATTGTCTTGCTAAAATATCTAAATGATGACCTTTCGTTCCTTGAGGGAAACTTTGTAAAGCTAATGCAATATGTCCTTTTAATACTAAAGTATAATCTCTAATTTGCTCATCTGAGGCTTCACCAAATAATAGCGTTCTAGTGATATCTGTTGTACCACTTTCATAACAACCACCACTATCTAAAACTAATAAGCCATTAGCTTGAATTTTCTTTGAACTTTCTTCATTAACACTATAGTGACAAATTGCTCCATTATCTTGAAATCCTGAAATAGTATTAAAAGATAAATTTAAGCATTCTTTATTTCTTAAGCGTTCATCTTCTAACTTTTTTGATAACCCAAGCTCACTATATTCACCATTTTTATAATCTAAACTTGCTAAAAAATTTACCATTGCTACACCATCTAATAAGTGAGCTCTTCTCATTCCTTCAAGTTCTGTATCATTTTTACAAGCTTTCAATCTTGTTGTAACTTCAATTTCATTAATAACATTCAATTTTGATTCTAATATTATTTTTTCAATTAGAGTATTAACTTTATTTTCATTTATTAAAATAGTTTTATCATTTTCAAAAAGTTCTTTTAATTTTGTTTCAACGACTTCATAAGGCAAAATTTCAATATCTTTCTCAACATTCTTTTTTATATCTTCATTAAATCTTTTTTCACTTGTAAATAAATAAGCTTTATCAACAGTTACAAGTAAATAAGAAATAAAAACAGGATTGTAATCTATATCACTACCTCTCAAATTTAGAGTCCAAGCAATATCATCTAAAGAAGCTATAAATGCATAATCTGCTTTCTTTTCCGAAAGATAAATTCTGATCATATTTAATTTTTGAGCCCGAGAAAAGCCTGTTAAACTTACATCCATTTCAACAACTTCATTTTCAGGAATACTTGGTCTGTTTTCCCAAATTTCATTTAAATAATCCTCTGTTACAACAATTTCAACATCTTTACATTCTTTTTCAAACTGTTTTTTTTCTTCAATCATTAAAGAGTCTTTAGAAAACCCAATTCTACTGCCTTTTTCCATATATTTATTTATAAATTCTTTAACAGTCGGAGTATTATCAATATCCATCTTCATTACTATAAATTCTGAATCTTTAGTTTGTTTATCAGCTTGAATAAAATATCTTGAATCTACCCAAAGATAAGCACTATCTTTGGTTATCAAAACAGAACCAGCACTCCCTGTAAAATTAGAAATAAATGCTCTTGTTTTCCATCTTGGACAAACATATTCACTGTTATGTGGGTCAGTACCATTTATATAATAGCAATCAATTTGTTCTCTTTTCATTATTTTTCTTAATTCAAATAATTTACTTTCTATGTTCACTTTTTTCTCCTAAATTTTTCATTTTTTTAGTTTTTAATATTAAATATAGAATTATTCCTGAAAAAATCATTATAAGACAAAATAACTGTCCCAAACTAAAATTAATAAAAGATTCTAATAATGCAGGATTATTAGCACTTGGATTAAGTTTTATAATAAAGCCTAAATTTAAATCAGGTTCTCTAAAATATTCAATAAAGAATCTAATAATACCATATCCTATTAAATACCAAGATAAACAATATCCATTAAATTTATCTTTTCTTTTTTTTCTAAAGATGAACCACATTATTAAAAATAAAAAGATTCCTTCAAATATAGCTTCATATAATTGAGAGGGATATCTAGGTAAATTAATCAAATCTCCTTGAATAAAATTAATATTCAGTTGATTAGCAATATTTCTTACCCATTCATAATTTGTAGAAAATTTATCTGCATAAGGAAATAATATAGCACCTTTTGATGTACTAACTCTTCCCCATAATTCACCATTTATAAAATTCCCTAATCTACCAAAAGTATATCCCAAAGGGATTCCTATACTAAGAACATCTGCTAGCTCAAAAAAGTTCCTATTATTTTTTTTTGAATAAATAAGGCCACCAATTATAGCACCGACTAATCCACCATGATAACTCATCCCTGGAAGACCAACAAATCTACCATTATAAAAAGGCCAAAAAATCATCCAAGGATGTGTCCAATAATAATTAGTACCATTATATATTAAAACCGAGAACAACCTTGCTCCAAGTAATAAACCAACAATACAAAACATAAAAAAAGATTGTGTATCATCAGCAGAAATTTCTATTTCTTTTTTATTAGCTTGATATCTAAAAACAATATATGTTGTTATAAAAGCAAAAACATACATCAACCCATACCATCTAACAGGAAACCCTTGAATAATCTCAGGTTTTATCCACTTTGGGAAATTAATAAATAATATCATATTTCAAATATTACTTAGGTATTTAGGGGTGGTCAACACCTAAAGTTGGATGTATTATATTTAATATGAATAAGTTTATAAAATTTACAATTATTTTAATTATTACACCAAGTATTCTATTTGCAAATGGTAATACAGAACCTAAAAAACAAACAGATATTGTTCCTTCTGTGAATACGCAAGTAATTCAAGAAAATATAAATAATATTGGCTATCTTTATCAAATAATTGATGCTCTATCAATTAATGAAATTGACAATGATAAAGCGCTTGAAGGAATGGCTACTGGCTTGTTAAATTCTCTTGGCGATGAATACTCCTTCTATGTATCATCAGAAGATTCAAAAGAGTATGAAGAACAATCTTCAGGATTATATGTTGGAATAGGAACTTATCTAACTAAAAAAAATCCTAAAGTTGTTGATGAAAAAGATGAAAAAGATGATTATGATTATTTCATAAAAATATCATCACCCTTTCCTGGAGGGCCTGCTGATAGGGCTGGGTTAAAAGCTAATGACTATATAACTCATATTGATGGTGAGCCTGTTGATAATTTAAGTGCTACTGAAGCTTCATTAAAACTTAGAGGAGAGCCTAATACTGAAGTAACAGTAACAGTCCTTAGAGGAAAAACTTCTTTTGATATTACATTACGTAGAGAAATGGTTGAAACACCAACAACACTAAAAACCGTAATAAATAACCATATTGGGTATATCCAAATATATCAATTTTCAACAATAACAACAGACCAATTTATAGAAGACTTTAAAGAATTATTATCACTTAATATCGATAGTTTAATTATTGATTTAAGAAATAATAGAGGAGGAATTGTTGATTCTGCCTTAAATATTGCTGATTTATTCTTGTCTGAAGATACAATTTTAATTACAAAACAAAAAGAAACTTTACAAAATAATATTCAAATTACAAAAGCAAATAAAAATACAATGGTAAAGGATTCATTTAAATTAGTCTTATTAGCAAATGGAGGAACAGCCTCTTCTTCAGAAATTTTAACTGGTGCACTTAAAGATAACAATCGAGCCTTAATAATTGGATCAAAAACCTTTGGTAAAGGAATAATGCAACAATCTTTTCCTTTTGGAAAAGGCTTTGTTCAATTTACAATTGCTCATTATTTGACTCCAAATTCAATTGATATACATGAAGTAGGTATTGAACCAGATATTCTAATTGAAGAAGAAATTTTTGAAGATGAAGAAATTCCAATTTTTGAAGAATTAATGGAAACAAATAAAGTTTCTGACTTTGTAGATAATAATCCTGAATATACTCATGAAAATTTAGAAAAATTTGCAGATGAAATTAATAATGATAAGCTTAATAGAGATGCATTATTGCTTCTTGTTAGAAATGAATATTTATCACGAATGAATTTTGATGATAGACCTGTATATGATTTATACCTTGACAAAGCTTTAGTTGAAGCAGTTAAACAACTGGAGAAATAAATGCGACAATATATTTTGCCTGATTATTTCCAAGGAGAAAAACTATTAAAGCTAAAAGGAAAAGACAGTCAGTATTTTATTAAAGTATTAAGATTAAAAAAAGGTGATAAAATATTTGCAAGAGATAAAAAAGGTGAATCTTATCAACTTACTCTATTAAATTTTGATAAATCAAGTTGCTCTGTTCAAATAGAAAAATTGAAACAGGGCGATGATTTTGAGACAACTGATACTATGCCTTCATATAAAGGAGATTATCCGACATTAAATCTATTCCAATGTAGCTGTAAAGGTAAAAAGAATGAAACTATTATTAAAATGGCTACTGAATTAGGCGTTTCATCAATTACACTAATTCAAAGTGAACATTGTATAGCAAAGAAAGATTCTTCAAATAATACAAGGTATGAAACTATAATTAAGGAAGCAATACAACAATCTGGATCTCCAATTATTACTAAGTTTAATGGAGTGCTTAATTTTAAGGATTTTGTAGATTCTTTAAATATTCCATTATTTTTCTTTCATCAAGTTGATATAGACAATAAAAGTTCACTTAAAGAAAAACTTCAAGAATATAAAGTAACAACACCAATCGGAATATTAATTGGACCTGAAGGTGGATTAAGTGATAAAGAATGTAATTTATTAATTGAGAAAGGTTGTTTTCCTGTGATGTTAAAAACAAATATATTAAGAGCAGAAACTGCATCAATTGTGGCTTTAAGCGCTATTCATACACTAATAATGGAAAAAAAATAATCCCACAGTTGTGGGATTACTTTTTTTATTTCTAAAAACTACAGCCGCTACATCCACTGCTGCAATTTCCGTTGCAATCTTTTTTGTTCTTGCTTTTTTTAAAAAAGCTAACTATTCCAAAAATAACTATTGCTATTGCAACTATTGCAATTATCCAATTAATCATAAGCTTCTCCTAAAATCCAAACAATAATCCTATCAGTCTTATTGCTAGAGCTATTATATATGCGGTTAACATTTGTACTGAAATTCCACCAAATGTTTTTTTCCAAGTTTTCAATTCTCTTTTCATTGAACCAACAGCGGCAAAACAAGGCATACAAAGTAAATTAAACATGATATAAGCAAAACCACCACTTTTTGTTGGAATATCTCTCTTTACAGTTGGTAAGGCATTGCTATCTTGGCCTTCTGCTAGTAAATCATCATACAATGTTCGAGCAACATCTTTATCATATATTCCATTATCAAAACCAGACTCACTTAAATCCTGAGAACTTGCATTTTTAACATTAAAATAATTTTCTAAATATTCATCTGTAATATCGGAAGAATAAACTTGAGCAAAAGTTGCAACAACATTTTCTTTAGCAATCCATCCAGTAATAATTCCAACAGTTGGTCTCCATCCAGTAAATCCTAATGGGGTAAAAATAGGACTAATAAAATCACCAACTGAAGCCATAAAAGAATCATCCATTTGAGACATTACACTATCATTTTCATTTACACTTTTATTAACCCCGTTAAATGAATTAATATTAAAATTTGTTAAAAACCAGATTAATATAGTAGAGGCTAAGATTATTGTTCCAGCTTTTCTAGCAAAACCTTTTATTTTTTCAAATGAATGATGTAAAACAGAAATAGGTGCTGGCAACCTATATTGAGGGAGCTCCATTAGAAAGTTTGAAGTAGCACCTTTATACCATAATTTATTTAATATCAATGAAACAAGAATCGCAACAGACAAAGCAATTACATAAATTAAAAAAGTAATATTTGCTGATTGTCCAGGTTCAAATAATATTGCTACAAATAAAGCAATTATTGGTAATTTAGCTCCACATGGCATAAAAGCTGTGATAATAGTAGTTATATGTCTATCTTTTTCTTCATCTAAAGTTCTTGTTGCCATGATAGCAGGGACAGCACATCCAAAACCCATTAATAATGGAATAAAAGATTTCCCTGATAAGCCAAAACGTCTAAATATTCTATCTAAAACAAACGCAACTCTAGCCATATATCCGCTATCTTCTAAGACGCTTAAAAATATATATAGCACTAAAACTAAAGGCATAAAACCAAGAATAGCTCCGATACCTCCAAAAATACCATCAATTACTAAGCCTTGAGCCCACGGAGCTGCATTAACTAAACCGGAAGCTACAAGATTTGTTAAAGCTGACCATATGGCTTCAACCCAGCCAGCAAAAATTACACCTAAACCAGGGATCCCTACAAAGAATAAATTTTCTCCCAAACTAACCTGAAACAAGAAATACATTATTATTGCAAAAATTGGTAAGCCTAATATTCTATTAGTTAATACTTTATCTATTTTGCTACTTTTTGTAGTCTCATTTTGTATTTTGCTATTTTTTTTATAAGATTGCTTTACAACATTAGTAATTTTCTCATATCTTGCATTTGCAACACCTTCATCATCTAAATTTTTAATTTTTTCAAACAAAGGTAATTGCTTTGGAGTTATTTTTTTTTCAATTGTTTCATTTACAGCTTCAAAAAGCTCTTTAAAACCCTGATTATTACGAGCTGATATCTTTACAACTTTTACACCAAATTCTTTTTCAAGATAAGCAGAATCAATTATTTCACCTCTCTGCTCCAATTCGTCACTCATATTTAAAGCAATGACTGTTGGAACACCCGTTTCAAGAATTTGTAAAGTTAAATATAAATTTCTTTCTAAATTTGGAGATTCAACAATATCAATAACACAATCAGGTCGTTCTTTAACAATATAATCTCTTGCTATTTTTTCTTCTGCACTATAAGGAGATAAAGAATAAGTACCAGGTAAATCTAAAATATTAAATTCTTCGTGCTTTTTCCATACACCTTCTTTTTTATCAACTGTAACACCTGGCCAGTTCCCAACGTGTTGTCTTGACCCAGTTAATACATTAAATAGCGTAGTTTTCCCACAGTTAGGGTTACCAGCTAAGGCTAAAGTATATTTCATTATAAAATCCTTTTTTTATTTTACTTAATTTCTATAACACTAGCTTCCGTTTTGCGTAAACTTAAATTATAGCCTCGAAGTCTAATTTCCAAAGGATCTCCTAACGGAGCAACCTTAATAAGTTCTATTTCAATACCAGTAGTTATTCCCATATCTAATAATCTATGGCGTAGAACACCTTCAGTTCCAAAAGAAACAACTTTTCCTTTTTGGCCTGGCTTTAAATCACATAAAGTCATAAAATATCTCCTCACTAAAAAAAATAATTAAGCAACTTGAATCAGATGTGCCAAACCTTTATTTAAAGCAAGTCTTGTTCCTTTAATTTCTAAAACCAACCCCATTGAATTCATACTAACTATAGTAACCGAATTTCCAGGAACAAACCCCATTGATAATAATCTTTGCTTTAAATCAGAAGAAGCACTAATCGAAACAATTTCCTTTGACTCTCCTAGTGATAACATTGATAATGGCATAAAGTCTCCTTACGTTAGATACAACTAACTTAAACTAAAAACCATGTTAGCCTTGTATAATAAAAATGTCAATATTAAAATAAAAAAATATTTATATTTATATTTGTTTATATATAAAAGAATTAAGATGATTTATATAAAAAAATACCTTTTTTTTAGTTATTTTTTATTAAAATTAATAAACAATATTTTGTTATTATGTGGTAATTATTTTATAAAATCATCTTATAATTGTTAACATAAATAAATAAATATTTATTAAAACTAATAATATTTATCTAATATAAAAATTTTTTTAAATATCTTTATTTTTTCAAAATATTTGCTTTTTTCTTTATTAATTTTTTTATATATAAGGAATTATTAACCTACACTTTTGTTTTTCATACACCCTAAAAATAATTTTATTAAGAAATTTTACATATTTGTATATTTTTGTTATTTTTTACAACATTTTTGTGGATAAATATATTTTGTTATATAAAACTTTATATTAATTCTTATATAACAATTAATATATTTTAATAATATTTCATTTAATTAAACTTATTAAAAACTATAGTAATTCCTTATATTATAACAAATTATATCCAATATGTTAAATTTGTTATTTAAGAACAAAATGTTAGAAATATGTTAATTATTTTATATACTTAACATATGTTGCTATTGTGCATAACTTGTGGAAAACTTCGAAACAATTTATATTTGTAATAGAAATATTAGGTTTTACGCTTTTTTTATATTAATTCCAATATTACCTAACTTTATATCTAAATTTTCATAACCTCTTTCAATTTGATATATATTTTGAA
>RZYO01000262.1 GCA_009930325.1 Spirochaetia bacterium | reverse complement strand
ACCTTTCCAGTCTCTTCGATGTCAACATTGAGTTCAAAATTTTCAATACGTTCTTTAATGATGGAACTGATTTCATCAGCTTTCATTTTTGCACCCACACATTACTCCTTATATTTCTTTAATTAATTATCTTAATTTATTAAATTGCTTTTAAAATATGTTCACACATCTGAGCTTTCAGTCGCTCAATGGAAAAACTTACTTCCACACCCAAATTATCAAGCTCAACTTTAATACCAGGATAGGCATCAACTAAATTATTTAACTTAATCTTTGCATTAAATTTTCTACTAAAATTTTCCTCTAACATTTTAATCTGAGCTTTGTTCATGACAAAATTTGTAGAAACCGTTCCTTCAAATGTATTATTTTTTAATGCAATTTGATACATTAATTCTTCTACGATATTAGGAACAAGTTTTAGTCTATCATTGGTATTTAAAAGTTTTATAAAATTTTGAAACTTAACACTCTTTGTTTGAACTAAAGATAAAACAAATTCTTCTTTAGTTGATTTTGCAATGTTTGGAGAGTCTATAATCGTGTTTAACTTCTCCAATGAATAAGCTTTTGTTAGTTCACTCAATTCTTCAAACATTTCTACTAATTCTACACTATTGCATCCTTGCACAAGAGCATTAACGTACTTTTTTGCTACTGCGTTACTCATTATGCAACCTTCTTATTAACAATATTCACAACTTCATCGTTATCTAATGAGATAGAACCTTCTTTGAATATTTCATCTAAAACTTCAGAAATAATAACTCTTTGCATTTTACGACGCTCGATAGAGATACGATCTTGAAATACTTTTTCTAAGTTTTCAATTTCATGATCTGCTTCCTGTGTGATTTTTTCACTAAGCAAGACAGCCTCTTTTTTTGCTGTTTCTATGAGATTTTTTGCATTAACTTTTGCTTCTTCTACTTTTGCTAGAGCAACCTCTTTTTTACTATTTGATTCTTTAAGTTTTACCTGAATAGAATCTAACTTCGTTGCAATTTCATTTTTACGACCAAAATACCACTCTTTAAGATTAGCGGCAACATAGTAATACAAAATAGCTACGAAAATTAAGAAGTTAACAGTCCTAGGGAAAATATCTGTTGATCCAGCACTTACGCCTTCACTCGCAAAAAGAACAATAGGTGCCAATAAGAGCAAAAAATAGCTTTTTTTCATTTTACCCTCCACTAAATTGAGCTTAATTTTACATGAATGCTCTCTTTAAAAAGAGGCATTTTTGCCATTAAACCATTTTTAAATTCATCTTTTTCTGACTCTAACGCATTTAAAAATACAACATTTTGAGCTTCAATGTCATTTTTCTTTTGCTCAATACGTTTCATTGCTTTATCATTTGCTTCATTAATAGCTACCTCACGAATTTTGGCAGCTTCTAATTTACCTTCAGATAAAATTGTTTCTATTTCTTGATAATAGGCAACAACATCACTAGCATTTTTTCCTGCATTTTCTAAATCACGATTAATAGAATTATTTCTATTATCGATAAACTCCAAGAGGGGTTTATAAAGTGTTTTGTTAAGAACTATTAACAAAACTAAAAATACAGTTCCAGTCACTAGTAAGAGTGCTGGTATAATATCCAACATAATTCTTGCTCCTTTAGCTTAAGATCACACTCAATTTTTAAGATTTTTTTGATACAGATTAAGTTCACTATGGGAAAAATTTTGCGAATTTTACCACAACAAAGGAAAATAGTTTATTAAACTTGTGACATTCATAGATAAAACTATTGGAAACGCTCTAAAAAAGTATAAATTGCTTCACCATTTTTGAAGTGTATGGTAATACTGTTTGATTTTGGTTTCGCTTCAAAACCAAGTTCTTTCAAGCGTATTGATACAGCCTGTAACTCTTCTGGAATTCCTAAGATGGTCTTTTCTTTTTTACCAATAGCATCATCATTACTTTTAAGTTTTTTAACCAATGCTTCTGTTTCACGAACACTCAGCTTTTGACCCAAGATAGTATTAACAACCATCGCTTCATCTTTAGCTTCAAGCCCTACTAATACTTTAGCATGGCCTTGAGAAAGAGTACCTTCAGCAAGGTATTTTTTAGTTTGCTCACTTAAGGTGAGCAATCGAATGGTATTCGTAATTTGAGTCCGACTTTTATGAATAATTTCAGAAAGTCCATCTTGTGTAATTTGATACTCTTCAATTAACTCTTTATAAGCAATCGCTAGTTCAATAGGATTTAGGTCTTCTCGTTGAATATTTTCAATGAGTGCTAATTCACGTAAATTTTTGGATTCAATATCAGCAACAATGGCTTTAATCTTTTTAAAACCTGCTAAT
>RZYO01000261.1 GCA_009930325.1 Spirochaetia bacterium | reverse complement strand
ATTATATACAATTAAGTATTATTTATATTAATTTAAATAATATTTACTTATATATTATAAGTTAATTTATATTTAATTTAAATTAAATAACAACCTTTATAAACATTTTGTTGTATAATATAACTATAAAATTAAAAAAATGTGATATTATGAAGAAGAATAAGAAAATGGTTTCAATATATATGGATTCTGAATTACATGACTTAGCTAGTCTAACAACTTCTAATTTTAGTGAGTTTGTAGAACAGTTAATTATTGAATCAGGAATAGATCCAAATGCTGTAAGTAAGTTAGAATTACAAAAATCTGAATTAAATAATAAGTTAGATAATTTAGATTCTAAAATTATAAAAGTTAAGTCTAATTTAGCTAAACAAAACAAAAGAATATCTATTGCTAATGAATTAATAGAAATTTATAATTCAAAAAAATCAGATCCT
Organism: Spirochaetia bacterium; assembly: GCA_009930325.1. Lineage (GTDB taxonomy): Bacteria > Spirochaetota > Spirochaetia > Sphaerochaetales > Sphaerochaetaceae > Pleomorphochaeta. Next base: position 1,916 of record RZYO01000261.1, on the reverse strand, counting down.
AATGTTACAATAGATAAGATAATTAATTTATATTTTAGAAAATATACAGAACATACTATATTAGATAAAAATATAATAAGTAAATTAGTAAAAGAAAAGGTGGAATAATGCACAGAAGTGAGAAACTCAAGAAATTATTATATGCTTATGCTAAAGTAGGTAAATATGAATTTACAATAAATCAATTAAGACAAGACATTATAACAATTTTCAAAGTTACTCCTGAAACTGCAAGTAGATATATTAAGGAAATGGAGACTTGGAAATTAATAGAAACTGTGCCTGGTAGCTTTAATTTTAGAAATATATATTGTAAATGTGAAGATAATGAATAATATATTTCAAGAATATATAGATAAGCCTAGCTTAATCAAGAAAAGATTAACTAAAAAACAACTACACACTAAATTCATTAAGATAGATGTTAGAAACTTAACACAATTTGAATTAGACCAACTAATTAAACACATACAATACAAAAAAGGAGAGGTGATTGAGTATGTCAGATAGTGGGAAGATATTTAAGTTAAGAGAGGAACACATAAAGGATATAAAAGACACTTATGATTCAAAGATTGAGGACTTAAAAGAAGAATTAGGTTTAGATTTGTTTGAAGATAAAGCTAAATTATATGATAATAAGAAATATCAAATATATAGATATATCCAACAACGAGCTGAACAATTATTACAACATTATATAGATAAAAGAGAGAAAGAGGATAGATTATTATGATTGATAGATTTAAATATAAAATTTTAGATACTGTTTCAAATAAATTTATAGATAAATTTTCTAAAGATAATTTTTGTTTGACTCAAGATGGTTTTATAATATCTTTATCAGGAGAAATAGATACTAATTTAAAACCAATTTTCTGCACAGGTATTAAAGATAAAAATAGTAATTTAATATATGAAGGGGATATTTTACAACTTGGTGGATTTAAAGAAATGTTATATGAAGTAAAATGGGATAGTTATATGTCTAGATTTTATTTATTAGATTTTATTACTAAAAAATCAAAAGCAGATTTAGTAGATAATTCTTTTTATGAAATTAAAGGAAATATATATAAACATAAATTAGTTTTAGGTGATAAAAAATGAATGTTTGGATATTAGAAACTGAAACAAAAGTTCTTGTATTTAATGCAGAATACAAGGCTAAGATTTATGCTGAAGAAATATTAGAAGCTGATGAGAAGTATTCAATTTATAGTAGGGTGGTTAAATGACTCCTTACGATCAATTAGACCAAACAATTTTAGATTTAATATCTAAAAAACCTATGCGACAGATAGACATTTTCAAGAAAATAAAAGGCTACACTATCAATTGCATAAGACGACACCTTAAGAGATTATATTTAAATAAACAAATCAAAAGAGTATATTTAAATCACATAACTGTGATTTATTATTTGGAGGAATGAATATGAAATATAAACAATTTAGTGCAATTGTAGCATCTAATGATATTGATATTTTAAAAGAAAGATTTAGTAAAAAGTGTTTGGAATTTATTTGTTATAATAGTGATAGTAAACCTTTATATTTAAATCCATTTGGTGAAATAATTGGATATGTAACTAGTAGTAAAATTAGAAATAATAAAGTTATAAATAAGTTTAAAATTATAAAAGATAAATATCATTTTATTAAACAAAATACTCCTGTTTTATATTTTTTTATCAAACACGCAACTAAGTATAAAAATCATGTTGTAATTTATGAAATAGGTAATAATTTTGGTTTTTATTTAAGTGTAAATCCTACTGATAAAGAATGCAAAATTATAAGTCGGTAAAATGGTATTTAAACCGAAAATGAGATAAACTGATTAATATGTTAGAAATAAATAAAATATACAATATGGATTGTATTGAAGGACTTAAGAAGTTAGATGATAATAGT
>RZYO01000260.1 GCA_009930325.1 Spirochaetia bacterium | reverse complement strand
GCACTGTATAGTGGACGAGTTGAGAAATTGCTTTGTTGATAATCAAAGAAAAATTATATTACCAAAAATAACAAATAAAATTACTATTTAAGTAAATTTAAAAAATATTCTTGAGTCTCTTTATCAGTACAATAAACATAACAACCCTTCATTCCTCTTGTCATTAAAGTTCTATAGGTATTTTTAATAATTAAATCTGCTTTATTTATTGCCCTTTCAGGATCTTCTTTATAAAGTTTTTTATAACCTTTAAGTGAAGCGTCTGTTTTTGCTCTTTTATCTGGATTTGTTATAATTTTTCCATCTCTAACAATCAAATCATCTCCAATAATAACACCAACATAATCAAGCTCTAAACCCTGACAAGTATGTATACACCCAATCTCATTTACAGATTCTGAAGATATAATCCACAAATTACCATCACTCGCCAAATTCCAACGCATTGCAAAATCATACTCAGGAATTATTATATCACTTAACGTCTTGTTCTTCTTACTAACCCAATCCCAGCAATAACCCGCAACCAATCTCGCTTTATTATTTATTTTATTTTTTTCAAATATTTCATTTTTTAAATCATTTGGAGAGTCAAAGAACTTCAAATCATAATCGTCCGAATCAAAAACAACATTAGTTGTTTCTTTAATTTGTAAAACATTATCAAGCCAAGCTAAATATCCATCTGAACCATTGCATCTAAACTGAGAAGACAGAGATAGATTAGTAATGTTTGCAGAATTTTTATTAGACCATTTTAATATCTCTCCTTTTGTTCCAATATCCTTCCATGTAACCTTTTGATCTTCGTCTATAAAAAAAACTGAAAACTTTGATGATTCAATAATCTCTTTTATTTGATTTTCGCCTAAATTACTAAACATGCCTGACTTCTCATTTAATCGATGAGCTTCGTCAACGATAATTGCATCAAATATACCCTTCTCAACACCTATAAAAGAGCCGGATCCAGAAAATAAATTTGATATCTCTGTTTTTTTAAGAGTGCCAGCCAACTTACTCTCATAAACATTTCTTGGAGCAGCGTTTTTAGTTACATACTGAGAATTAAGTCCCATTTTCGTAAGTTCAACTAATAAATTAACAGCTACAACTGATTTTCCAGTTCCAGGACCACCATCAACAATTAAAACATTTTTATTATTTGAACTTGATTTTTTTGCTAAAGTTACAGCGGTCTCAAAAACAATCTTTTGATCATCTATCATTATAAACTCTTGATTCCCTTTTAGCATTGAGGCCATTGAATCAGCTAAACTTTTTGAAGGTCTAATTCTTCCAGAATCTATTCTATACATTATCTTAGAAGTATCTCCATATTTTACAAATTTTTTAATAAAAGATCTTAGCTTTAAAGCATCGCTTTTAAAAAATGCTGGAGCTTTTTCTGTATAGTGACTATAAAAATTATTATTTATAATATTTTTACTGTCATCATAGTTATGCAGATAAGCACATGGCACTAAGTTAATTTTATCGGTATAAACAGTTTCGTTAAAGCTGTGCAATAAAGAGGCGTAAGACCATGCTTGATAAGAAGGGTGACTTGTCTCGACTAAACCACTTCTAAATCTCGTTTTTACAACGCCATCTTTTTCTGTTATTTCAACATCTGACCACTGTTTAAGTTCTACTATAATAACCTGATCATTATTACTTTCATCTTTCCCGGTTAATATAAAGTCAACACGCTTTGATGTTTGTGGTATTTGAAATTCTATTGCAACTCCACTATCTTTTGGAATTTCATCATCAGATAAAACTCTATCCATATAACTCATTGAGTTTTTCCATGACTGGATCTCGCTACTTGAAACAGTTCTGTTAAGTTTTTTTTCAAAAAAACTAAGAATAATGTTTTCTATATCATTCGTTAAAACATCATCTAAAAATCTTTCCTTTGTAGAGTTATAAACCAGCATTCATCTATAATTTATTATATTTATCATGCCTTCCCTTTGCTTTATCAATGGGGTATTTTGCTTCATTCTTTGTCATCTTATCTTCAAAAGCTTGTTTTATATCAATGTTTAAATCGTGACTCATCAAAAGAACCCAATATAAAACATCTGCCAATTCTTCTGCTACTTCCCCTTTATTAGAAACAATATGTTCTTGCATTTCTTTATCATTTTTCCATTGGAAATGCTCCATTACTTCAGCAGATTCAAGCACCAAAGAAAGAGCTAAATCTTTTGGATTATGAAACTGATTCCAGTCTCTATCATTTATAAAATCTAATATTCTCTTTGTTATTTGATTTATGTCAGACATAAATTTAATTTATAATTACTTTATATTATATTTATATAAATTTTATCCCAAAAACAGCAAAA
>RZYO01000099.1 GCA_009930325.1 Spirochaetia bacterium | reverse complement strand
TCAAAATGAGGATTTTTTTAACTTTTTATACTTGCTTTAATGCCTGCTGTAAAACTAATTAGTATTCATTTTTATTTATTTGGTGCGTAACTCCTATTTTTACAGTTGGATAGTATTAATATTATTAATCAAGATTACAATGGTAATTCTGCTTACGATTTACAATTAACTACAGGTTTTAATATTTCTTTTTAGATAACATTTAAATTTATCAGCAAACATAATAAATGATACTAAAATAAAAATAGTTGCAAGCATATAATCTATTGAATCAATACTCATTAATAGTTCGAAGTATTAAAAAAAATAATCTCAATCTACATTTAATTGAATTTTAGTTGTTAGTTATTCATTGATTTTTAAATTTAATAAATCTTTTTAAATTGCTTTACTTTTTCTTTGTCTGTATTTAACGAAGGATAATAGCCAATGTTATCAGCTTGTGTAAATAATGAGCTAAAATCTGCATTTAAATTTATTTTAAAAATAATTTATACTCAATCGATTGTAATTACTATAATAATTATAATCCTTTTTATTTCTTGAAAGTTTTAGAATTATCGCATAATTACCTTTAAATATTTTGTAATTTATTTATAATAAAACTGTTGTATATTTTATATAACGTTTAACAATTATGAATTATTGCGTGATATTTATAAATATTTATTTTTAGGAGTTATACTATTAATATCAAGACATTAACACAAAAAAAAATTAATTTTTTATATATATATGTTATTTTAACAGTTTTTTATTCGATTAAATATATTTCATCTGATTTACCAAATTCAGTTCAATTGGTTGTAACTTATTTAATTCCAGTTACGCAAATATTATTAATTGTATTTGGAGCTTCTTTATTATATCAAGATTATAATCTAAATAAATCTAAAAGTGTTATTGCCTTAAATTTTGTAAAATATATTTTAGGATTCACTTTATATTTATGTTTATTAACTATATTTCATAAAACTACTTTTTCTACATTTAATAATGCTTTTTTCATAATTCATTCTGTTTTATTTTTTTTAGTGTTGATGATATATGGTGATAGATTTTTATGGATTGAATCTATTGTAAAATTGATATTGTTTATGGTTGTCTTTATTTCAATTTTTTCAGTTCTAACTTTTATAATATTTATTATAACTCATACAAATTTATTAACACTTGTAAATAACCAAGTATTATATTCTTATTTTATAAAAGTTGCGCCTCCAGGACAAAGAGTTTGGGGTATGTTGTATAACCCTAATACTTTTACTTATTTATTGGTATTTTCTTTTTATTTATATATCTTCTTAATAATTTATTATAAAACAACTAAATTAAAATATTTTTTATTTGTAATGTTATTTGTTAATTTATTTAATTTGTTTATTACAGGTTCAAGGGGTTCTTTAGTAACATTATTTATTTCTTTGATCCCTTTTAGTATAATCCTATTAAATCTAATGAGAGAAAATAATTTTGAATTTTATAAATTCTATAAAATATTCTTTATTTCATTTTTTTCTATTTTAATACTTTTCTTTTGTTTTATATGGTTTACAAATTTTACTTTTTCTCATAATTTAAAAGATTTTTTTATTGATAATGTTATAAGAGTTAAATGGTTAAAGAGTGGAAGTGGAAGAGTTGATAACTGGAAAGTAGTTTTTTCTATTGATAAAAAACATTTTGTTTTTGGAGTAAATGATGAATTTATGCATCAACAAATGCTACAGTATTTACCTAAAAGAGCTTCTTCTTATGTTAATAATAGTGGTAGATATCATAATATGTATATTACTTTACTTGCAAACTATGGCATCTTTGCTTTATTAGGTTTTGTTTCTTTCCTTGTTTATTCAATAACCGTTTTTATTAAGGGGTATTTAGCATCTTCATATAGAAGGAAACGCTTTATTCTTCTTTTCTTAAGTCAATTATTTATATTTCTAATAGCTGGTATATTTGAGCAATTACCTTTGTTTAATGAAAGTCCTCATTCCTTACTTTTTATGTTAACATTAGCGTCTTTATTTGGATTAAGTAAGAGAGACAGATAAAAATTTTTATATTACTTGATTATTTATATGTCATATTTTTTATGGCTTCTCTTAAAATAATAAACCTCTAAATTAATAATCTAAGATTAACTAATTTAGAGGCTATTTTTATAAAAAATGTAATAATAAATATTATTATTGCAGCATTCCAATTGCAACTCTCATTCCACTTGCCCAAGCTCCAGTAATTCCTCTTGAAGTACCAGCTCCATCCCCAGCAAAATAAACATCATCACAAACTTTAAAATAATCATCTTGATAAGTAGGTTTATTTGCGTACAATTTTATTTCAGGATAATACATAATAGTTGATGGATGAAGGATACCGGGGACTATTGTATCGAGGTTTTTCATAGCTTTCCAAATAGCTCTTAGTATTTTTGATGGCATAGCAAGAGTTATATCACTTGGACAGCAGTTTGTTAGAGATGGTTTAAAATTAAAGGGGTCACTATTGAAAGTATTTTCTTTACTTCTTGAACCTAATCTAAAATCTCCAACTCTTTGCATTAATGGTCTATCTCCACCTAACAGAGCTGCTTGCAAGCCTAAATTTTCTGCATATTGTTGACCACTAGCTAAAGGTGCTGTTAGTTTTACAGTTTTTAAAATAGCAAAGTTAACTAATCCATTTTGATTATTATCAGTTGCTGAATAAGCGTGACCATTTACACTATACCATTTATCGCCTCTGCTTGTTGTATAAGTTTCTCTAACAACATGTGCTTTTCCACTATTTGTACAAAATGTTCTAACTTTTTCAGGGAAATAAAATTTAGGATCATAATAATCTTTAACAATTGGATAATGGTCTATTTGTGTTTCAACTCTAATACCAATATCAACAATATTATCAACATAACTAATGTTCAAAGATTTCATAATTTCTTGTAAAAAATGAAAACCTTGTCTTCCTGGGGCAATTAAGATTTTAGAATAAGAAATTTCTCTTTTATCAGTTAAGATTGTTTTCTTCACATTATCAATTGATAACATGGTCTCTCCAAGTGATAGAGTAACACCGAATTCATTCAATTTTTCTAAAAGTTGTTTAATTAATCTTAATCCACCATCTGTTCCTAAATGTGTTTGCTTTATTTCAAGAAGTGAGCAACCTAGTCTCTCAGCTCTTTTTTGATAGTTTTCAATATTTGTTTTATTTAATATTTCAGGATTAAAAAAATCAATTACTTTTGATAAGTATTCATTTGCCGTATCTTTTTCCCAATATTCTTGTGGGAATCCAATAGGATATGTGAAATTCATTTTACAATCATTTCTCATTCCACCTGTTGAATATTTGTGAGAATCTAAAATAAGGATTTTAAGAGAAGGTTTTTGTTCTAAAAGAGAAAAAGCACAACCCATACCGGCGGGGCCAGAACCAACAATAATTACATCGTATTTACTCATTTTTAGTAAATGCTCCTAAATATAAGGTAAGATGTTTAAAACATCCTTTTTTATTATTAACAAAATAAAAATAAAGGTCAAATGAAATAGTAAAATTTTAAAATTATTGATATATTATATTTAATATGAACGAAAGCTTTCTTATAAAAATAATTATTTGAAACTCTTGTGTTCTCAAATATTATACATTATAATTCCTAATTGGGTAGTATATACTAAAAGGGGATAGTATGAATTATATCAGTGTTAAAGAAGCTAGCGACAAATGGGGTATTTCAGAAAGAAGAGTAAGAATTCTTTGTAGTGAAAATAGAATTGATGGAGTTACTAAATCCAGCTGGGCTTGGAATATTCCATCTGATGCACCTAAACCTTCTGACGGTAGAACAATTAGACATGTAAAAAATATTGATTTAAAAGTTAGTGGAATCAATTTTACTCCCTTAGTAGATAAAAATAATTTGTTTAATAAAATTGTTGATAAACCTAATAAATATAAAAAATATTTTGATGATAGTATTACTAGATTCCTTTTGATGGCTTTAAGTGAAGAATATTATGATAATAGTCAAATAATTAAAATCTTAAATAACGATCCAATTAATCTCCCAATTAAAGATCAAATGTTAATAGTAAATTCTAAATCAATTATTGTTGATTTTTTTAAACAAACAGGCTATGGTCCAATTTTAGCAAATGATACTATTACATATCCATTTCTAACTGAAAAAAAATTAAGAAAAATTAATGAGTCTTTATATAGAGGTTTTGATGATTATCATATTTCTAAGTATCGAGATCAGTTAGTAATTAATCCTTCTTCTTATGAAAAAAAGAGTTATGAGGTTTCCATGCAAATAGAAACTTTAATTTACCAATATGAAATGGATTGGAAGAATTTAAATCCTTTAGTTAGAGCTAGTTTTATGTTTGCACAACTCTTAAGAATTCAACCTTTTGAAAAACATAATTTCTTATTTTCTTCTTTAATTTTTGCAGCAATTTTACTTGAGGCAAAATATCCTTTAGCAATTATACCCTATGATTTAATTGATGAATTAAAAGCAAATTTATCGCTTACTTTAAGTAAGGGTAATTATACTAATTTAATTATGATGCTCAATTCTGCCTTAATTAATGAGTTAGATAAACTTATAACATTATCTTAATTTTATTTAATTAACTTGTTATAATATATTGCTCATAAAGACATATTGTGATAAACCAATTTTAGGGTATAAACATGAATAACACTTCTTATATTTTAAAAAATGCTACAATAATTGATGGTAGTAATAATAATAGCTATTTAGCATCTATATTAATTGAAAATAATAAAATTAAAAAAATTTATAAAGATAATATTGATAAAATAGAACAAGCTTCTTTCACTATAATTGATTGTTCAAATAAAATTGTAACTCCAGGCTTTATTGATGTACATGGTCACAGTGATTTGCAAATTCTCAGAAGTTCAGATATGAAAGCTAAAATTCAACAAGGAATTACTACAGAAATTGCTGGAAACTGTGGAATAGGGCCTTTCCCAATTGATTTAAGAAACAAAGAAATTATTAAATCAATGCATGATTTAACAAAAGATGTTTTAGGTTCTTATGATTATAATTTTTATGATTTTGAATCATTTTCTAAAATAGCAAAAAATAATTTACCAAATACAAATGTATTATTTTTACAGAGTCATACCGCTTTAAGAGCAAATATAATATTACCAAATGCAAATAGGGCCGCCACAGATGAAGAGATAAAACTCATGTGTAATCTATTAGATAAAAGTTTATCTCAAGGTTGCATAGGGCTTTCAACAGGTTTATATTACGCGCCATGTCTATATGCAGAGAAAAAAGAGTTAATTGAATTATTAAAAGTTGTAAAAAAACATAATAAGATTTTTTGCACTCATCACAGATGTGAAGGGGACGATGTAATTAATTCTTTAAATGAGGTGATTGATTTAGCAAAAGAAGTAGGGGTTAAGCTTGAAATAAGCCATTTAAAAGCAATAGGAGTTGAAAATCAAAAGTATGTTGATCAAATGTTAAACATAATAGAAAAAGCTAAGGATGAGGGCCTTAATATTGGCTTTGATCAATATCCTTATGAATATGGTTCAACTTCTTTATATAGTTTATTACCACCTTCTTACTTAAAATTATCTTATTCTGAATTAAAAGTTGCATTGAATGATAAAAATGAAAGAGATAAAATAAAATTATTAATGAAAACTGCTCAAGGCTGGGATTCAATTGTTAAGATGTGTGGGTTTGAAAATATTAGAACAATGTACTTAGAAACACAGAGAGAATTAGAGAATAAAAATATTAAAGAACTTTCTATGTTATTAAAGAATAGAGGTGATGAAGATTCTTGTTTTGATACTCTATTTGATATTTTATTAAAAGAAGAAGGTGTTGCTTTAATGATCGATGTTACTCAGAGTCTAGAAAACATTGAGAAAATATTAAATCATCCATTAATGTGTTTTGGAACAGATGCAATTTATAGTGGTGATGAAAAATCAACTATTCCTTCTCATCCTAGATCCTATCAAGCTGCAGTTCATCTAATTGATGTATTTTATAAACAAAGAAAAGCTATTAAATTAGAAAATTTAATTCATAATATGACATATAAAAGTGCTCAAAGATTTAAAATAGAAAAAAGAGGCCTTCTTAAAGAAGGCTATTATGCAGATATAGTAGTTTTTGATATTGATAAAATAAAAGACTTATCTTCATTAGAAAATATTAAAATTGAACCTGATGGAATTGATTATGTTTTTGTTAACGGCAATCTTGTTTATAAAGATAAAAAAATAATTAATTCACACTCTGGTAGTATAATAAAGCAATTTTAAAATCTTTGTAAGAATTGTTTAGTTCTTGGATTTTTAGGGTTTTCAAAGACTTCAGTAGGAGTTCCTCTTTCAGCAATTATTCCTTCATCCATAAATATTACTCTATCACTTATTTCTTTAGCAAAAGCCATCTCATGAGTAACTACAACCATTGTCATTTTTTCTTTTGCTAAATCTTTTATAACTTTTAAAATTTCACCAGTTAATTCAGGGTCTAATGCCGAAGTCGGTTCATCAAACCATAAAACATTAGGCTTTAATGCTAAAGCTCTTGCAATAGATACTCTTTGCTTTTGTCCACCAGATAATTGGGAGGGATAAGCTTTTGCTCTATCTTTTAATCCCATTTTATCAAGTAATTCTAAAGCTATTTCTGTTGCTTCTTTTTTATCTTTTTTTAGCACATAAATCAAAGCTTCAGTAATATTTTGTAGTATACTCATATGTGGAAAAAGATTAAAATCTTGGAATACCAATCCATTGTGAAGTTGAATTTTTCTTTTTTCTTCATTAGTTAAAGTTATTTTCTCATTATTGCAGAGAGTATCACCACAGATAATTACTTCTCCACCTTCAATGGATTCAAGTTGATTTATTGCTCTTAAAAGAGTGCTTTTTCCACTTCCAGAAGGTCCAATAATTGATAAAACTTCACCTTCTTTTACATTAAAAGAAATATCTTTCAAAACTTGGTGTTCACCATAACTTTTTTCTAAATTGTTTACTTCTATTATATATTTATTTTCCATAATTTCCTCTTTAATCATAATAGCTTAGTTTCTTTTCTATTCTATCAAAGATTTTTGATACTACGCCATTCATTATAAAATAGAAGATCCCTGCAATAAAAAGTGGAGTTGTACTAAATTCCCTTGCTGATGCAGTTTTAGCAACTCTAAATACTTCCGCGACCCCAATTGTTTGTGCAAGAGCAGTATCTTTTACAAGAGTAATAACCTCATTACCCATAGCTGGTATAATTTCTTTAATTACTTGAGGAAAAATAATATGGAAGAATGTATGTGTTTTAGTAAACCCTAAAACTTTTCCAGCTTCATATTGTCCTTTATCTATTGATTGAATACCACCTCTATATATTTCTGCAAAGTAAGCAGCATAGTTAATTACATATGCAACTATTGCAGCATTCAATCTATCAAATGAAGTTTTGAAAATATAATAAGGAGCAAAATAAACAAAAATTAATTGTAAAATTAGGGGAGTCCCTCTCATTATCATAATATAAATATTAATTAATTTACGCACAATCCAAAAACGGCTTTTCTTTGCTTGAGCTACTAATAAGCCAAGAGGGAGTGCAAAAAGTAGAGTAAAGAAAAAAATCTTTATACTTACTAATGTTCCTTCGAGCATTGGAATTAACAATTGCATCATTTATTTTCTCCTGCTTTAAAAAAATTAAGGACGTAAATAACGCCCTTAATTTATAAAGGTTGTTTAATTTAGTTTTCTTTTACTACACTAATATCGGCACCAAACCATTTATTTGAAATATTTGCAATTGTGCCATCTGAAGCCATATCTTGTAAAGTAGCTTGTACTTTATCTCTTAAAGCAACATCATTTTTTCTAAAACCTACACCATATTCTTCTTCGGTAAGACTTTGATCAAGTATTCTAAAGTTTTTTCCTGATCTTTTAATATTGTCATTTGCAACAAATAGGTCTAATAATACAGCATCAACTCCACCTGCTTCTAAATCCATTAGAGCTGTTAAATTATCACTAAATTCAATAATTTCTTTTAAACTAGCTTTAAATTCTGGAGAAGAATCCATTGCATCACTTGCAGTACTTCCACCTTGTAGTCCAACAACTTTTCCAGCTAAATCAGAAAGAGTGTTAAATTTAGCATCAGCTTTTACAATTAAGATTTGTTGATTCTTTAAATATGGTTCTGTAAATAAAATTACTTCTTTTCTTTCATCAGTAATAGTTAAACCATTCCAAATACAATCAATATTTCCTGTAGCAAGTTCTTGTTCTTTGCTACTCCAATCAATTGGTTGAGTTACTAATTTTACACCCATTCTAGAAGTAACTTCTTTTGCTAAATCGATATCGTATCCAACAATTTCATTATTTTCATCTCTGAATCCCATTGGTGGGAAAGCATCATCAAGACCTAAAACAAAAACACCTTTGTCCATTACTTTTTCTAAAGAAACATCTTTTTGATCTTCTTTTGAACCACTAGCTGCAACTGTTGAAATAGAAATTAATGCAATCATTAATACTGTTAATAGTTTTTTCATATATTCTCTCATCCTTAGTTAATATTGAAAGAATTATAATAAAATTTTTATTTTATTACAAGTAATTATGAATATTTATACAAACTATGAATAATCATTTTAATATAATATTTGCTTTAGACTTATTGATTGTTTACTAGCATAAAAAAAATAATAGATAAATAAAACTTTTTGTATTAAATTGTACTAGTTAGTCTTTTTTTAATAAATTTAATTTGGTTTAACTTTTGATTTATCATTTATTTAGATATTATTTGTTCGCTAAAGAAATAATTTTTACTAATAACATTATATAAGCTTACTCATTTTAAAAAATATGGGTGTTATTTATAATCTAAAATATTAGTTTTGCATTTTCTTACTTGATTTTATATCTATAAAAATAATAATATATTAAATATAAAATTATAATTTATGATTTATTTTTGATAAAATAATTAAAGATAAAAGGATTTTAATAATGAAAATTGCATTCGGGTTTGATATTTTTTACCCAGAAAATAACGGAGTAATTACTTCATCAATAAACTTAGCTCGGAATTTAATTGATATGGGAAATGAAGTAGTTTTTTTTATTCCAAACGAAAAAGAATATAAAGAAGAAGTTATTGAAAATGGAATAAAATTGATACGTGTTAAAGCTATAGATAGTTATATTTATAAGGGTTTAAAAATATTGCCTTATTTTAGTTGGTATTTAAATAAAGCATTTGTTGAACAAAACATTGATATTGTTCATGTTACAAGTCCATGGCTAGTTTGTGTTGCTTTAGGAAGATCTGCGAGAAAGAATAAAACTCCTTTTCTTTATACGCATCATACTTTAATTAATAATCCAGATTATATTAATTATGCATTAAAGAGTAAAAAGTTGTCACAGTCAGCTACTTCTGCGATATGGAAAGTAATATTTAATCCTTTATTTAAATTATGTTGGGCAGTAACAGCACCATCTAAAGATACTTGTAATGAACTAAAATTACACTGTCCTTCTACTTTACCAATTAATTATATTTCAAATGGTATTGATGTTTCAGCTTTTTCTAAACCGAAAACAAGAGATATTCCTAAAAGGATAGTTGATTTTGGATTAGGGGATAAAACTTTCTTATATATTGGTCGTTTAGGATATGAAAAAAGCATTGATGTTTTATTAGATGGCTTTATGCTTTTTCAAAAAAAATATAAAGATGCTAAGCTAATTATAATTGGTAAAGGGCCAGCTCAAAAAGATTTAGAACAACAAATTCAATCAAATAATCTAGAAAAGAATGTATTATTAGCAGGATATGTATTGAATGAAGATATTTTATATTCAAACTTATTAAATGAAATAAATAGCTTCGTTACTGCGTCTTTATCTGAAAATCAGTCTATGACAATCATTGAATCAATTTGTTCCGGGGTATCAATTATTTGCCCAAATGTCCCTAATATGACAGATTTAGCTGATGAAAAGTGTGCTTTCCATTTTAAAGGTGGTGATATAGAAGATTTGGCTAATAAATTTACTCTTGCTTATGAGAATATTGATTTGGTTAAACAAAAAAGAATTGAAGCTAAGAAAAATATTGATAGGTTTGATGGAAAAAATGTTGCAAAGCAATTTTTGGCTGAATATCAAAAATTACTTGATAGAAAAGCAAATGGTTTTTATATACCTAGAAAAACGTTAAGATAGAACTAAATTATTAAATAATTTAGGCTCTTCTAAATTATTTGTAGATTAAATTCTGAATATTTATTTAATAAAATCCCTTTACTAACATAATTTTTCTATTCGGTAAAGGGACTTTTTTTGTTTTTTGTGTTATATTCCTAGGTGATAAAAACTCACTAAAAGCGATGTATATGATATAAATAGATAGAAACAAGTGAAAACTATAATGATGTCTGTGGTTACTATTAATATTTTAAAAAACCTTGAAAAAAGATTAAATGCAAAAAATTGTTTATGAGGTTAAAAAGTAAAAGTTCTATTTTAATTAAAATAGTTTATTCTATTAAAAATAAAATATTTACTGGTTCTATTATAATGAAAAATAATAAAAAAATAGATATAAAAATCCTACTATCCTCACTCTTTATTTTGTTAAATTAATAACGAATTGGTCTGCACCCAATTTAGTTGACACTTTAGGAGCCACTGCTTTCTAAATAGTAAAGTACTGTTTTTAGTATTTTAGCACTATTTCTTATAGTGTCAATTCTGGGTTATATATAATTGGTAAAGTTCCTTTAGGATTTTTCTCTAATCTTTCTATTGGAGTTTGCCAATTAAATCCTTTTTTCTTTCTAACTGAATTATACCAGGGAATAAACCATCGTGTTTTTGCTAGAACTAATTCAGCTCGAACTTGTCGATTTTTAAAGTTTTTCTTCCCAAATTCTGTATAAAAAGCTTCTGTTTTTATTATTGAATTAAGAGATTCTTCTGCTGCATTGTCATAACAATTTCCCACAGAAACACTCATTCTAGCATTAAGATTCGCCATTAAATCCATATAGCTATTATTTACATAGCTTGTACCTGCATCACTATGAATTATGTAATCATTCAAATCATATTTACTTGAAAGATCTAATAATGTGTTCACACATAAGTCACTATTAGGACTATCACTAATTCTCCAAGCGACTACTTCTCTAT
>RZYO01000013.1 GCA_009930325.1 Spirochaetia bacterium | reverse complement strand
ATAGACAAGATAAAATCCGTACAACAAAATAATTCACTTAAAAAATAGCCAAAAATTAGCTAGATTTATCACTTATTAAGATTTATACGGATTCAGGATAATAAATATAATCAAATCATGGCTAAAATAACAAAAGAAAAAAAACTTCAAATATTGAAAGAAGCAACAAAAGAAAACTTAATATATACAGATACACATTTTCATTCCTTAGAAATAGAAAAAAAAGAAATCGATATTAAAAATTTATTAGATCAAATGGAAAAGATGAGTTTCATTGCTCTTGATATTGGAATAAATGAAAGCGATATTGAAAGTAGATATAATTTATTACAAGATTACAAAAATATTTATTTAAGCACAGCTATTGGCCCTTGGGGAGTAAAAGACAGTGCTGAGAAACATGATGCTTTAATTGATACATTAGAAGCAAATATCAAAAATTATCCTATAAAAGCTATTGGAGAAATCGGATTAGATAATTATTGGAAATATGGTACAAAAGAATTACAAGAAGACCTTTTTATAAAACAAATACATTTAGCCAATAAGTATAATTTACCAATAATTATCCACAATAGAGAAGCAGATGAGCAAATAATCAATATAATTAAAAAAATAAGCTTTAAGAAAAATGGAATTATTCACTGCTTTTCTTCAAATCTAGAATTTGCTAAGATAGCTTTAGACAAAGATTTTTATATTTCTTTTGCTGGACCAATAACTTATAAAAACAATGAGGAATTAAGAGAAGTATTAAAATATGTACCAATCAATAAATTATTAATTGAAACAGACTCTCCTTATCTTTCTCCAACTCCTTTTAGAGGGAAAACTAATACACCTTTATTAATCCCATTAATATATCAAGAAATTGCTTCTATCAAAAAAATAGCGATTGAAGATCTCTGCCTAAATGTAAAAAGAAATTTATTAACCCTTCTTGATTGTTCTTGATTTTAATTTTTAAAACAAGATTTTCCTTATTATAATTATCATTATTTAACAAGGGAGATAAATCTTCATATAAAACATAATGAATAGAATTTTTGTCAACACTAGGCACTTGATATGCTTCAAGTGAATATTTAAAATTATTATCTATTTTATCAAAATATGAAATCATTAGAGAACCTGTAGAAACAATGTCGACATTCTTTTCTTTATTCATCATATCTACTAAATCATATGCTTTTTGTTCAAGTTCACTTCCCTCTAATTTGATTTCAGTTAACCCTTCTTGTGTAAAAACATTTTTAAAGGCTTTTGCTTTTATATCACTTAGTGGCCAAGCTTTTGAACTTATTAAAAAGACATTAGCTTTTTTTTCTTTTAAAATAGTAGCTAATTTTTCAAAACCACTTAAATAATCTCCTTGAGCGTTTAATAATTCATTTTCACAAGATTTATCAATACTTATTATATCATTACTAAATTTTATAGAATCATTAACACTATAGAGTAAAGATAAATATGGGGATAAAATAATTTTTGAGCCTTTTTTATAATCATAAGATAGCCAACTACCATCACTTTTTTCATCAACAATATATTTAATTCTTTTACCATTTGATAATGCTTTAAATTTTAAATATGTTTTTTGATATTTTATTGTTGTTGAATAATATATTGAATCTGTTACCAAATAGATTGGCTCTCTGGTTAAATATATACTCTCAATTAATATAAATATTGAACTTAATGTTACAAAAAGCACAATAATTAACTTTTTTATTCTTAATTTCATAAAAAAACAGTAACAAGAGTAAATTCATTGGTCAATAGTATCTCTATGTTGTTGACCGAAACGCTACAAAAATATAACATTGCATTGAAAACAAAACCAAATTATCAAGGAGTAAACATTATGACTTCTTACAAGGACTTAGGTCTAGTAAACACAAAAGAAATGTTTGCAAAAGCTGTAAAAGGTGGATACGCTATCCCTGCTTACAACTTTAATAACATGGAACAGTTACAAGCTATTATTAAAGCTTGCGTAGAAACAAAATCACCAGTTATCTTACAAGTATCAAAAGGTGCAAGAGATTATGCTAACATCAACTTACTAAGAAACATGGCTCGTGGTGCTACAGAATATGCTAAAGAACTTGGCTATGAAATTCCAGTAGTATTACATTTAGACCATGGTGATAGTTTTGAAACATGTAAAGAATGTATCGACAACGGTTTCTCTTCAGTTATGATAGATGGTTCTCATTTCCCATATGAAGAAAACGTTGCACTAACAAAAAAAGTTGTTGAATATGCACACAAGTATGATGTAACAGTAGAAGGCGAATTAGGTGTTCTAGCTGGTATTGAAGATGATGTTGTTGCTGAACATTCAACTTACACTCAACCAGAAGAAGTAATTGATTTCGTTAGCAAAACTGGTGTTGATTCACTTGCTATTTCTATCGGAACTAGCCACGGTGCAAACAAATTCAAACCAGAACAATGCACACGTAATGAAAAAGGTGTTTTAATTCCACCTCCACTACGTTTCGACATTCTAGCTGAAATTGAAAAACAACTTCCTGGTTTCCCAATTGTACTTCATGGATCTTCTTCTGTACCACAAGAATATGTTGAAATGATCAACGAAAACGGTGGTAAACTAACAGATAGTGTTGGTATTCCTGAAGAACAATTAAGACAAGCTGCAAAAAGTGCTGTTTGTAAAATTAACATCGACAGTGATGGTCGTCTAGCTATGACAGGAACAATTCGTAAGGTATTAGCTGAAAAACCTGGTGAATTTGACCCAAGAAAATATTTAGGACCAGCTCGTGAAGCTTTAAAAGTTATGTATATGCATAAGAACAAAAATGTTCTAGGTAGTGCTAACCAAGCTTAGTTAAAATGCTTATTTTTTGCCATCCTATTGCACAAATGGGATGGTTTTTTCATAATTTTTATAATAAAACTACTGACATGCTTTGACTGAATCTCTTAGCTATGCTAGTATATCTAGAGATATCATAGAAAGTGATATAAATTTCAAAATTAAACGTGTTTTACAGAGTAATACACAAGGAGTTAGATGGCTATAAAGGATTTACGGATCAACAAACAGATCCGAGCGAAGGAAGTTTTTTTAATTGATTCAGAAGGTACACAAAAAGGTGTAATGAAAACATATGATGCAATTATAATTGCCGAAGAAGTGGGCTTAGACTTAGTAGAAGTATCCCCTAATGCCAATCCCCCTGTTTGTAAAATACTTGATTTTGGAAAATATCGTTACGAGCAAGAAAAACGTTTACGTGAAGCTAAAAAAAATCAAACTGTAATCAAAATGAAAGAAATCAGAATGCAACCTAAGATTGAACGACACGATTTGGAAACAAAAAGTAAGTTCATTGCAGATTTCTTGAATGAAGGTAACAAAGTAAAAGTTTCTATTCGTTTCCGTGGTCGTGAATTAGCTCATACTGAATTGGGTAAAGTTGTTTTAGATAAAATTCTTAATGAGTTGACTCAAATGGAAGTTGAATATAATATGGACCGTCGACCAATGATGGAAGGCAAAATGATGAGTATGATCATCAGTCCAATACGTACTAATAAAATCAAACGTTCGTAGAACGTTTAATAATAGTTGCTGCAGGGGGATCTTGTTCCCTGTGAGCGCAAAAGAGGTAAAAAAATGCCAAAGATGAAAACAAGAAAAGCTGCCTCCAAGAGGTACAAGGTAACCGGCTCTGGTAAAGTTCGCTATAAAAAGCAAGGACTTCGCCATATTCTTACTAAAAAGTCCACAAAACGTAAAAGATCTTTACGCCACAGTGGGATTCTAAGCGACGCAGAAGCAAAAAAAGTAAAAGTTTTGCTTCCATACAGTTAAGAGAGGAGTAGGAAAATGCCAAGAGCAGTAGACGGAACCAAGCGTAAAGACAGAAGAAAGAAAATCCTTAAACAAGCTAAGGGTTACTACGGTCGTAGAAGCACAAACAATCGTGTTGCAAAAGATGCTGTTGCAAAAGCAGGTCAATATGCATATCGTGGACGTAAAGAAAGAAAAAGAGATTTCCGCAAATTATGGATTGCTAGAATTAATGCTGCAGTTCGTGCTGAAGGAATCACTTATTCTCAATTTATTCATGGATTAAATGTAGCTGGTATAGAAATTAACCGTAAAGCTTTATCAAACATGGCTATTGAAGATAAAACATCTTTCAAGAGCTTGGTTGATACAGTTAAGGAAACATTAGCTAACTAGTCAATGGAGGTGTCGATGGATTCATCATTACTAAAATCAAACATGACAAAACTGGAAGAAAAAGTTCTTAAAACAAAGGCTTTTATTGATGTTTTAAATAGAGATAAAACTTTACTTGAAGAAAAAAACTCTGAGCTTTTAGCTCAAGTGGAAAAAATTCAAGCAGATTTTGAAACTTTAAAAACAGAACATGAAGAGTTAATTGAAACTCACAACAAACTCAAAATGGATTATACTTTTGCAAATAGCAGAGTAAATGAATTAGAGCAATATGTTGAAGAATACAAAGATAACTCAGAGCAATTAGCTCAAAGTATTGCTAGATCTCTCGATACTCTTGATGACATTAAGGGTCTTGAAGAAATTGAATTACTAGATAATCTAAATGAAGAGTTAGCTGCTGCTGAAGATTTTACTTCAGGAAGTGCTTTAGAAAATGAAATACTCGATTTAGAAGATTTATAAGACAATTGATTTAATTAACTTATGCTTTTGAATTTACAAAAAATATCCATTTATGGATTAAAGGGCGAACAAATTGTTCGCCTTTTTTATATATTACAAATTTATATTATAACATATTTTTGTAGTACAAGAAAAGTTGAGTATACCCCTTGAAAGATATCTTACTTTTGTTTATTCTCCCCATAGTAAAAGTATTAGTTTAGGCTTTATACTTTTATAATCATGGTGTACAATTTATATACCTTAATTAAGTTAATTTAGTGATGTGGATGAGGGCGCAAGTCTCTTGGCTCAACATATATCATTGGGATTCGGAATAGCTATTTTGCATTGCTCCCTACCCTCGGGTCTTTTGGGAACAGAATTTATGGCTTAACTAGTTTCCCCCTTGAACCAAAAGGTTCAAGAGCGGGCTCTATCCACATCACCTTCTTTATATTCCTGAGGACAAAATATGGACAACAACAACAAATTAGATGGCATCGTATTTATTAACTTACCAAAAAGCTTTGTTAAACAAATTGGTGATTTTAAATTAAACCCAACAATACCGCTTCCTATTCAATTACCAGAAGGCAAAACAAGTGTTGATAAAGATGATATTACAATTGAAAGAATTGTCGCAGGAATGATTAAAATTGTAGCTTGGGATCCTTCTAATTCTAACTTTGATTACTACAGGGATTTTGTATTAGCATCTCAAGAAGATACAGTTAATCAACTAAATATTGCAGCAATAGCAAAAGAAAAAGCTGAAGACTATGAATTTAGTGAAGAATTATTTATTGCAGTTAATAACTTAGCTCCACAACCAGCTTCTTTTATTAATCTAGCAACACATTATTCATCTCTAGCAGCAAAAAAGAAAGATGAGTCTTTAACAGAATATGATTATTTTCAACAAAAAGCATTTGAAACTTTAAATTCCGGATTATCTATGTTCAATAATAATTCAGATTTACTATGTGAAATTGGATATTTTCATGTTTATCAAAACAATATTGAAGCAGCAAGAGATACTTTAGAACAGTATTTAGAAGTTGCTGAAGATTCTGATGACAGAATCAAGCAGGTTAAAAACATTTTAAAAGATATAAATGAAAAAATAGCTGATGATGCAAAATTATTAGAAGCCTACGATCAAATTAATTTATACAACGAAGATAAGGCTATTGAATTACTAAATGAATTTCTAAGTGAAAACCCAGATGTATGGAATGCACATTTCTTTAAAGGTTGGGCACTAAGAAGACAAGAAAAGTTTGAACAAGCAAAAGAATGTTTTCTAAAAGCATTAAAACTTGGAGAATGCAATAGTGAAATATATAACGAACTAGCTATTTGTGCTCTTGAAGAAGGGCAAAGAGAACTAGCCTTGTTTTATTTAGATACTGCAATTGATTTAGAACCAGATAGCATTACTTTATTAACTAATTATGCACTATTAAATTTAGAAGACAAAAATTATGATAAGGCAAGATATCTATTAGAAAAAGCAAGAAATATAGATGAAAATGATCCGCTAGTAGTTCATTTAATTAAAAAATACTGTGATGAAACAGGAGATGTTTTATCAAAACCAATAAAAGAAGAAGTTGTTGAAAATGTAGAAACAGAAGAAGAACATGATCATGAGCACGAGCACAATGATAATGATTTTTCTGATTATGACATGTAAGGAAATTTTTATGCAATTTATTAGTCACAATGCTGAAGAAACTATCGAAATTGGGAAAAAAATTGGTGCAATGTGCAAAAGTGGTACAGTTATCTCTCTTAGAGGAAGTCTAGGAGCTGGAAAAACTGTCATTGCAAAAGGAATTGCTCAATATTTAAATATTGAAGAAGCTATCGTATCTCCAACCTTTACAATTATTCAAGAATATAGTGGAACACTACCATTATATCATATGGATTTGTATAGAATATCTGGCTGTGATGAGTTTGAAATGATTGGTGGTGAAGAAATGCTTTATGGTAATGGAATAACATTAATTGAATGGTCTGAAAAAATTGAAGAAATGCTTCCTGAAAACACTATTTATATTGATATTACTATTTTAGAAAATCTCGATAGAGTAATTAACATTACAAACAATTAAGAAGGTTTAAATTATGAATATTTTATCAGCAGATACAAGCACAAACACTTTATATCTTTGTTTATTAACAGACACAAGCAAAACATCTTTAACAGTTTCTGGTGGTCTACAACATAGTGAAACTTTAGTTCCTAAAATCATTGAACTTACAAAATCTCAAAACTTAAAATTAAGTGACTTAGATTTATTAGTATGCACAAAAGGACCGGGATCCTTTACAGGCTTAAGAATTGCCATGAGTGCTCTTAAAGGGATAAGCCTTGCTAGCAATATTAATCTAGTAGCTGTAGAGACAAATAAACTCTTAGCTAGTACCGTATCTTATTTTGATGGAACAATTTTAACAGCTGTTGATGCTAGAAAAAAAAGATTCTATGTTTCTTTATTTAAAAATGATGAAAGAATTACAAAAGATTTAGATATAAATGAAGAAGAAACAATTTCTTTATTAAAAGATGAAACTAAAATATTAATAACTGGTCCAGATTCTACTAAATTTTATGACAAATTAAAAAATGCGGGTATTTATGAAAAGCTTACAAACTTACAAATATTTGTTGATAAAGCCTCTTATGATTTAGCTTATCATTTAGCACTGCTAGGAAAAGAAGAATTTGAAAAAAATGGAACTGCACCATTTGGGTTTGGTCCAAGTTATATAAGAAAAAGCGATGCTGAAATAGCATTAGATAATAAAATAAAAAATTTTAATATTTAATTTATCTTTACGGAGCTGCCAAAATGGGTAGCTTCTTTTTATTAGTTTTCTCTTTTGTGACTTTGTAACTTTATTTTTAATTCTACATTGATTATATTATATATATAACATTTATAAGAGGACTTAAAATGATAAAAACAGATATCTTAATAATTGGTGGTGGAGCTGCAGGTCTTGCAGCAGCTCAATATGGTGCTAGAGCAGGAAGAACAGTTCATGTAGTTGAAAAGTTAGCAACTGGTGGACAATTTATGTATATTGATAAAATTGAAAACTATCCTGGCATTGTTGAGCCAATTTCAGGATTTGAAGTAGCTGATAGAATGCAAAAACAAGCTGAAAACTTTGGAGCAAATTTTATTTATGATGAATTTATTTCTTATGAGAAGAAAGATGATACTTTTTTTGTAAAATTAAGAAATGAAGAAGTAGAAACACAAGCACTAATTTGGGCAACAGGAGCTGAACATCGACATTTAAATATTCCAGGAGAAGAAGAATTTTCAGGAAAGGGTGTTTCATACTGTGGAACTTGTGATGGTCCATTTTTTAGAGGGAAAAAAATAATTGTAATAGGTGGTGGTGATACTGCTTTAACTGACGCAATATATTTAAGTAAGTTATCTGATGATGTAACAATTGTTCATAGAAGAAATCGATTCAGAGCTCAAGCTAATTTAATTGAACAAGTTGAAAAAAGTAAAATCAAACTTGAAATGGAATACAAACCATTAGAAATAATTGGAGATAGCAAAGTAACTTCAATAAAAATAGAAAGCACAAATGATAAAAGTATAAAAACTCTTGAAGCTGATGCTGTATTCATTTTTGCCGGAATGTTACCTCAAACACAATTACTAGACAAAAGTTTATTAGATAATTGGGGATATGTTGCAACAAATGGTTCAATGGAAACTTCTCTAAAAGGCTTCTATGCTATAGGAGATGTTAGGAATACTCCTTTTAGACAAGTAGTTACTGCAGTTAGTGATGGTGCAATTGCTGCTCATGCTGCAAGTGAATATATTGATGAAATAACAAATAATAAATATTAGTGTACAATTAAATAAATTTATCCCTTAGGTAACAAACTAAGGGTTTTTTTATCAAATTTACAAAAACTTAACATTATTTATCATCAATTTTATTATTATTTCTTGATTTTGTTTTTAATGCCGGTATAATATACAATATGAACATTTTAATGATTACAAGCGAAGCAGTCCCGTTTTCTAAATCTGGTGGACTAGCAGATGTTACAAGTGCTCTATCAACAGCTCTTGTATCCCTAGGGAATACTGTTTCAATATTAATGCCGGCTTATGGATTTATTGATTTAAAAGAATTCTCATCGCCTATTGCCTCTTTTGAGGTTGAATTAAATTACAAAAAAGAACATGTAACTGTTGTAAAAAAAACAATTAAAAATGTTGACTATCTTGCTTTAGTTCATCCAGTATTTACACAAAGAAAAGGAATATATGGAGACACCTCTTTTACTCCATACAGTGACAATTTTGAAAGATACATGCTTTTATCTAAAGCAGTATTTCCTTTATGTAAAGAAATTGACTTCAAAGTAGATATTATGCACGCTCACGATTGGACAGCTGGTTTTGTTCCATTTTTATTAAAGAAAACAAAAGATAAATATTTTAATAAATGTAAATCAGTTTTTACAATACATAATTTAGCATACCAAGGAGTTTTCCCTCGTTTAGATGCTCTTAAAGCTTCAATTGAACTAGAAGACAATGTATTTGAAGGTATTTCATTAAATAAGAGAATAAATATGCTTAGAGTTGGATTAATTTATAGTGATATCATAACTACAGTAAGCCCAACTTATGCTAAAGAAATTCAATCAAAAGAATTTGGATGTGATTTACATGATATACTAAAAGAAAGAAATTCAAATTTATTTGGTATAATTAATGCTATTGATTATGACGAATGGAATCCCGAAACTGATGAATATTTTACATCTCATTACAATTCTAAAAATCTTCAAGGAAAAGTTGAATTAAAAAAAGAAGTACAAAAAATATTTAATTTAGAAGTTAATGAAAATATTCCTCTCATCAGTATGATTTCAAGATTTGCAGAGCAAAAAGGATTTTATGAATTATTAGAAGAACCAAATGCTCTTGATACAATTCTATCTACTGAAAAAGTTCAAGTATTAATAATTGGTACAGGAGATGAGGTAATTCAAAACAAGTTATTAGAATTAGCTAAAAAGCATGAGAATCTTTCTGTAAACGTATTATTTAGTAATAAATATGCACATATGGTAGAGGGAGCAAGTGACTTCTTCCTAATGCCAAGTAGATATGAGCCTTGTGGATTAAATCAACTGTATTCACTTCGTTATGGGACATTACCAATTGCAAGAAAAACCGGTGGATTAGCTGATACAATCTATGATATTGGGGAATTCCCTGAAGAAGGAACTGGCTTTTTATTTTCTCAATTAAAAAGTCATGCTATAATTGAAACATTAAAAAGAGCTTTGGACATTTACAATAATGACAAAGACACATTACAAAAAATGATAAAGAGAAGTATGGAATCCGATTTTACTTGGACAAAATCAGCTTTATCTTATTTAGATATATACACAAAGGGGTTATCATGAAAAAACAAGAAGCAATTGCTATTATCTTAGGCGGTGGTAAAGGTACAAGACTTTATCCATTAACAAAAGATAGATCAAAACCTGCAGTACCTTTTGCTGGCAAGTATAGACTTGTCGACATTCCAATTTCAAACTGTATTAATAGCAATGTTATGAAAATATATTTGCTAACACAATTTAATTCTGCTTCATTGCATAATCATATTAATAATACATACAAATTTGATACTTTTACCCAAGGTTTTGTTGAAATTTTAGCTGCAGAACAAACTTTATTGAGTGATTCTTGGTATCAAGGAACAGCTGATGCTGTAAGAAAAAACTTAATCCATTTTAGAGATAATGAAGCTAAATACTATATTATATTATCAGGTGACCAATTATATAGCATGGATTTCCAAAATATGCTTAAAAAACATATTGAATCTGGTGCCGAATTAACTATTGCTGCAAAACCAATTTCACGTGCACAAGCAACAGGATTAGGAATTATTGGTGCAGATGAAAATGGTGAAATTAAGAAATTCTTAGAAAAACCAGCAGATGATTTAGATATCAAAGAATGTCTTATTCCAAATTCTCTAATGCAAAAAGAATTGAATAAAGAAGTAAATGGAACAAATGAATATCTTGCAAGTATGGGTATTTATATATTCAATGCAGAAACTATGAATGAAGTATTAGATAATGATTTAACTGATTTTGGTAAAGAAATAATTCCAGATGTAATCAAAACAAGAAAAGTAAATGCTTATTTATTTGATGGATTCTGGGAAGATATTGGAACAATTAAAGCTTTCTATGATACAAACTTAAACTTAGCATCAATGACACCTGAATTTAATTTCTATGATGAAGAAATGCCAATTTATACTCATAGAAGACATTTACCAGCAACAAAAATAAATTTCTGTAATATTAGTAGTTCTTTAACAAGTGAAGGTTCAATTATAACAAACGCATATATTGTTAGTTCAATTATCGGAGTTAGAACTATTATTGAAAGTGGCGCATCATTAGATGGAGTATACTGTATGGGTGCTTCATATTATGAGACACCAGAAGAAAGAGCTGAAAACAATAAAAAAGGAATACCAAATATAGGTATCGGAAGAGGAACAATAATCAAAAAAGCTATCATTGACCAAAATGCAAGAATTGGTAATGGTTGTAGAATTGGTGTAGATGATCTTCCAAGAGAAGATGTAGATAAAGAGATGTATTCTATTAGGGACGGTATTATCGTTATACGAAAAAAAGCCATTATTCCCGATAATACAGTCATTTAAATATTATACATTTTGAGGTTGCTAACAAGCAACCTCTTTTTTTATATATACTTACTTAATGTTTTAATCAAAACTCTTGTATCTATTGGTTTTTTTAGATGATCATTCATTCCATATTCTAGGCTTCTTTGTCTATCTTCTTCAAAAGCATTTGCACTTAATGCAATAATAGGTATTGTCTTAGCATCTTTTCGATTTAAATTTCTAATAGTTTCAGTAGCTTCTAACCCATTTAATTTTGGCATCATTATATCCATTAATATTAAATCAAACTCACCCTCTTTTGATTTTGAAAAAATATCAATAGCTTGGATTCCATCAACAACATGTACAATTTCTATACCAATATTTTTCAATATTGTTTTGATAATCATTGCATTTATCATATGATCTTCAGCTATAAGGATTTTCTTTCCTATTAATAATTCACTATCTTTTGAATTATCGAAGGTACTTATTTTATCTAGATATTCATCTTCTGATGAAACTGTTATGGGGAGAGTAATAGTTACAGTTGTTCCCTCATTTAATTTACTATCAACTTTAATAGTTCCTTTTAATTGAGTAATTAAATTAGAACAAATTGCCAAACCTAATCCAGTTCCACCCTCAGTATCACTTAAAGAGTTTTTTTCTCTTGTGAAAGGTTTAAATATATTAACCATAAATTCTTTACTAATTCCAACGCCATTATCTTTTATTGTATGAATAGCAAATAATTTATTATTTTCTTCAATATTTTTAATTGTATATATTACTTTTCCATCTGAGTGAGTATATTTTATTGCATTATTTAAAACATTAAGCAATATCTGTTGAACTCTTAGTTTTTCTAAATATTGATATCTATAATATTCTCCAACCTGATTAAATGTAAAATCA
The DNA here is from genome assembly GCA_009930325.1 of Spirochaetia bacterium. Classification (GTDB taxonomy): domain Bacteria; phylum Spirochaetota; class Spirochaetia; order Sphaerochaetales; family Sphaerochaetaceae; genus Pleomorphochaeta. Next base: position 27,977 of record RZYO01000013.1, on the reverse strand, counting down.
ATATTTTTCTTTAATGCTTGATTCTTGATTATTGTCAAAATAGTTTCATAGAAATCTTGTGTATCTACACATTCTGGATTCAATTTTATTTGGCCTAATTCTAATTTATTCATATCAAGAATATCATCCATTAATCCAAGTAAATACTGACCTGAGTCATTTATTTTATTAAAATAATCAGGATAATCATCAATTGAAGAGGAACTTCCTAGTTCAGATAATCCAATTATGGCACTTAAAGGAGTTCTAATCTCATGACTCATTCTGGATAAAAATTCACTCTTTGCTGTTGCTGCTTGTGTTGCTTGGACTAAAGCTTCCTTTAAAACTAACTCATGTTTAATTCTTGAAATCATTTCATTTGAAATATTTTCTTCTAAAATAATAATAAATGGACTATTTTCATCTGTTTTTACAAAATGACATCTTCTCATTGTAATCATATTTCCATGATCACAAATTCTATAGTCAAAATTAAAAGTTTTTTTATATTTTATCTGTTGTTTCACATTTTCAATTGAAACTTGATGTGTAACATATTCTGCATCCTCAGGATGAACATATTTATTTATAAAAACTTCCCATTCATATTTATAAATTCTATTAGGATTTGATTTATTAGTAACATCTTCAAGCTGAGTTTTACTAATTGTCATATGAGCATTGAGAATATTTACATAAGCTAGATAAACAAATTTAGATTTTAAAATAGAATCAATAGATAACTTTGTAACAAGATTTTCTGTAATATCATAAAAAAATGAAAAAGCTATTATTTCTTTTGTTTTTAAATCTAAAAATAATTTTATAATATTAGACAAATAGATAATATCATTATCTTTTGTAATTATTTTATATTCATATTCTAAAACACGTCTTCCTTTTTCATAATTTTCAAGCAAGAATTTTTGAGAAAGTCTTTGATATAAAAGCTCTTTTCCTTCAACTACAATTCCTATATTTATAAAGGAGTCTAATAAGGCAGTTATTGAGCTATTAAGTGGTGGTGATATCTTATCAATATATTGAGAGTTATAACTAATAACAAACTCTCTAGATACATTTATTTCTGCCATAACAGTTAAACCTGTTTTATTATCAAAATTCTTCTTTCTTTCAATTTCAAACCATTTTTCTGAAGCTTTCGCATCATCAATATTTTCTATTGAAACCCAAGCATTCTTAGGATTATCTAAATAATCTTTAAAACAAGTAAAATTAATTCTTACCCAAGTATATGTCGATTGTCTTGATGGGAAAATACGTATTTCAAAAGTAACGTCACTTTCACCAGTTTGAACTTTTTCCAATGCTTTTCGATAAATATCTATATCATTTGAATAAATAATATTTCTATTAATTAAAGTTGTTGAAGCATTTTCAATTACTTTACCGTAAAAATAATAATCTAAAATAAGATCTGAATAGCTTGTAATTTTGTCATTTTCAATATCATATTCCCAAATAGCAATTGAACTTTTGTTAAGAGCATTTTTGAACTTTAATTCAACAGTTTTCAAATCATTTATATTTGTTACACTTATTATAACTTTTTCTTTCTTTGTCTCTTCCTCTATAACTCTAGTTCCATTTAATTTCATCCAAACTCTAGAGTTTGCTAAGTTTAGAGGTAATATAATTGAACAATTACCTTCTGATAGAATTATTTTCATTGAGTTTTGTAATATACCAAAATATTCAATGGGAACAATTTTCTTTTCTCTTAAAAAAGCTATAAAATTGTTAATTTCTTTTTCTTTTGTTGAAAGAAAATTATCACTTACTAATTCAGCTTTATCCTCTTCTGGGAAATAATAAATTATTTTAATTTTCTCTTGTTCAAGTATTGTTTTTAAAAATATATTAGATTGGGATATTTGTTTTGATTTTTGATGACTCTGTGTAAACAACCTATCAAAAAGACTCATTATTTTATCTGTAAATATAATTGCAATTAAAGAAAATGTAGATACTCCAAGAACAAATAATAAATTTTGCGATACAATAAAAGAAGAAAGATCAAAGAATAAAAAAGCTAATAATACAGCTATTTGAAATAAAATATTAATTAATATTTTTATAAATAATGAAAGATTTGAAAAAATAATTACAACTGCTACTTCAATTAAAAAAAATCCAACAAAAAAAACTTTAACTCCATTAAAAATAAAGAATAGGAAAAAAATCAATAATACAGATAATGTTATATAAGTAAATGTATTTATATATTTTGGATTATCTTTAAAATAAAATTTATAGGTTAATCCTAAAAATACATAAGAGAGTAGTAATATTAGTTTATAATAAAAAGATACACCTATAAAAATAGAATATAGCATATCAACACATTCAATTAGAAATAAGAAAAAATACATCATATCTAATAGTTGTATATTTTTTGATAATTTCTTTTCAATATTGCTCATTATACTTTTTATTCCTTTTTATTATTTTACATTGTAAAACATACTTTCACTTCTCTCAAGTTTATTTTACTAAATCAAGATTTAATATAATTTGTTGTATTTAATAGATCCAAATACAATCTGTGAGGTTGCTTTTAAGTTCTTTAAATTCTCTATTGTATTACTATCAACTAAATCACTTTGATTAAATAAAATCATTGATTTATGAGTATCTTTTATCCCTTTTAACAAACCTTCTTCATTATCAATTAACTTCTGATAATAATTAAAATCAACTATTTCAGTTGAATTTTCTCCCATGCATACGTTAGCAGCCATATCGTTATAACTTGATAAACCAACAAGAGCAATAATTGCAGTCATTTCATTTGTAATAACAGGATCTCTATCATTATGTATTTTGCAAGGTAAACATCTAGCTCCATCTGCTTCAAAAATAACCACATCATATTTATTGGGTAAAATAGATAATATTTCTTCTCTTGGAGAGATTGCTTTTTTTGCATTCATTATATGTTTTTCAACAAATAAAACAGATTCAAATTCTTTTGGTTCATGATTAAAAAAATCAGCTTCATTTAAAAACACATGATCAACTTCAAAATTAAAGAATCGAGGTGATTGTATTTTAGTTGTTGTACTTAATAATACTTTTTTTCCTTTAGCTCTGTAATATTTGCCTAAAGCTATTAGAGTTGAAGTCTTTCCTCCAGCCCCAGTTATTCCTAATACAAGTTTTTTGGAATCGGAAGTGACTAATTCATCTATTTTATCTAATAATTGCATATCTATACCCTATCGAAATTTTTAATTAATTGTTTTATAATTTGTTGATCACTTTGTGCAAAATTATAATCTTTCAAATTATCTATAAGTTCCCATTTTACTTCTGTATGAACAGATAAATCTACATTTTCAATATCATCTTTTATAAAGACTTGATGAGCTTTAAGAAAATAATGAGTCCCTTTATTATCAAACTCACAAGAAGCTAACAAGTCACCTACCTCTACTTCTATTCCAAGTTCTTCTAAAAACTCTCTTTTTAGAGTATCTTCAACACTTTCTCCCCATCGGTTTTTTCCACCAGGGAATTCCCATTTAGAAGCTATTGCACCTTTATCAATTCTTTTTCCAATTAAAACTTTGTTCTCTTTAAAGCAAATTCCTGCAGTAGTGATTCTTTGATTATCTTGGTCCATATTATTCCTTTATAACAAAACCCAATTAGGTAATAAAAAATGCAATAATGAAATATTAAAAATAATTATTGCCATTCTTAAATAAAATTTCTTTTTGTTTTGTTCAATTATAATAATTTCTTTATTTTTAAATAGAGTCACATTATACCATAAAGATGAATATAATAATGCAAGAGTTGGCAACAAATCACCTAAAATTATAGGACCTGGAATTGTTGGTAATAAACAATTTAAAATAGTAAGGATATAACCTAAGAACATTACAAGAATAAATATCTTTCTATGACTAAAAAGATATTCTCTCATATTCAAAAGTATTGGAATAGTTATCCCAAATTCTGGAGTAATTAAAATAAGCCCTGTATATAAAAGGTAAATAATAGTTAAAAACCAAATTTGCATCATTTTAGAAGCTCTCCAATAGTGATTATTAATTGTTCACTGTCATAAAAACCATATTTTTCTTTTGTTTCTTTTCCTGCTTTTATGTGTAAAACAACACCCTCTCTTGCACTCTCTTCAACAGATAATCCATAAGACAAAAAAGAAGCAATACACCCCGCTAAAACATCTCCACTTCCAGCTACCCCTAAACTTGGATTAGGATAATAAAAAACAGTCGGGATTGAATTAGGAGTAAACAAAAAAGTAACACTAGCTTTACAAACTATCACAGAATTTAAGACATTACTTAATTTAATCAAAGTATTAAAAAAATCAAGAGTATTATCAATTGAATAATCTCCTAAAACTGCATTTATTAATACTTTCAATTCTCCAAGGTGAGGTGTAAATATTAGTTTATCATTATTATTAACATTAATCTTTTTCTCTTTGAATAAGGAAGAATATGCTCTAATTCCATCTGCATCAATTATAGTTGGTTTATTATATGATAAAACTTTTAATAAAAGTTCTTCTCTATTACTACTCCAGCCAGGTCCAGCTAAGATAGCATCATAGTTTGATAAATTTAAATCATTTTCTATTTTATTTACAATAATTGAAGGACTTTCATAGGCTACTATTTCAAATATTTCTTCATCGCAAAAAGCGGTGACCAGCCCACAACGAGAATGAAAAGCTGCTTTAGCGGCTAATCTAATAGCCCCTGAATATTTATTACTTCCCCCAAAAACGGCTAAATGCCCTCTTGTTTTTTTATAATCACTCTTTTTTAGTGGGTTTATCTTTAAATCAAATTCATCTTCTAATTTTCCTATTGGAGCAAATTTATCTATCACTTGAGGAGGAAAACTAGGATTAATTTCAACTATATTATTACAATATTCTATATTTTTATGATAAAAATATAAGAGTTTTAGAGGCCCCATACATAAGGTATAATCAGCTTTTATACAAACATCATTTATAGTATCACTTAAACCACTTGGAACATCTACACTATAAACAATAGATTTAGAAGTATTTATAATATTTACTATATCAATATAATCATCTCTTAGCTTATCTTTTAAACCTATTGCAGTTATTCCATCAATAATTACAGTAGCATTATTTATAATATTTTTAACGTCTTTATCTAAATAATTAAATTTAGGAATAGAATAACAATCTAAAATGTTTTTCTGAATTAAAGTACTTTGACTAAAATTTTTTGAACAATAAATTATATTAATATTCTTAAATCCATCATTGAAAGCACATCTTGCAATAACTAATGCATCCCCACCATTATTGCCACCACCGGATACTATTACTATATTATCTTCAAGCTTAATATTTGATTTTATATTTAACCAAGCTTTTAATCCTGCTTGTTCCATTAAAATAATACCAGGTTGTTTATAATCTTCTTGAGATATTTTATCAATTTTAGAAATGTCATTTGAATAATATAAATTTTTCATTCTTCAATGTTACTCTAATGATAAATACTTGACAAGAATTATATCGATGATTAATCTAAGAATTGTCCTGGGGTGGCTTATGAGCCTGAGATAAAACCCGTTAACCTGATCTAGATAATGCTAGCGGAGGAAGACAATTTTCTTTATCTTTAATACTTTTTTTGTATACTACCCTTAGGCCAAATTTCAATTTGGAGGCTTTTTTATGAAAAAGTTTGTTTCAATTGTTGTGGCCTTTTTTGCTACAACTTTAGCTCTCTTTGCATCAGGTGCAAAAGAGATTTCACCTTCTATTTCTAACGAAATTACGGTTTATGCTTATGATGCTTTTTGTGGGGACTGGGGTCCTGGAGCAAAAGTAGTTCAAGCCTTTAAAGAAAAAACAGGAATTGATGTTAATTTGGTATCTGCTGGTGATGCAATCGAAATGTTAACAAAGGTTGAATTAGAAAAATCTAATCCAAAAGCTGATGTTGTTGTTGGGATATCTGACGATATGGCAATGAAAGCTTATAATAGTAATCTTTTTGAAAGCTACAACTCACCTTCTTTAAATGATATTCCCGCTTTCTTGCAATTTGATAATCAAAATAGACTACTTCCTTTCGATTACGGAAATTTTGCTTTTGTTTATGATAGTGAAAAAATTGCAAAAGAAGAACTACCTACATCTTTAGAAGATTTAACAAATCCAAAATATAAAAACAAAGTTATTTTAATTGATCCTAGAACATCTTCTGTTGGTCTTGGATTATTAATATGGAGTCGTGAAGTATTTGGAGATAATTATTTAACATGGTGGAACAAAATGAAAGATAATGCTTTAACTATTACTGAGGGATGGTCAAGTGCTTATGGTATGTTTACCTCTGGTGAAGCTCCAATTACCCTTTCTTATACAACTTCCCCTGTTTATCATGTAATGTATGAAGATACAACAAGATATCAAACAATTATTTTTGATGAAGGCCATAGTGCTACAATTGAAGGAGTGGGATTATTAAAAAGTAGTAATAATAAAGAAAAAGCAAAGCAGTTTATTGATTTCTTGTTAACTGATGCTCAATTAGATATTGCAACAGCAAATTCTATGTATCCTACTAATAGTAAAACAGAATTACCAAGTGCTTTTGATTGGGCACCAAAGCCAAATGTTACATTAAGTCTAGACGCAAGTGATATTGAAAACAATTTAGATACTTGGTTAAATCAGTGGACTGATGTAATGAGTAAATAAGTTTAGTATTTTTATATATTAATTTTTAACTTCATGTTATTAATTATATAAGTAAATTAGAGGATAGTATGAATAAAAATAAAATTGATAATAGAAATCTTTATGAAAAAGTAATTGCATTGCCTTCTCTTCTTCTATTATTTGTCATTTTTCTACTTCCTCTAATAAGTACTTTATCTAGAGCTTTCATATTAGATAACAAATTAAATATCTCTTCTTTTTTTAATATAATTAAAGAACCTTATACTTTAAGAATTTTATTATTTACTATAAATCAAGCATTTTTCTCAACTCTTCTTTCAATAGTAATAGCCCTTCCTGGTTCATATTTATTAGTTAATTATAATATTAAAGGGAGAAAATTAATTCTCGCAGTTTGTACAATTCCTTTTGTTTTACCAGCAATATTAGTAATACTTGGATTTGTTACTTTCTATGGTAATAATGGATTTTTAAATATTCTCTTGATGAAAATCTTTAATTTAAGTGAGCCCCCTTTAAAAATATTATATTCATATAAGGCAATAATAATTGCCCATGCTTTTTATAATTTTCCTATTATTTTAGTTCTTCTTACCACATTTTGGGAAAACTTAGACTATAAACTAGAGCTCTCTTCTTTTGTTTTTGGTGCTTCAAAATTCCAGACTTTTATCAATATTACACTTCCTAGATTAATTGTATCTCTTATTTCTTCTTCATTACTTGTATTTTTATTTTGTTTTACAAGTTTTTCAATAATATTAGTATTAGGTGGTGGACCAAAATATACTACAATGGAAGTTGAAATATATAGAAGAGCTAGAATTTCAATGGATTTAAATAGCGCAGCTTCTTATGCTCTTATATCTATTTTATTCTGTATTATTATTTTAATCTTTTACAACATTATTCAAAGAAAGATGAATACAAAAGAAAATATTTATAATAGTGTTTATAAAAAAGAGAAAAAACCTGTTTCAAAAATTGGCTTAGTTTTAAGCATAATTTATACTATATTTATAATTTTATTTGTATTATCACCAATAATTTCAATAATAATTAAATCATTTCTAGCTTCTAATTCTAGAAGTGCTAATAGCATTTTTACTTTAAAATGGTACAAACAACTATTTGGATTAAGTAGCACAACAGGTGTTATGAAATCTAGTTTTATCTCAATTATAAATTCACTTAAAATTGCATTTATTGTTGCAATAATATCAACGCCATTATCTTTGTCTCTAGCAGTTGCAGCAAAAAGAGATAAATCTAATAGCTCAATTCTTATTGAATTACTTTCAATGCTGCCTCTTGCAGTCTCTTCAGTAATAATTGGATTAGGTTATTATTTAATTTCTGCAAAATTAAAATCTGATGGAGGCTTAATATTAGTAATATTAGCCCACCTTGTTATTGTATTACCTTTTAACATTAGAGCAATAACTCCTGAAATAAGAAAACTACCTAATTCACTTGTTTCTAGTGCAATGACTTTAGGGGCTACACCTTTTAGAGCTTTTCTTAGCATAGAAGTTCCTCTATTAAAAAGCTCTTTAATTAGTGGGGCTATTTTTGCATTTGCTATTAGTATGGGAGAAGTAAATGCAACTCTTATTTTAGCTAATTCTAGTATCACTACAATACCTGTTACTATGTATAGATTAATTGGATCTTATAACTTTGGTGGAGCCTGTGCTTTAGGCACTATATTAATATTAGTTTGTACTATAGTATTTGTAAGTAGTGAATATTTAAAAAAAGATAATCGCTTTTATTTATAAATAAGTTTAATGAGATAAAATAATGAATGATATAATACAATTAAAATTAAAAAAACAATTTTCACAATTTCTGTTAGACATTGATTTAGAATTAAATAAGGGCCAATTAATTTCCCTTTTAGGCCCAAGTGGTTGTGGTAAAAGTACAACGCTTCAATTAATTACAGGTCTATTAGATAATGACGAAGGCCATATTATTATTGATGATATTGATATTTCAAAATTAAAAGTTAATGAGAGAAAAATTGCTATGGTTTTTCAAGATTATGCTCTTTACCCTCATCTTAATGTTGAAAAAAATATTGCTTATCCTCTTAAAATAAGAAAAGTTAAAAAAGATATTAGAAAAGCTAAAGTTAAAGAATTACTTTCTCTTGTTAATTTAGAGGGATTTGAAAACAGAAAAATTGAAAGCTTATCTGGTGGAGAGAGACAAAGAATTGCTTTAGCAAGAGCACTAGCTTTTGAACCTAAACTATTATTATTAGATGAACCTCTTTCTGCCTTAGATGCAAAAATGAGAAATCATTTAAGAGATGAGATTAGAAGAATACAAAAAACTTTAAAGATTACAATGCTTTATGTTACTCATGACCAAGAAGAAGCACTCTCTATCTCAGACTCTATTGTTTTAATGAATAATGGGAAAGTTGAAATGCACTCAACTGCTGAAAATTTATATAATAACCCTCAAACAACTTTTGCTGCAACTTTTATGGGTGAGGGTAACTTTATTAACTCAAATATTATTTGCAATTTGCTAGGTGAAGAAGAAAAAGCTAATACTTCCTATTTTTTCAAATACGAAAATGCTTATTTAATTGAAAAAAATAAATTTTATATTACTGAAATATTAGAACATATTATATTAAAAGATGCAAAAATTACGTCTTGTGAATTTAGAGGTATTTTTTATAAGATAAATTTGTTATATAATGATGTTACAATATCTATTTTATCAAAAGAAAAACCTTCAAATGATATTGTAGATATATGTATTTTAAAAAAAGATATAAAAAAATACGAAAACAATTACTTAATAAATGCAAAAAGCTAAATAATTAGGTAGGATAATAATAAAGGAGATGCATTTTGATAAAAAAAAATATTTCACTTTTCCTTATTATACTTTGTTCTACTTATTTATATGCTTCACAAGTCGGATCAAAAATTGATTTAAATGTTTTTTATCATCCGTCTATAACTTTAGATGATAATACTGATTTACCAGTATATTCTTCTATGGCTTCAACTTATGATTTTTCACCAGTTTATCTTAAAATAAATAACCATCAAATTTCTCCTTATTTATCTATTTTTCATGTTTCAAGATCTATAATTTATCAAAATTTAGTATTAAGAGAATTTTGTGCTTTTGGTGTTGGACTTGATTATGGATATATATTTAATTCAAAATTCTTATTTCATTCTAAGTTTTCTATGGGAATTGGAAGTTTAGGAGAAAGTTTAAATTCTGAAATGTATATGAATTTAGCATTAATACCTTCATATATATTAAAATCTGGAGACAATTATAATATTTCTTTAGATTTTTCAATCAATTTTGTTTATAGAAAATATTTATTATCACCTTGTGTTGGAGTTGGAATTAGTACATCCTTTGATTGGATTACTGATTATATTAATAAAAATAAAGCAATTTATTAACTTCTTTTATTAGAAAGTAATAGGAGTTAAAATGAAAAAATATTTTCTTATTCCATTTTTATTAATAATTATTCTTTTTAATAGTTGTGAATTAGCTCAACGAGATTATGATTATGAGATTAATTTATTAAATATAGCATTAGATTATCATAATACTAATGTTACGAGTTTATATGGCACATTAAATGATGCAAAAGAAATTGAAAAAGCATTAAGAGAAAATTGTGAAAAAAATGAAATTAATTATACTAGTTATAATTATTACCAAGAAGGGACTGCCTATGATTCACTCACTGTTAATGCCTCTAATTATCCAAGTAAAACAAATATAAATAATGCATTTAATAATTTTGCAAATTCATCAAAAGAAAATTCTATAAATATTATATACTATTCTGGGCATTCAGATTCATATGGTAGTTGGCTTCTCGCAACCACAGATACAGCAAAGGGCTATACTTATGATAAATTTGGTGATATTGATGAAAATCAATTTATGAGAGTCGATGAAGTGTATGAATTATTAAAAGATGTAAAAGGAAAAAAATTAATTATTGTTGATTCTTGTTATTCTGGTAATTATTATACTTCAAGTTCTTATTCATTAGAAAATGAAGAGATTACTTTTACTTCTGCTTTTAACAAATTATTTACTAAAGATAGTAATATTAATGATGATACATTCATTCTTTGTGCTACAGAAAAGGATAATACATCACATGAGCCAATGTATGAAGTAGGAATGAGATTACATGGTTTTTTCACCAAAGCTCTATTAGAAGGTCTTGGTTGGTGTGATGGGATTAAAGGTTATTTATCAGATAGTATTGAAGATGCATATCTTGATACTGAGGATGGAGTTTATGGTAAACTATCACAAGGGCTTCCTCCTGCTGCTAAAACTAATATGCTCAGTGTTGATAATCTGCTCTCTTATATTATAGAAAATCAAGAAATAGAAACTAGTTCAGATTATTTTTCCCATCAATATCCTCAGGTATTAGGAGAAAGATACGATTTGGTATTATTTACTTACTAAGAAGATATAGAATTATTTTTAACCTTTTCAATTTCATCTCTTATAAGTGCTGCTTTCTCAAACTCAAGATCTTTTGCATAATTGAACATTTCTTTTTCAAGTTCTTTAATATATTTTTGCCTATCACGTTTTTGTAATAAATTATATGAAGCTCTTCTTATATTAAGTTCTCCGCTAACATCTTTTTTCTTTTCTTCTGTTTCTCTTTCAATTATATCTTCAATTGCTTTTTCAATGGTTGTTGGTGTTATGTTATTAACTCTATTATATTCTAACTGAATTGCTCTTCTTCTATTTGTTTCGCTGATAGCTTCTTTCATAGCATCACTTTCTTTATCAGCATACATGATTACTCTACCATTTGAATTTCTTGCAGCTCTACCTATTGTTTGAATTAAAGATGTTGCAGATCTTAAAAACCCGATTTTATCTGCATCAAGAATAGCAACTAAAGAAACTTCAGGTAAATCTAGACCTTCACGTAATAAGTTAATTCCTATTAATACATCAAAAACACCTTTTCTTAAATCCCTTAAAATTTCAACTCTTTCAATTGTTCCAATATCACTATGCAAATATCTAACCTTCAAATCTAAAGAACTTAAATAATCTGTCAAATCTTCACTCATTCTTTTAGTTAAAGTGGTTACTAGTACTCTTCTCTTATTTTTAATGGTATTTCGAATTTCTTTATAAAGGTCTTCCATTTGACCTTCAGATTTTCTTACTGTTATTTCTGGATCTAGTAAGCCTGTAGGTCTAATAACTTGTTCAACAATATTTGAGGTTTGTGCTAACTCTCTTTTACTTGGAGTTGCTGAAACATATACCCTTTGAGTTACAATCTTATCAAATTCATCATATTTTAATGGTCTATTATCTAAAGCTGAAGGTAATCTAAACCCAAAATTAACAAGATTGAGTTTTCTAGATCTGTCTCCTTCGTACATAGCTCCAATTTGAGGTAAAGTAACATGAGACTCGTCAATAAATGTAACAAAATCTGAAGGAAAATAATCTAATAATACAGCTGGACGTTCACCTTCTTTTCTTCCTGTAAGTTGTCTTGAATAATTTTCAATACCTGAACAATAACCAATCTCTTTGAGCATTTCTAAATCATACTCAACTCTACTCTTTATTCTCTCAGCTTCAACAACTTTTCCTTGAGAATTGAAATATTCAATTCTATCTTTTAATTCATTTTCTATTCTAGATAAACTCTCTAAGACAGCTTCATGAGGCATTACGAATTGTTTTGCGGGGTAAAGAGAAAAGCCTTCAACACTTTCTTGTTTTTTACCTGAAATGGGTTCAAACCAAGTTATATCTTCAATAACATCCCAATCTAAAGTAATTCTAACAGCATTTTCCAAATAAGATGGGCAGATTTCAATAACATCCCCTCTTACTCTAAATTTTCCCCGTTCAAGAATGCTATCATTTCTTTCATATTGCATTCTCACTAATTGTTCTAGTTCACTTTTATGATCAAAAATAGTACCTACTTTAAAACTATGAACCATATCCCTTAAACTTACAGGACTACCTAATCCGTATATACAAGAGACGGTAGATACAACAATAACATCTCTTCTTTCCATAAGGGAGAAGGATGCAGACAATCTTAATCTATCAATTTCATCATTTATATCAGCTGTTTTCTCAATATATAAATCTTTTCCTGGAACATATGCTTCCGGTTGATAATAATCATATGTTGATACAAAATATTCTACAGCATTGTTTGGAAAGAAAGTTTTAAATTCTCTATATAATTGTGCTGCTAAAGTTTTATTATGAGATAAAATTAATGTTGGTTTATTTATTTGTTCAATTATTTTTGCCATAGTGTAGGTTTTACCGCTACCAGTAACACCTTTTAAAATCTGAGTTCTCTCCCCATTTTTTAATCCATCACTAAGTTTTTCAATTGCTTGTGCCTGATCTCCAGCTGGTTCATAGGATGATACTACATGCAAAGGTATTGTTTTCCCACCAAAAGCTTGATGATAATTTTCAACTAATTCACCACCCCATTTTAAATCAACTTTTAATTCTTCACTCATTATCTTAAAACCTTATCAATATCTTCACTTCTATTAACTAATTCAACAGTTTTCTCTATTTCTTTCCCATTTCTATTAATTATTACCTTAATTTTATCACCCATTCTAGTTGATAATAATGCATTATAATAATCACTATATGTTTTAATTGGAATATTATTTATTTTGGTAATAACATCTCCCCCTAGATAAAGAGTAGATGCACCATAGGAAATTTTCACATCACCACCAAGTAAACCAGCTTCTTCAGCCTTTCCTTTTGGAACCACTTGGCTAATTAAAACGCCCTCTGTTACTTTTAATTTAGCATATTCAGATAGTTGTTTTGTTAATTGTACTGGAATAATATCAATCCAACCTCTCATTACTTTTCCATAAGTAAGTAAATCTGGTATTATTGAAAGAATTGTATCTATTGGAATTGCAAAGTTCATCCCTGATTGTCCATTCTCATTATAAACAGATGTATTCATAGCTATCATTTGACTGTGAGAATTAATTAAAGGACCACCACTATTACCTGGATTAATTGAAGCATCTGTCTGTAGCATAGACATAATTACTCCACCATCACTTGTTTGAACAGCTCTATCAAGTCCACTTATAATACCAGTAGTAAGAGTTCTATCGTAACCAAAAGGATTTCCAATAGCATATACTTTTTGACCTACTTTTAAGTTAAAGCTTCTACCTAATTCAATAGGTGATATCTTTTTCTTATCTACATCAATTTTTATTAAGGCAATATCATCAACTTCATCAATTCCAATTATATTTGCAGTATATGAAGTGCCATCTGCAAGAGTTACTATTATAGTGTTTATATCTTCTATTACATGATAGTTTGTTAAAATATCTCCTTTTGAAGAGATAATAACACCACTACCAGTTGTATTTGTTTTATCATAAGAGATAACATCACTAGTTTTAGAATTACCTGAGATATGAACAACACTATCACTACATTTTTCATATACTTTTATATTTTGCATTTCTTCACTTGTATATAACCAGTTAGAACCATCATCGATAGCTAAAGAAATACTATCTTCATTGTAAAAAATCTCATTAACAGTTACCCCAGCTAAGGAGAGAAGACCTTTTTCACCTTCTAATTTTAACAATTCTTGAACATTTTCTCTCAACTGATCTTTTTTATATTCTTTTGATAATTTAGATGACCAAGAATATAGAAAAATAGCAAATATGACGATAAATAATATTGAAAAAAAAGCTACAATGGCTTTCAATATTTTACTTTTTGAATTTCTTTTCATAGTAATAAGTCTATATAAATAGCTACCATTTAGCAAGCAAAACTAATAGGTTTTACTTGCTATTATAATTAATCAATTTTTAAAGAATTTCTTCAACTTCTTTATAGGTAGGAGGATTACAACCTTGTTTTGTGCAATTCAAAGAAGCACTAAAACAAGCATATTTTAATGCTTTTTCAATTACTTCATCATTTATTCTAAACTTTGGACTTTCTCCATCCTCTCCAAATACTCCATTCTTAGATAAATATGCCAAAAGAGAGCCAGAGAAAGTATCCCCAGATCCTACAGTATCAACAACTTTTACTTTATAGTTTTCTTGATTAAAAATTTTATTAGTTGGAGTATACCAAGAAGCACCATTTTCCCCTTTTGTTAAAATGATATGAGCTTCATTATTTATTTCTTTTAAGTTTTCTATTGCTTGATTTATTTCTGTTTCTGGGAAAATAAAGGATAAATCTTCATCACTTAATTTAATTATTCTTGCTAATTCAAAAAAATTAAACAACTTTTTCTTCCAATTTGGAATTTTTACCACTTCTTGAATTCTAATGTTAGGGTCAACAAAAATAACAGGTCTAGGTGTTACAAAGGAGAGAACATCATATATTGCTGAACTTGTAGGATTTAACAAAAGTGATAAAGAAGCAATATGAACCGCTTTCATATCTGAGTGATTTGAAAGTGTATTTAATAATTCTTCGCTACTTAAAACCATAGAGGCAGTATTTTTTAGATAAAAGTCGTATTTAGCAGCTCCATTTTCATCAATTGTTGCTAAAGCTAATGTTGAAGGAGCCTTATTATTACACAAATCTGGGTCAAATAATATTTCTTTTTCTACTAGATAATTTACAACTTTTTTACCATTCTCATCTTCTGATATTGGAGATATAAAAGATGTAGCTACATTTTGATTTACACAAGCTACTGCGCAATTTAATCCACAACCACCTAAATAACGTGAGTATTTAGATTCTCCATCATCAATTAAATCAATTACATATTCACCTATAATAAAAACCATATATACCTCTATTTAATTTTTTTAAATTATTTTAAATCAATTATAATTATATTACAATGTATACTATATTGCACTATTAGTCATAGTTTTTTATAATCATGTTTGATATGAAAAAAATAACACCTAGAGAAATGAATTGGATTAATAAAGGTTATATAAAAAACCTTAGTTACAATAGATTTGAAGCAAAAGCAAAGGATAGTTACTTCTTAGCAGTTAGCGATGAAAATTTTGAATTTTCAAATACTATATCACTAAATTCTAAGGATTTTTCCATTATTGTCTCAATAAGCGAAAAAACTTTTATTTCTGTCTCTATCGATGAAAATATTTCAATTGTTTCTTCAAATAATGGATATATCACTGAAACCTTTTTAGATAAAAAATATATTGAAAATAATGATAGTATAAATATATCTATCCATAGAGATGTTGATAATTTTAGTTTTTATATCGACAAAGATTTAATTGCTAAAACTACTCTTTCTGCTGCAAAAGATGCAATTTCATTTGGATATTATTTCAATAACAAAGATTTTATTAAAATTACTAACTTTTTATATATTAAAAAATAATATTTTATATTTATTTAATAAGGTTTTCTCTTTAAATACTTTTCTTTAATTAGCCCCTCATGCTATTATTGCCCTTAGTTAAAGGCCCCTTTGAAAGGGCAAAGGACGGAAAAAAATGGAGTTAGAAGAAAAAAAAGACAAACCTCTAAACTTTCTTGAAAAAATCATAGAAGATGATTTAAATAATAATCGTGTTCCTAATAATGAAATTATCACACGATTCCCACCAGAACCTAATGGCTATCTACATATTGGCCATATTAAATCAATTTGTTTAAACTTTGGTTTAGCACAGAAATATGGTGGAAGATGTCACCTAAGACTAGATGACACAAATCCTACAAAAGAAGACGTTGAATACATTGAATCAATCAAAGAAGACATTAAATGGTTAGGTTTTGATTGGGGTGACTATGAGTATTATGCTTCTGATTATTATGATCAACTATTCGAAATAGCAGTAAATCTAATTAAAGATGGAAAAGCTTATGTTGATTCATTAACTCCTGAACAAATGAGAGAATATCGTGGTACTTTAACAGAACCAGGAAAGAACTCTCCTGATAGAGATAGAAGTGTTAGTGAAAACTTAAAACTATTTTTAGAAATGAAAGATGGTAAACATCCTGAAGGTAAATATACTCTAAGAGCAAAAATTGATATGGCTTCTCCTAATATTAACTTAAGAGACCCCGCTTTATATAGAATTAAATTTGCATCACACCCTAGAACAGGTGATAAATGGTGTATTTATCCTATGTATGATTATACACATCCAATTAGTGACGCAATTGAAAATATTACTCACTCTATTTGTACTTTGGAATTTGAAGACCATCGCCCTGCTTACGATTGGGCAACAGAAATAGATGGAATCAAACACGCTCCTCATCAATATGAATTTGCAAGATTAAATATTAACTATATGTTAATGAGTAAAAGAAGATTACTTAATTTAGTTAATCTAAAAATTGTTGATAGTTGGGATGATCCAAGAATGCCAACTGTAAGTGGGGTTCGAAGAAGAGGTTATTCTCCTGAATCAATGAGAGATTTTATTGATAGAGTTGGAGTTGCAAAAACTGAAGGTGTTGTAGATTATTCACTTATGGAATTCTGTGTTAGAGAAGATTTAAATAAGAGAGCTACTAGAATTATGGCTATTTTAGATCCTATTAAACTTGTAATCGATAACTATCCAGAAGATAAAGTAGAATATTTTGAAGCAATCGATAATCCTGAAGATCCAAATTCTCCAGTTCATATGATTCCTTTCTCAAGAGAAGTTTATATTGAAAGAGAAGACTTTATGGAAGTTCCTCCAAGAAAATACCATAGATTATATCCTGGAAATGAAATTCGTCTTAAATATACTTATTATGTTACAGCAACTAGTTATGAGAAAGATGAAGATGGAAAAGTTACTGTTGTTCATTGTACTTATGATCCAGAAAGTAGAGGTGGAACAACCCCTGATTTAAGAAAAGTTAGAGGAACAAGCCATTGGGTATCAGTAAAACATGCAGCTAAAGCTGAAGTTAGATTATATGATAAGTTATTTAACACCGAATACCCAGGTAAAGATACTGGTAATTATTTAGATGATTTAAATCCTGAATCATTAGTAATTATTGAAGACGCTATGATTGAACCTTATATCAATGAAGCTAAAGTTGGTGATTATTTACAATTTATTAGAAATGGTTATTTCTGCATAGATAGTAAAGATAGTTCTCCAGATCATTTAGTCTTTAACAGAACTGTTACATTAAAAGATTCATGGGCAAAAATGAAACAAAAAATGGGTATTAATTAATTAATTAATATATTAATAACTGTATAATAAAACATAAACCCTTCAATGTTAATTAGATATTTATTCTATTACATTGAAGGGTATTCTTTTCCCTGTTAAAAATAACAATTGTATTAGGCATTAAAAAACTCCTTCATTTGAAGGAGCTTTTGTATTTAAAAAAATTTATTTAATACTTATAGTGCGTTATAAGTAACAGTTACATCACTTGTATAACGTGCTGCTGGTGCTTGGGCTGTTGCTGCATATGTTACATTAAATGTTAATGCATCAGTGTCAGCAGAATTATAATAATGATTTGCCTTTGTAGCAATTGCAAATCTACCCGTAGATGGAGTGAAAGATCCTGTAAAATTAGTACCTACAGTACCAGATAAAGTAGCTGCTCCAGCTAAATCACCAGCTCCACTTACTAATTGGGCTGCGTCAATATCAATGTTAAAAGATTTTGGACTATATTGAGTACCATCAGTAGTTAAAATTCTAAAGGAAGCAGTAAAGCCAGATCTTACATTCCAAGTAGTATCAAATACTTGTTCCTCATCAGCAGCTATCCAGGAACCATTATTATCGGCTTGTAGTTCAAAAACAAAAGGTATATTTTTTGCATCTGCAACAACAACTGCACCTTCTGAGGTTGAAGTAGTTGTAAATCCTGGATCTGTATAACTATCTGCTGTGCCAACTTCTTGAACTGCAAAAGCAACTCCTGATACGATAGCTACTAGAGCTAATAATGTTATTAATTTTTTCTTCATAATAATTTTCTCCTTAATTTAAGTTTGTTCTTTTTGATTGATTACATCCTAAATATACAATATGGCGTTTCTTATGTCAATACTTTTTTTATTTTTTTTATTTAATATTTTTTAAAACTATATTTATAATATATTTTAATGAGTTATTCATATGCTATAACATAGATAAATCCTTATATTATAAAGAATTAATAAATTAAAAACTAACCAAATACCATCATTTACAACTTGTAACATACTTATGACATTTTTAATATTTATATATATTTATTATTTTATTTAATATCCAATTGCGAAAAATCTGATTTTATCTATATAATTTAAATATGAAATATTTCTTTGATTCCCATATGCATGCCATGAATTTGGAGCATCCAGACTTTATTAGTTCTATCTATTCTTTAAATTCAGGAATAGCTGATTTATTAACAAGTGGCTTCTTCTCTACATCTTATATATTAGATACCCAAAAAGGAAATTACTCTCTATTAAACAACAAACTCATAAATCTTTTACTTGCTTTCGATAAACCAATTGGAGAAACATTTTCAATGATTGAAAATGATTTAAAAGGATTATACATCGATAAATTAAGTGGAAAAGAAAAAGAAGAATATACACCTTATATATATAGTGGTAAATTGAAATTTAGAAATATTGAATATGATAAGTTTGCCCTAATTCCTTTGCTAATGGATTTTTCAAACAATCATAAAGATTTTAGTAAAGCATATTATCCTGTTAGCAGAGAAACGAAAATATTAAAATATATAGATGATACTTTAACCGCATTCTCAGATTATAAAAAATACAATAAGGATGGTATTTTAGAATTTTTCCCTCTTTTAGGAATTAATACTCCTGCCCATTCACTCGAATTTGTAAAAGACTTAATTAGTACATATATTAATAAAACACACACACAAAATAATCATAAATCTTCTAAAAAGAAATTCTATGGAATCAAATTCTACCCACCCCTCGGGTTAAACCCTTGGCCAAAAGATAAAACAGAATTAAATAAACTATTATATATTTATCAATTTTGCACTGAGAATAATCTTCCTATAATTACCCACTGCGATGACCAAGGATTTAGAACAATTCCAACAAAAGAAGCTTGGGCATATACTAATCCACAATCCTGGGAAGTTGTTTTAAAAGAATTTCCAACATTAAAAATTGACTTTGCACATAGTGGAAAACAATATAGTTCACTTAGCAATATCCCAACTGCTTCAATTATTGCCCAGAACTTAATTAAAAGAAAAGCTGAGAGACTTCCAACAAGTCCTTGGTTTTATAATATAATAAGCTTAATGAAAAAATATGATAATGTATATTTAGATTTTTCATTTAGTGGAAGCACCCCTCAATTTTATAATGAATTAATTAACTTTTTAAATCTTGAAGAAAATAAAGATATAAAACAACATATTATTGAACATTCTTTATTTGGATCAGATTTTTCTGTTAATTTATTTAAAGTAAAATCTTATTCTCAATATTTTAATATATTCGAAAATAGTCAATTTTCTGATGAAGAAATTGAACTATTTGCAAGTAAGAACCCAATAAAATTTCTAGATATCAATTTATAAAGCAATTTAGTTAGTATAAGAATTAAGCTATATTTGTCATAACATTCAAAAAACTTATTATTATACAGATAGAGAAAATAAAGAATAAAGGTTACTTTTTTATTGTATTATTACACGTTTAAACACACATATATATAAAAAATAAAATAATAATTACAACAATTAAAAAAGACTTCTAACACCCCAAAGATAAACTATTGACACAAGAAGAAAGATATAATATATTTATAATCACAAGAAAAAAGACTATCTTTTAGCAATAAATAATATTATTTTTAAACAAAGGAGGAAAACATGGTTAAAAAGCTTATTATACTATTCGCTAGCTTTATTATATCATTACCTCTTTTTGCTGACCCACAAATTTTACTTAATACAGATGTTGCTGGACAGTTAACTATGAGAAGATATTACAATACTATTATTACTGAAAATGACATTACAAATGGAACATATTTCATAGATGAAGATGGCGTCCATGAGGATCTCATTGATGTTAATAATCCTTTTAATATTTCAGACGGATTTACAACGCAAAATTTTATTGTTACATTTTTTGGTTCTGTCGAAAGTAATCAATCACATGAAATAAGCGTTTCTAATTCAAGTTATTATTATAAAGATGGACAAAATAAAGTATATATTTCTTTAACTCCAAATATAATAAATAAAGTGCCTTCAAATGGTTTATTAACGTTTGTAACTGGGCAATATTATGATTTATCTAATCCTAATCTTCCTCAATTTACATTTCAAATTCAAAGTCCAGTTAATAGTGCAATAGGTGCTGGGAGATATTACACAGATATTACAATCAGTATTGCTGAAAACTAAATCGTTTTGTAAAAAAATGGTAAATAACATGAAAAAATGTTATTATATAATTAATAGGAGTTAGAAATTAATGAAAAAAATACAAATTATTTTCCTTTTTTCATTATTAGCAAGTTTTTCGTTATTTGCTGATTTAGTTGTTGCACCAAATGCTCCTGATTATATTGATTCTGGAATTACAATAAACAACCCCGATCAAAGTGCTACTGTTGTTGCTGATGCTCCAAAAGAAGACTTGATTGCTCAACTTTATTATAATAATGCTCCACTTGAAGATGGAACAATTATTTCACAAGATACAAATAATGAAATATTATTATTAAGTGAATCTTGGGAGCTTACACCTTTTTCAATCCGTGTAACAGGAGCTGAACTAAGTGATATAAATTTAAACATTGCTTTAGAAGTAGGTTTTTTCCAATTATTAGATGAATATGGGAATGTTGCACAAGGGCAAGATGGCTATATAATTGATTCTCAAACAATGAAAATCGAAAATATTTCCTCTGTTTCTGGGGTTAACTTCTACAATACCCCATTGGGTTCTAATCTATATAATTATACCATTCCATTATCTCAAAGTAATTATTACGATTTATCAAATATGGCAAATTTTAAATTAACATGGCAGGAAAAAGATATATTAAAACCAGGTAATTACATTAGTAATATACAAGTAACATTCTCAATCAATTAATACACAAGTGCTTATTGTGTTGTTTATAATAATAAGATCTTAGATAGAAATCTAAGGTCTTATTTTTTTCATAAAAAAAGACTATCAATAAGATAGCCTTAACAATTAAAATGAATTATTAATAATTTTTACTTTCTAATTCAAAATAAGCTTGAGGATGAGCACATACTGGGCAAACACCTGGAGCTTTCTTTCCAATATGGATATATCCACAATTTGAACACTTCCAAATCATATCTCCATCACGTGAAAATACTAAACCATCTTCAACATTTTTTAATAATGCCAAATATCTTGCTTCATGTTCTTTTTCAATTTCAGCCACCATACTAAATAGTTTAGAAATTTTTGAAAAACCTTCTTCTTGAGCTTCTTCTGACATTCTTTGGTACATATCAGTCCATTCATAATTCTCACCACTTGCTGCTGCTTTTAGGTTTGATATTGTATCTTGAACTTCACCATTTTCTTGTAATAATTTGAACCAAATTTTTGCATGTTCTTTTTCATTATTAGCAGTTTCTTCAAAAATATTAGCTATTTGAACATAACCTTCTTTTTTT
This sequence comes from Spirochaetia bacterium, assembly GCA_009930325.1. GTDB lineage: Bacteria > Spirochaetota > Spirochaetia > Sphaerochaetales > Sphaerochaetaceae > Pleomorphochaeta. The sequence goes on along the minus strand of RZYO01000013.1, from coordinate 5,551 downwards.
GCTTTTGAAGCAAAATAAGTATACTTGTTTCTTGCTTGTGATTCTCCTGCGAATGCATCCATTAAGTTTTTCTCAGTCTTTGAGCCTTTGAATTCCATTAATATCACTCCTTTGCTAATTTATTTATTAGCTTTTTCTAAACATTCAGGACAAATTCCTGTTATTATTATATTCCTATCGATATCTGAAAACCCTGTTTGCTTTTCAACATCGATAAAATTATCATCATTTATTGATAAAGATACATCAATTACTTTTTTGCATATTTTACACTCTAAGTGTTGGTGAACTTCTGTAGTAGAATCATAGTGGTCTGGTCCATCAATAGCAAAAACTCTTTTTAATTTTCCTTCATCAACTAATAAATTCAAATTCCTATACACTGTAGCTTTACCTACAGATGGATGAGTTTTATGTATATATTCATAAACCTCATGTGCAGTTGGATGATTAAATAAATCAATTACTGCATCTAAAACTAATCCCCTTTGAATTGTTTGTCTTCTTTCTACCATAAATATTCCTTATTGAAAATCATTATCTATAAGGATTATGCTTCATTAGATAAAAAAAGTCAATATAAAATATTTATCATTATCAGATAAAAAAACTGTTATATTTATATAATAACTTTCACATCTAAAATTATCAACTTAATTCTTAATCTAATTTAGTTAATCCAGTATATAGATTATAATATCGAGATTTATTTGCTAATAATTGATTATGATTACCCATCTCAACTATTTCGCCATTTTCTAATACAACAATAATATCACTGTTACGAATAGTAGACAATCTATGAGCTATAACGAAAACAGTTCTACCTTGCATCAATTTATTCATACCTTCTTGGACTATTTTTTCAGTTCTGGTATCAATACTACTAGTAGCTTCATCTAATATCATAACAGGAGGATTAGCTATAGCACATCTAGCTATTGCCAATAATTGTCTTTGACCAACTGATAACAAATTATCTTCACCATCTAGATATGTATCATATCCTTCTTCAAGTAAAGTTATAAAATGATGAGCATTAGCAAGTTTTGCTGCATTAATTACCTCTTCATCGCTTGCTTTCAAATTCCCATATCTAATATTTTCTTTTATTGTTCCACTAAACAAACTTGTATCTTGCAAAACAAAACCCAAAGCTCTACGTAAATCACTCTTTTTAATATCACATATATTTATTCCATCATAATAAATAGCCCCAGAATCTATGTCATAAAAACGATTGATGAGGTTTGTTATTGTTGTTTTCCCAGCTCCAGTTGATCCTACAAAAGCAATATTTTCTCCTGCCTTTGCTACAACATTAATTTTCTTTAATATTTGCTTTTCTTTATTATATGAGAAATCTACATCCTTAAGTTCAACTTCCCCATTAAGTAAAGTTAATTTATCACCATCTTTAAAAGCCCAATGACAAGTTGATTCATTACATTCAACAACATGATTCTTTTCAACTTTTGCATTTACTAATTCAATATATCCCTCATCTTCTTCACTTTTCTCATCTAATAAATCAAAAATCCTTTCAGCTCCAGCTAAAGCAAGCATTAATGAATTTATTTGCTGTCCTAGAGAAGCAACAGGCTGTGACAAATTTCTTGATAATTGTAAGAAACTAACTAGAACTCCTAAAGTAATTGAAGAATAACCACTAATACCTAAAAGACCACCAACAATGGCAAGAATTACATATTGAATATAACTTAAACCAGTCATTAAAGGCATAAAAATATTTGCTAAAGAATTAGCCTTAGTTGAATTTGAACATAATTCTTTATTTAACTCATCAAAATTTAAATTAACATTATCTTGTTGATTATATATTTTTATTTCTTTTTGTCCGGCAACCATTTCTTCGATATATCCATTAACAGATCCTAAAGAGGCTTGTTGTTTTGAGAAATATTTACCTGAAGCTTGGCCTACTATTTTTACTACAAAAAGAGTTCCAGCAAGCAATATAAAGGCAATAATAGATAATCGCCAACTTGTTATCAACATAGCAATCAATATACCAACAAACTGTAACAGACCTAATAATAGCTGAGGTAAACTCTGTGCTAATAAATTTACCATAGCATCAATATCACTTGTATATCGACTCATTATATTTCCATGACCATTAGTATCAAAATATGTTAAAGGTAAACTTTGCATATGAATAAACATTTCATTTCTAAGAGTTTTTAAAATTTTTTGAGAAATAATTACCATTTGCTTAGAATAATAATACATTGCAAAAACACCAATTAACAATATACCTGCAAACAAAGGAACTGTTCTAAAAAAATAATCAAAACTTGGATTCTCAACCCCAATTAAAGGCGTTATCCCATTATCTATAATAAATCTTAAGAATACAGAGGAAGCTATTGTTGTCGAAGATGCTAAGAGAATACAAAAAAGCACAACTATTAATTTAACTTTGTATGGAGCTAAATATTTAAACAATCTTAAAGTAGTCTTTTTTAAAGATTTAGGTTTATCGTTTTTTACACCCAACCTATTTCCTTTTGAGTTAAATGGAGGCATCAGAGACCTCCTTTTTTTGAGTATAATATACTTCTTGATAAATGGCATTTGATTTTAATAAAAAGTCATGTTTCCCTTCACCAACAATTTTTCCTTCATCTAAGACAATAATATTATCACAGTTTTCAATACTTGAAATTCTTTGAGCAATAATTATTTTCGTTGTTTTAGGAAGTTTATCCTTTAGTTCTTTGTTAATTTTGGCTTCAGTAGACATATCAACAGCACTTGTAGAGTCATCTAAAATTAAAATCTTTGGAGATTTTAACAGAGCTCTTGCAATGGACAACCTTTGTCTTTGTCCACCTGATACATTTACTCCACCTCTTTCTATTTTATATTCATAACCACCTTCTAAACTCATAATAAAATCATGAATTTGAGCAATCTTACACATCTCCACTATTTGTTCATCACTAGCATTTTCATTACCCCAGAGTAAATTCTCTTTAATAGTTCCAGAAAATAACACTGACTTTTGAAGTGCATATGAAATACTATCTCTTAATATTTTAATATTATAATCTCTTACATCAACTGATCCAATTGTTATCGAACCAGATTGAACATCATATAATCTTGGAATTAAATTAACTAATGTAGTTTTGGAAGAACCAGTTGATCCAATAATTCCAATACTCTCGCCTTCTTTTATTTTTAAATTTATATTTTCTAGACATAGTTTATCATCTCTTTTTAAATAACTAAAACTAACATCTTTATATTCAATATCACTATTTAAGATTTCTTTTATAGAATCTTTTTTATCTTTAATATCTACACTCTCTTCAAGTACATCTACAATTCTTTTTACACTAGGGGCAGATACAATAGCCATAACAAATACAGCCGAGAACATAATTAATCCAAATAACGCCATACTAGTATAACTAACTAAACTCACTAATTCCCCTGTTGTTAAAGTTGAATTAATAACCATTTTTGATCCAAAAAATACAATCACAATTGTAATTGCAAATACACACATAAGCATAATTGGCATTACAGATACCATTAACTTATATGCACTTATATACAGTTTTTCTAGTTTTGAACTTTTTTCTTTAAATTTCTTAATTTCATAATCACTTTGAACATAAGCTTTTACTACTCTACTCCCATCTAAATTTTCTTTTACTATTCTATTTAAATTGTCTATTTCCTTAAACACTTTATCAAATCTTGGAAAAGCTAATTTAATAATTACTAGTAAAAGTATAGCTGAAATAGGAACTGCAAATAAAAAAGCTAATGAGAGTCTTGGACTAATTATATAAGACATGTATATTGAAAAAAATATACTGCTTAAAGCTCTAAAAGCTCCTCTCACTGACATTTGATATACATTCTGTAATCTTTGTACATCTGTAGTTAATCGAACAATCAATGAGCTAGATGAAAATTTATCTAAATTTGAAAAAGAATAATTTTCAATTGTATAAAATAAATTATGTCTTAAATTCTTGCTGAACCCAGCAGCACCTCTTGCAGCAAAAAGACCTGCAAGAACACCAAAGATAGCCATTACAAAGGTTATAAATAATAATTGAAGTCCTGTTTGAATAATATAATCTTTGTTTGAAGCATTAATTCCATTGTCAATTAATTTTGCAATTATAAATGGAATTTGTGAAAACAATAATGTTTCCAAAATCACTAATAAGGGAGCAAGAAAGGTTTCTTTATAATATCCCTTCAAGCTCCCAAAAATAGGTTTAATTCTCATTAAAAATCTTTCTCTAAGTTAAGCCTCATTTTTTCAATGACATTAAAGAATACATCCATTTCTTCTTCATTAATGCCCTCGCACATTTGAGCTTCCATATCTTCTAAAAATACTTCAAATTCTTCACCCAAAACTTTAGCCTTTTTAGTCAATACAACTTTTTTTAACCTTAAATCATTCTCAACTGATTTCTTAGTAACTAATCCGTTTCTTTCCATCAATTTTAGAATTTCCGTTGTGGTTGGACGTCTTAAAGAAAATCTTTGATCAATGTCTCTTTGGAAAACTGCTTCATTACCTTTTTCAGCAATATAATTAATAATGTAATAATGAGACGATGTTTGTCTCTTATTATTCTTATCACCATTAAAGGTCATCAGTTTTCTTCTGACATGATTGGTCAACCGACGCAACTCACAAGATGCACTCTTATCCATATATTAACTCCTTATCACTCTATTATCATCAAGTGTTATATCAATATTAGTATAATATTAAATCGGTGACTAGAGTTAATCTTTAAAATATATTTTATTTTTAATCAAAATCTTTATAAAAAAATACCCTTTGAGTAGTTTTCTAAGGGTATCTATTAAATTTTGTTTTTTTTATGTATTTTTTTTAATCAAGAAAAAATGGTAATTCATTTAAAAATCATTATCATCTCTTGATTTATTTTTCTTTTCAAAACCATAAGGTTTAGGTTTGCTTGATTTTACTCTAGATCTATCTGAACTTGGATTTTCTGATTTTGAAAAATTGTTGTTTGTATACTTTCTTTCTCTATCATCTCTAGAATATCTTCTTTCGCCTTCCCCTCTTGAAGAACTTCCATCTCTTGAATCCCTAGAATATCTTCTCTCTTTATCACCACTAGAAAAGTTTCTATCTCTGTCATCTCTTGAAGGTCTTCTGTCTCTATCATCTCTGTTGAAACTTCTTTCTCCATTGAATCTAGCGGATCTTCTATCCCCTCCATCTCTTGAAGGTCTTCTATCTCTATCATCTCTGTTAAAACTTCTTTCTCCATTGAATCTAGGGGATCTTCTATCCCCTCCATCTCTTGAAGGTCTTCTATCCCTATCATCTCTGTTGAAACTTCTTTCTCCATTGAATCTAGATGGGCCTCTATCCCCTCCATCTCTAGAAGGTCTTCTATCTCTATCATCTCTGTTAAAACTTCTTTCTCCATTGAATCTAGATGGGCCTCTATCCCCTCCATCTCTTGAAGGTCTTCTATCTCTATCATCTCTGTTGAAACTTCTTTCTCCATTG
>RZYO01000098.1 GCA_009930325.1 Spirochaetia bacterium | reverse complement strand
TTAATATTACCAGACCTCACCAATCTTTGGGATATTATGCACCAAATGAAATCTATTATAATGCATTTACTGGTGCAGCGAAAAAAGAGGAAAAACTACGGAAATATTCGTGAAATATTATAGAAAGTGTCTTGATTCGCATCTCACTATATAAATTATATGATAATATTTCATATTTTTTTGATTGGAAGGTTTTATTGTTTTATTTAGATTTTAATTATAAATAATACTATTTTTGAATCTATAAATTCACTCTTTTTTACTAAAACATAAAGATTAAATTGGCTATAGAGGAAATAACAGCATTCAAATGTAGTGAAATATATATTATAAATTATCCATAATGCATATTATCTACAACTTTAGTTTATCACTCACTATTATTTTCATTAAAATCAATTGACTTGTAGAATTCAGGAATTCCACCATAACGACCTTCAAGATAAGCTCTTAATATTTTCTTATCAAATCTTTCATTGAATTCATCCATCGAATATACTTTTGTTTCACCTTTTGGATTTTTATTTAATAACCAAATTTCATCTTTTCTTAAAAGACTAAAATCCATTAACTGAGATTCATGAGTTGTTACTATCAATTGCACATCTCTTTTTTTAGCTATTTCTAAAAACAAAGATATAAATCTTTTTGTTAACAAAGGATGTAAACATCTATCTATTTCATCAATAAAAAAAACTTTCCCTTCTTCTTTTTCTAATAAAACAAATAACAATTCTAACAAACGCTGAGTTCCATCAGATTCTTCAGAGAGAAAAAAAGTAAGGTCATTATCATTATGATTAAATTTAAATACTTTAATTTTAATTTCATCTGAGAAATTTTTTTCAAATAAGAAAAACCCTTCCCCCTTTGCATTTAATAAAATTCTTGCCTTTTTTATCTTTTTATCTAATTTAACATTTAAATTATTAATTATATCCTCAATTATCTCAGGTGATATTTTTCTTTTGATTTCTTCTCTTGAAATTTCTTGTGTTGTAACTTTATTGATACCTGTACCAAATCCATTTAAATATTTTTCGATTTGGCAAATTATATCATGATCAAAAATATCTATTGATGAATTATCAATTGGTTTATTTGCATAATTAATATCTAATTTTGTGTCAAACCACAAATAAATATCTTTTAAAATTGAAGCTTGGGGGAATTCTTTATATAATAAATCTTTATTTGAATTTATTTCATGCAAAAATAAGACAGAATCTGAGTCCTTTATCATCTCTAAAAAGACATTGAGTTTAACACTTAATTTATTATTATTTTTAAAATATTTATCAATAGAGCATATACCTTTTTCAACATCTCTATAAAATATTTCTTTTTCCTCATTATTTGGTTTTAGTTCATACAACCATTCCTTTCTAATTGATTGTTCACTTAATAAAATTTCAAAACCATATGAATAATATTTATTATTTATAAGTAATTCAAAATCAAAAGAACTATTTTGAAATTTATTCTCTTTTTTCACTTTGGAGTATGAAATTATACTTATAGGAGGTATTCTATTTAAAATAGTAGCTTTTGCAAAATCGATGGCTTTAATTAAATTTGATTTACCCGAAGCATTAGCACCATACAATGCTGCAAACTTCAACAACTTCAAAGAACCATCATTATATAATCTATCAGTATTAGATCTTGTTTTACCTGCAAGCATTGAAAATTCTTGATTATCACTAAAGGATAAAAAATTCTCGACATTAAAACGTATTAACATAATAACCTCTTATAATTAATTACTTACATTTAAATATTAACGTTTTTTTCACATTAGTCAATTAAGAAATAATAAAATAATCTAATAAATTCAATTTGAATGTGATTTTTTCACTTTTAATTTAAAAAAATAAGCATCCAAAGAATCATAATCCTTACATTTGTAATAATATTTTAAAAGAATAACGTTTAATAAACAAATATAGAAACAAGAACTCAAGAAGCAACTTAAAGACAAAAATTCATATATTAAAAATATGTTAAATATTGCAATATATAAGCACAATAAATTTTATAAATTTTCAGTTGAAAAAGGAAATATTTAAAATATAGTTTTTATGCTCTAGTATATGGTTGAGGTACTTTTCTTCTATTTTTACTTTATATCTGTTAATTATATATCATCTATTATAATTAATTGTAAAATATAAATACAAGATATATAAGTTTTTCTTGTAAAAGTGTAAAGTTTATTGTAAAGTTAAACTGTAATAAAAGGAAAAAGTATGATAAAGAATTTAAATAATAATCCTATAAATACTTGTATTTTACAAATTGATTTTTCTCCAATATTAGCAATTTCATCAAATATAAATATATTACAAGATAAATACAGAATACTTGAGTATCCTAGCTATTATAAAATTGAATCAACAAATTTAAAATTAGATGAAGAAAGTAAAGAACCCAAAGTTGACATAGAAAACAATTGGATTTTTGCATCAAGCAATGAATCAGAAAAAATAATTATTAATCAAACTCAATTTTCATATCAGGTAGACAATTATATTACCTTTGATAATTTCATTGAACAATATAAAAAGGTTTTAAATGTTTTTTCCACAACAATTGATTTAACGAAAGGCACTTTAATAAAAAAAATTGGACTAAGATATGTAAATTGTATAGAAGGAACGGATAATTTTGAATTATATTTAAAAAAAGAATATCAAGGAAGACCTTTTTCTTCTTCGATAAAACATTTTAATAAATTTTTAATAAACAATAGTACTAGAGCAGCTATTATTTTAGATAATAATAATATTGCTAATGCTATATTAAGAATTTACCAAAATGACTTGGGTTTAAAAATACCGAATAATGTTTTAAGTTTAAAAAGAGAAAACCCTATCCCTGGTACTTTAATTACATTCATTGATATAGATTTAGCCCTACATTTTAGAGCTTTAAATTTAAATAATTTAGATCAAATATATGATTACTCAAAAATGCTTAATGACAAATCAGCAGAAATATTCTTTGATTCAATTACCGAAAAAGCAAAAGAGGACTGGCAATGATTAGTATTAAATTTTCAAATAATGATAATTTATCTTTTATAGATTCAACTAATTCAACTCATAATTCAATTAGTAATTATGATTCACAAATTAATTTAAAGTTAAATATTAGCCCAATTTTTGATTGGTCAATTTATGATGGGACATCTAATAGTATATTTACTAAAAATAATTATTATTGGGATTCTATCACCTTTTATTATGAGAATAACACCATTATTGATAAAACAAATACTGCAGCAATCATTGATAATTCTATCTTATCTTATCAAGCAACTCTTAATGAATCTAGAAATATTCTTGGTTTAAATATTTCTGTTTTATCACAATTACTTAATGTTTCTCGTCCTACAATTTATTCTTACCTTAATGGGAATGATCAAAAAGACAAATCAGCAGATGATGTTATTATTAAATTAAATTCGATTTTAAAGATTGTAAAAGAACAATATAATCTAGAATCATTTTCATCTATTTTTAAAATACGTGATAACAATGGGAATACCTTAATTAATTATATTCTAGAAAAATCAGATAAAATTAATATGTTTGTAAACCAGTTATGTAAAGAAGAAATTAAAAAACAAGAAAAAAGAAAACACATAATTAATTCAAAAAATATAAATTTTGAAAAATATAGCATTCCGATCTCCATTGAGGATTAAATAATGGAAGTTCAACAATGCAATATAATTTCTTACACTACCCCCTTATTTCCAGATTGCAATCTATTTTTAGTTATCTCACACTCATGTGATATAGCTAGAGATAAATGTAGCGAACCATATATTGAAGTATTACCCTGTCATAAAATAAATAAAATAGATGGAATAAACACTTTAGGTAAAACTGCGAGAAGATTACATTTTTTTATTAATAGAAATGAATTAAAAGAATATTATTGTATAAATGCATTTGAAAAGCTATTTATAAAAAAAGAAGATATAGAACCTAATTACAAAATTGTAGATATTGAAGATACGGATTTGTCCATTTATGTCTTACAAAACTGGCTTTCCTTTCGCTATAGACGTGAAGCTTTACCTGATGAAATAAATCAAAAACTTAAAAAAATTAAATTCAAAAAAAAGCTAAATAGTGTAAAAAATGAAATCCATTCAATACATTTTAAATTGATGAGGAGTAAAATTCTTTTTCAATTTTATTCATTATAAATTCAAATATGTAAAATTCTAAAAAGGAAGTTGAAAATTTAATAGACAGGCTACAACAATCCCTGCAAAAAGAAAAACAATTAATTGAATCAATTTCCTTTGGGTATAGATTTGATTATGATTTCAATTCTAGCGAGTTAATTGAATATTCATATTTTAATTGTGACGCCTTGTGTGATGATGATAATTAATACTTTAACTTTTACTAACTTTAATAGTATTTCTCATTTTTATAATACTTTCGATAATCTTCTGGGGATATTTTTAATTTCTCCATAAATACACTTTCAAAATGCTTATAGCCTTTAAAGCCTAAAGAGGTTGCAATTTCTTTGGGTGTTTGTTTTGTTTCTAATAATAGTTTTTCACCTAGCTCTATCCTAATTGTATTGATATAATCTCTTAAGTTCTTCATTCCTGATTGTTTTATTAAAGTAGTTAATTGAATTCTATTAATTAATAATTCATCAATTATATCTTGAGCTATAATCTTTTTGGAAATATTAGAAATAATATATTTTCTAAGTATAATATCTATATTGAGTTCTTCTTCTGTGCCTTTTTTCTCTGTTCTTTTTATTAGTAGCAAAATATATTGAGCTAATAATTCTAAACTTGGAATTATTGTTGAACTATCAACACTTACATTTCTTAAAAATGTTTTAAAGATTCTTTTCCCCTCTTCTTTTCTTGTGTCACTAAATGTATTTTCAATGGCTTTTTCACTTTTACTTGGATATATATTAAAATGAGATATATTAATTGATCCATATACGGTATCATTTTCTTTAATCGGTATTATTAACTCACAGATACCTGCGTGACATATGTGAAAAAAGTAATCTTTTTTTAAACACTCTTCAATCAAAAGTTTATTATTGTTTAAACATCTTGAATATAATTCTTCATTTTCTTTTACAAACATACAATAAGGATTGGTATGAGCTAAATAAGGTCTTAATGAAAATTCTAATTGTTCATTATCATATACAAAACCTTTATAATCTTTAATTGAAACAACTAAATTATATGTTTTTTTAAGAAATTCTATATAATCAACAGCTTTTTTATAATCCTTCATTTATTACCATCCTTAAATACTTTTTTCTAAAATTTGCTGGAGAAATTCCACATATTTTACTAAAGGTTCTACTATAATATGATACATCTGAAAATCCTAATTCTTCAGCTATCTTAACTAAGGTATCATTTGTTCTTAGTAAATAGTTTTTAGACATCTCAACTTTCATTTTATTCATATAATTTATTATATTTTCTCCAACCATTTTTTTAAAATGATGGGAGAGATAAGATGGACTATAATTACAATAAGAAGCTATTTCTTCTAAAGTTATTTTTTCTCTCATATGCAACTTCATATATTCAATTGCATTATTTACCATATGATCGTAACCAATTTTTTCTTCTTCAATAAAATTCTTTTCATCATTTTTTTTACTTTGTAACATTACTATTGAAGTGGCTATTACTTCTAAAGATGAAATTATTAATTCAATCTCAGTTTCACTTGGAATAGGACTTGTATTATCCCATAATCTTTTTAATGTTGATAATGATAAATTATTAAATCTATTCTTTACTCTTTCATAATTCTTTTTTTCATCAATCTCATTTGTTCTAAAACAACCAAATAAAATTGCACCAATAATGTGATTATTTTGTATAATCGGGACAACTATCTCCCACATACCTGCATGACAAATTCCTGTAAAACTACATCTAAGTTCATGAGATTTTTTTATTATACAAGGGATTTGTGACTGACAATACATCATAGCATCAGAATCAGATTTGATATTTTTACAATAAGGTTTATCATGTATCATAAATGGTGCAAAGGCTGTATGAAAGTCTGGATTTTGGGATATAAAGCCTGAAAAATCCTTTATACAGATAGTTGCATCATAATAAAGTGATAATTTATTTAAATATTTTAGTATTTTATTATAACTTTCTATTTCCATATTTTTCATTATAACTTAAAGTATTCCCTCGTCAATAAAAATAAAAAAAATTAAATTCTTCATGTACTATTTTGCTTTACTTTTAAGCTTATTCCTACATATTATAAGCAAAATAGTACATTGTGCATTAAGTTTTTTCAACTTATATTAAAGCCATGATAAAAGAAATATTAAATTTTGAGGTCACTATTGTTGGAGGCGGTATCTCCGGTGTTGTTGCAGCAATTGCAGCAGCAAGAAATGGTGCAAAAACATTATTAATAAATTCCTCTCCTGTTCTTGGTGGAAATAGTTCAAGTGAAATAAGAGTTTGGACTAGAGGTAGCTCAGGTGGAGGCAATGTATTTTCTGAAGAAATGGGGATTTTAGGAGAACTAAAATTAAGAAATCAATATCTTAATCCTAATTTAAATCCATTCATTTGGGATGAAGTATTATTAGAGGCTGTTTTAAAAGAAAATAACATTACTCTATTATTAAATACATTAGTTGTAAAATCTGAATATAGTAAGGGTTTTATTAGATCCATTGAGGCATACTCTATAAAAGGTGAAGTTAATTATTTTATAAAAAGTAAAGTTTTCATTGATGCTTCTGGAGATGGTATTTTAGCAGCCTCTACTGATATGGAGTTTGTAATAGGCAAAGAAAGCTATGACGAATATTTTGAAGATTTTGCTCCAAAGAAAGCATCTTCTTGCACTCAAGGTAATTCAATTCTTTTCTTTACTGAAGAAAAAGATCATAAAGTTGAATTTATTGCACCTTCTTTTGCATACTCAATTGAAGAAATTGAATCTCTAATTAACACAGACGGCAGGATTGTAAATGAAAAAACAAATGGCTTAGATTTTTGGTGGGTTGAATACGGAGGCAATTTAGACTTACTTTCTAAAGTTCAGGATGTTACTTTTGAATTAAAGAGGCTTTCCTATGGTATTTTTAACTATATAAAAAATAGTGGTAAATACAATAGTGATAATTTAGAGTTAGTTTGGATTGGTAATGTACCAGGAAAAAGAGAGAGCAGAAGATTTAAAACAGATACCATTTTAAACTATAATGATATAAAGACAAAAAGAGTATTTGATGATGTTGCCTTTTATGGTGGTTGGTTTATTGATTTCCATCCAGAGGGTGGTATTTTTAGTAAAGAAGACAGTTGCACACAAATACCAATTAGAATTTACCCTATCCCATTATCAACTCTATACAATTCAAAGGTAAAAAACTTACTCCTTTGTGGAAGAATTATTGGAACGACTCATAGTTCTTTTGCTAGCACTAGAATTATGGACACTTGCGCTCTTAGCGGGCAAGCTGCAGGAGTTGCAGCTGCCTACCTCTCTAGCTTTGATAAAACTACTTCTGATTTAAAAATAGATTATCCTTTTGTACAAAAGAATATTGAAGATGTATTACTGATTAATTATGAGCCTAATTATTCATCTCTTGATTATAAGTGTGAAGTAAGTTCAACAATTTCTAGTGTTCCTGGAAAAGAAAGTGGTTCTCTTAATTTAGATAATAATGATATCTTTTTAACAATTCCAAGTAATGCCTTATCAAATTGTAGTATTGTAATTGACTCTTCAAAAGATACAAAGGTTTTTGTTAATACTAGTTATGATATTCTTCCTCATCGCTTTAATATTGATATTTATAATACTGATTACATTTCTTTAAAAAAGGGAAGAAATATTATATCTTTATCAAAATTCTTTTTAAAAGATAATAAATATACTACCCTTAATTTTGTTAATACAAGTGGAGTTAATTTCCCGCTTTTAGATGAGAGTTTACCTGGTATCTTATTGGGATATACAAAAAAACCCAAATATTATAATCCGTACATAATTACTAAAGATTTCTCTTATCTTTCAAAGAATAATTTACTTAATCATTATAATAGACCATACAACAATTATAATGCTTGGGTAAGTGATAAAATTGATTGTACTTTAAAACTAGAATCATCAACTTTTAATTATTTAAGATTATATTTTGATCCAAGTTTAGAAAGAGAATTGGTTAGTTCAAGACAATTAAGAGTTAATAACTCTCATTTAATTGATGACATTTTTCATGTTGCCCCTTCTTTAGTTAAGGATTTTGATTTAATCCCTTATAAAGGAGAAAAACAATTAAAAACAATAGAAATACGAAATAATTATCAACGTTTAGTTAAAATTAAATTTACTGAAGATATTGATTCTTTTATTATCAAGTTTATAGATACTTGGGGAGAAAAGAGAATTAGGCTTTTCAGTATTGAAATAGAAAAAAAATGATTCATAAAAAGGAGAAAACTATATGAAAAAAACATTCGTCATTTTATCTATATTTGCATTAGCTCTTTCAAGTATTTTTGCAAATGGAAGCAAAGAGGTTACCTCTCAAGAAGGTATGACATGGAGTAACTGGAGTGGAAGTGAAGAATCTTCTAAAGAAATTTTTAAATTGATGATTGATTCATTCAACGAAAGCCAACCAGCTTCAAATAAAGTAACTCAAATTAACTGGCCATGGGGTGATACTGAATCACAATTAGCTCTTAGAGCTCAAGGAAATGAACAATATGATATTGCTCAAATTGATATTAGAATGTTACCTGCTTTAGCTGAAGCTGGAGTTTTAGCTGACTTATCTAGTGTTTTTGGAGATAAATATTTTGAAGAAAATTTTGCTCCTGGTTCTATTTCTGTAGGAAATTACAAAGGCACTCAATACGGTGTTCCTTGGACTGTTGCTCCTATGGGTATGATAACAAATACAAAAGTCCTAAAAGATAGTGGTGTTAATTTTGATATTGTAACTATTGCTGATTTTGAAAAAGCTATGGATATGGTTAAAAATAATCACCCTGCAAACAAAGATAATGATAAAGGAAATGATGTATTACCTTTTGCAGCAATGACAAAAGATGGCGGTACTTGTGCTCCTGACTTTATGGTATGGCTTTGGACTTTTGGTGCAAGTGTTTTTGATGAGAATGGAAAATGTGTTTTAGATTCTAAAGAAGCAATTGATACTATTAATTGGTTTAAATCTCTTTCTGACAAAGGATATATCCAAGGTGCTATGGGCAGAGGTGATGCTAGAACTTTATTTAAAGAAGGTCGCGTTGCTTTCTACAATGATGCTTTATTAGCTAAAGGTGCAATTACAAATGAGGCTTTTGGACCAATTGAATCTTATGCAAAACCTCAAGTTAATCCTGTATTAAATAGTAATGATTCTCCTAAAGCTAGTGGCTGGGGACATTTATTAGTAATAATTGATAGATCTCCAAAAAAGACAGATGCTAAAGCTTTTATTGAACACTTAATAAGTGAAGATGTAGCTTTAAAATACTTTAATCAAAATGGTATGCTTCCTTCTAAGAAAACTGTATTAAATAATAAAGTTGTATCAAATGATTATTGGTCAAAAGCTTGGACTCCAATTCTTGATGGTGGTAGACTTGCAGAAACAGCTGGTCCTAACTACTCTGCTTATAACTCAATTATTGTTGAAGATTTACAATCTGTATTATCTAATACTAAAACAGCTGAAGAAGCCGCAAAAGATATGGTTTCAAGAATTGAAAACCTATAAAAAATAAATATTGACTCATCCACTTCTAAATTATTAGAAGTGGAAATACAATCAATATGGAGAGAATATGAAAACAAATTCTAAAAATAGTACATTAATGGCTTGGCTCTTAGTTCTTCCAGCATTAATTATTTTCGCTCTAATGATTTTATATCCTTTTACTAATTCAATTTTTACTAGTTTTACTAATAAAAATTTAATTTTTCCAAAAAATGATTTCATTGGATTAGAAAATTATAAAAAATTATTTAATGACCCTAACACTTTACCATTAATATTTACTACAATTAAATTTGTTTTCTTTTCTACTCTTTGCCCCTTCATTTTAGGATTTATTTGGGCAATTCTAATGAATGAAAAATTCAAAGGTTCAGAATTCATGCGAGGGTTAACCCTAGTTAACTGGATTATACCTGGTATTGCTATTGGATTTTTATGGAACTGGATTTTTAATGGTGATTATGGCATCTTAAATGCTATTTTAAATAAAATTGGATTTATAGATTCTAATGTTATTTGGCTTGCAGGCAAAAAAACATCAATGGTTGCTGTAGTAACAGCAAGAACCTGGCAAATGTTTCCTTGGTATATGGCTTTTATAATGGGAGGTCTTCAAGGAGTTTCAAAAGAATTGTGTGAAGCTGCTAGAATTGATGGAGCTAATAATATTTCAGTTTTTAAGCATGTTGTTATTCCAAGTATAAAACCGGTACTAATACTAATATTAATATTAGGCACTATCTCTAATCTTCAACACTTTGATTTAATTAATGTTATGACTAACGGTGGGCCTGAAAGAGCTACTTCTACATTTGCTATTGAAGTTTATAAAAAAGCTTTTAAAGAATATAATCTTGGAAGAGCTGCAGCTCTTGGTGTTATTTGGGCAATTTTACTCGGTGGTTTTAGTTGGGTATATTTAAGAAATTTAAAGGAGGAGAATTAATATGTTTCAAAAAAATTTAGGCTTTAAAATATTTTTCATCACTTTTATAATATTAATTGGTTTCTTTGCTTTCTTTCCTCAACTCTGGATGATTTCTACATCACTAAAACCCGATTCCCAAATGTATAAGATTACATTCTTTAATAGTTTTGATCTTTCAACAATTAATAGAATTTTACACAATCTTGATTTCTTAGGATATTTAAGAAATGGTATGATAGTTGCAATTTTATCTTGTATTATTTCAACTTCTGTTTCTGCACTTGCAGGTTATAGCTTTAGTAAATTTAGATATAAAGGTAGAAAACAGGTTATGGCAATTATATTAATTAGCCAAGCATTTCCTCAAGGATTACTTTTAGTATCTCTTTATCCTATGTTACAGAATATGGGCTTAATAGATAAATTGCCTTCAATAATATTAGCTTATGTTGCCCTTACTCTTCCAATAGGCACTTGGACTCTTAAAGCTTATTTTGACCAAATACCTAACTCGCTAATTGAAGCTGCTTGTATTGATGGAGCAAGTGATTTTACTACAATGAGTAAAATTGTAATG
>RZYO01000259.1 GCA_009930325.1 Spirochaetia bacterium | reverse complement strand
AAATTTAAACTATATTTAAATAATAAGTAATTAGCACTTAAAAAAGGCTATGATACAGTATTAGTGTTTGTTTCGATAAATTTGATGCGTAAGTCCTAACATCACTTATAATAGCATATTTACTTAGTAAACTTTTTAAAATTGATGCTAAAATAGCTACATTAATAGGAGTTGGATCATCCATTTGTGGTGGTAGTGCTATAGCAGCGACAACAACAGTAATAAATGCTGATGATGATGAAGTTGCTACCGCTTTATCCGTAATCTTTTTCTTTAATGTCCTTGCTGCATTAATTTTTCCTCAATTAGGGGTTTTGCTACATTTTAATACTACAAGTGGCAATGCTTTTGGTATTTTTGCAGGGACAGCAATTAATGATACTTCATCTGTAACAGCTGCTGCTGCTACTTGGGATAATATGTTCAATTTAGGTTCTCAAACACTCGATAAAGCCGTAACAGTAAAACTTACACGAACACTTGCAATAATTCCCATTACACTTGTTCTTTCCTTTATTCAAGCAAAGAAAACGAATACAAATGAAAATTATAATTTTAAGAAAATATTCCCAACTTTTATAATTTATTTTATTCTTGCCTCCTTAATTACAACTTTATGTACAAATTTTGGAATTGATCAAAATATCTTTCATCCCTTAAAAACACTAAGCAAATTTTTTATAATTATGGCTATGGGCGCAATAGGCTTTAACACAAATTTAATAACTCTCCTTAAAAAAGGAGGAAAACCAATTTTTCTAGGTTTTTCTTGCTGGATAGCTATTACATTAGTAAGTCTTTATTTACAACATATTTTAAATATTTGGTAAATCAATTTTTTATGGTGCTTGATTATACTTAAATTGGAATTCCCATTAAAATATAAAAAGCACCTCCTACTATTCCACTAAATAATAAAACAATTATAGGATTAACCTTTTTTTTGACAATAAAGAAGGATGCAATTACAAAAATAATAAGTGCATAAATATTAAAACTATCATGTGTTGTTCCTAAAATTGCAATTAAGAATATAGAAATACCAGCACTTAAAATCATTGCAACAACGGCAGGTCTTAATCCTGCTAAAACACCTTCAAGTAAATAATGCTTTTTATATTTGTTATATAAAAATCCTAAAAAAGCTACAAATAGAATTGATGGTAAAATACATCCAAGCGTTGCTACAATTGCGCCTTCGATTCCGAACAAATGAATTCCAACAAATGTTGCACTATTAACTGCAATTGGGCCAGGAGTCATTTCAGCTATTGCTATCAAATCAGTAAATTCATTCATACTCATCCACTGATGAATGACAACAACTTGTTGTTGAATAAGAGGTAAAGCAGCTAAGCCACCTCCAAAACTAAAGGCGCCTATTTGTAAAAAACATAAAAACAAAGATATCAATGTCATTACTTAACCACCTTTTTTTGCTTATAAAATGCATAAAATCCACCTAAAATAGCACAAGAAAGTATAATAAATATTATATTTATACTCATAAAGTATGTAACAAAAAAAGCTAAAATCATAATTAAAATAAAGTATAATTCTTTTTGCTTAATTATATTAATACCTAATTGGAGAACCACAGAAAAAATAATTGCGGCTATCGCTGGTTGCATTGCTTTTAAAAAAGCTCCTACATAAATATTTTCTTTAAATTGATTATATCCTACTGAAATAATTGATAATATTATAAAAGGTGGTAAAATAGTTCCTAAAATTGATATAATTGCCCCTTTTATTCCACCTACTTTATATCCAACTAAAATAGAACCATTAACTGCAACAGCCCCAGGGGAAGATTGCGCAATTGCAACTAGATTTAACATTTCTTCTTCGTCAATCCATTTTAACCTATCAACAAATTCATTTTTCATTAAAGACACAATTACATATCCACCACCGAATGTAAAAGCACTTAATGTAAACATAATTCTAAACAATTTAAAATCTTAACAAAATTGTGAAATTAACTATATATTTCGCCTTGCTTTATGTTACAATATAAGTATAATATATCGATCCAAAGGAGACTTTAAAACTATTATTATTGGAACTGTAAAAGAAGTCAAAACAAAAGAGTTTAGAGTAGGATTAACACCAAGCAGCGTTAAAGAGTATGTCAACCATGGACATGAAGTTTATGTTGAACAAGGCGCAGGTATTAATTCTGGTTTTAATGATGAAGATTATGTATTAGCAGGAGCAACCATCTTAAATACAGCTAAAGAAGTTTGGGAAAAAGCAGAGATGCTTGTCAAAGTTAAAGAACCACTTGCTGAAGAGTTTCAATATTTGCGTGAAAACTTAATTCTCTATACTTACTTGCATTTAGCAGCATGCGAAGACTTAACACACGCTCTTATCC
>RZYO01000097.1 GCA_009930325.1 Spirochaetia bacterium | reverse complement strand
TCAAAATGAGGATTTTTTTAACTTTTTATACTTGCTTTAATGCCTGCTGTAAAACTAATTAGTATTCATTTTTATTTATTTGGTGCGTAACTCCTATTTATTTTAATTCTTAAGATACAAATGACTAAAAAATTCAATTATACTAATTTTTGTGATAAAACAAATAATTATTAAAACTTTGAGTTTAATTAATTTTATTACTTGTTTTTATAACTTTACTTGCTACTTCTTTCAAATATTTTAAATAAAAATTATTAAGCGAAAAATGGAAAAAACTGCAAAAATTATCATATCTATTTTTTTAATAAAGATTCCATATTTACACTTTAATGATAAAAAAGCTTTAATTAATCTAATACTATATTCTATTATTTTTTCTTGTATTTCAATTTGATAGAAAAACTTGTTACAGCAAAAATAACATATATACAAAAAAAACATATATAGTTTTTCAACTACTTCTCTTAAGTATAATGCTATTATTAAATATATATTATTCCTTTATTACTTTTGAACCTATTTATAACGAAGCTACTATTAATAATGAGGCTACGGATAATAACTTATCTATTAATAATATCAATAAATCAAAAGAAGAAAATACAAATAAATATGTAGATGGTATATATAGTGGAATTGGAATAGATTTTAGAGGACAGCTGATTCTCAAAGTTTATATTTTCGATGACATAATAAAAAATATTAAAGTAAATTATAGCCAAGAGGATGATCGGTATTTTGAAAAAGCTTTTTTCCAACTTAAGAAAGAAATTTTTGATAAACAAAATACTGATGTAGATACTATTTGTTGTGCGACACAATCCTCTAAAGCCATAATAGATGCGGTTCAAGATGCATTAAATCAAGCACAAATAAAATAGTGCCAGACATTTCTGGCACTTACTAAGTTAATGTAAAATAAATGGCTTAGGTAAAATATCTTTAAATTTATATACCTCATGAGCTCCATTTCTTTTATCTTTAGCATATTCTTCGTCAATCAAATGTATCTCAGTCTCAGGCTTACAAAATTCACTTAAAACCTGTAAACATAAAGCACAAGGTGGTGCTGGAGGATTATCTTTTGTCACTACAACTAAAATCTTAATTCCATTAGGGCCTTCATTTGAAAGCATATTCATTACAGCTCCTCTTTCTGCACAAATTGTACCACCAAAGCTTGCATTTTCAACATTGCATCCTGAATAAATGTTATTAGTTGAAGCACTTACTACTGCAGCACCCACATTATAATGAGAATATGCTGTATAAGCATTTGCTTGAGCTTTGAAAGCTGCCTTAATAGCATTATCTATAAGAATTTCTTTTGAAAAAGGATAATCTCTTTCAAAACATTTTACTGCACCATATCTTACTCTTTCATCTTTTGTACATTCTTGTAAAAAATCAATTAGCTCTTTTTGAGAATCAAAAACTTCAAATGAATTAAAATCATCAAAAACAAACATTGCACCTGCTTTTTCTAATTTCTCACTATCGGAAGTAGTTGAAAGAGCTACAACATTACAGTTTGCTTTTTTAGCTGCAGTTACACCTAAAATACTATCTTCAAAAACTAAACAGTTTTCATAAGGAACTTTTAAGGTCAAAGCTGCATATTGATAGATATCTGGGTTAGGTTTATTTCTTACAATATTTTCACCAGTTACAACTAAATCAAAAAAATCTTCACCAAGATTTAATGCATTCAAATTTTTTAACACTTTCTTTTTTCTTGCACTAGATACAATTGCAATTTTAAATTGAGCTTTCTTTGCATTTGTTAGAAAATCAACAGCTCCATTAATCAAGGGAATTTCACTTTCAAGATATTTATCATTTATTTTTTTATATGTAGTATCAAAATCTAATTCTTTATTATAAAGTTTTGAAATTCCATCGATGAATATTCTATCCCCACCACCAACAAAACGGTACAGATCTTCTTCTTTTACATCAATCCCTTCTTCTTTAAATACATCAAGAGCAATTTTACCAATTACTTTTTCTGAATCGACCAAAACTCCGTCTAAATCAAATAAAATAGCTTTAATATCCATTTTTACACCTCTAGAAAGCATTAGCCAAGGTATGTTATACCTTGGCTAAAAATCTATTTATTTTATATTATTTCCAATATGGAATTTGTTGATGAACTTTCTTTTGTTTAATAAATAGCCCATCACCATTAAGACCAAGATAAACATTCTCACTCATTATCAATCGGCCTCTTAAATAAGTAGCTTTTACCCTACCAGTAACCTCAAAACCATCATATGCAGAATATTTTGCAGCTGAATGAATCTCATCATTTGTAATTGTCCATGATTCATCAGGATCAAATAAAACAAAATCAGCATCTGCGCCAGGTCTTAAATTACCTTTTTGAGGATATAACCCAAAGGCTTTTGCAGGACCAGTTGATAACAAATTTACTACTTGAGATAAACCAAAAGCTCCGTGATTAAATGCGAATGTATTTAACAAAGGAAGCATTTCTTCCGTTCCTGGAATTCCAGGGAAAATATACCTACAATCATCACTTTCCAATTTTTGTTCATATGTAAAAGTACAATGATCAGTTGCAACTACTTGAATTTCACCGTTAATTAAGGCTTCTTGTAAAGCTAAATTATCTTCTTTTGTTCTTAATGGAGGTGTCATTACATATAGAGGTCCTTTTTCCCCTTCTAGTTTGCTCCTATCTAAAAACAAATAATGTGGTGTAGTTTCAACTAATACATTTAATCCTTTATCTCTAAAGTCTCTTATTACATCTAAACCCTTTTTTGAAGACAAATGTACAACATAAAGATCCATATCAAGCTCTAATGCTATTTTAGCAACAGTTTCAATACCTTTTGCTTCTACTTCACTAGGTCTTAAATCAGCATGATCTTTTGCTAAATAAGTACCTTTCCATTCATCACTTATTTTTGTAACCAAAGCATCATCTTCACAGTGAACACAAACCATCATATTTAATTCTTTACAGATACTAAATAAAGCTTTTAATTCATTTGGATTATCAATTAAATATCCAACATTTTTATAAGTTGTAAAAATTTTAATTGTGCTTATACCAGCTTTTTTTAATTCTTTCAATTCTTTTTCAACACCAGGTCTATAAGAATATACTCCTTGATGCAAAGAAAAATCAATTGCCATTTCTTTTTGCATTTCTTTTAGTCTAGCTTTAGCACAGGCTTTTAAATCGCCTTTTTTATCATCATCTCCAAAATCTACTACTGTAGTAACACCTCCAAAAGCAGCGACCTTACTTCCTTCTTCGAAAGAATCTGCTGTTTCTGTTCCTCTACTAACCAAGTGATAATGTGTATGAGCATCAATTAGCCCAGGAAGAACACATAAACCATCAGCCTGAACAATTTCTGTTTCAGGAGGAAGACTTTCTTCACTAATCTTGTTTGCAATTTGAACAATCTTAGGTCCATCTACTAAAATATCTGCGTGTCTAGTCCATTCTGTATCGACTAATAGACCGCCTTGTATTAATAATGTACTCATGTCTTAATAATACTACTGTTTCAACAGTTTTAAAAGTAAAAAACAAAATTTTACCCCAAAATATATTTAAAATGTTATAAAAATAAAAGAAGGTCATCGATTAAACAACAACCTTCTTTTTATAACAAATTATCCTAATTTATAAAATTATTTCATTGGAAAATTCTTTTGTAAGAATTTTAAATCTAAACTTGGATATAGAACAAATTTATCTAATAAATTTTCTACTCTTTTTTTCATTTCAGCTCTTACTTCTTCATTACATTCAGCTTTTGCTTTAGAAGGGGATCCAGCATTTTTTCCTTTTGTTAAAAGTGTAGGTTTTGAATTTTTTAATACTGTTGTAATAATTTCAGCTATTTCATCCATCTCTTCAACACCCATATTTAAACTTGAGATTGCTGGAGTTCCAATTCTTAAACCACTTGTATACCAAGGACCATTAGGATCAAAAGGGAGAGCATTTCTATTTAATGTTATTCCAGCTGTTCGAAGTACATGTTCAGCTTGTTTTCCATTTAAATTAAAATTAGTAACATCCAAAAGCATTAAATGATTATCTGTACCTTGTGTTGCTACAGTAACGCCTCTTTTAATAAAAGCTTTGGCTAAAGCATCTGAATTTTCTACTATTTTCTTAGCATAATCTTTATAAGATTGGCTCAATGCTTCAGTAAAAGCAACAGCTTTTGCAGCCATTACATGAGGAAGTGGTCCTCCAATAACTAAAGGACAACCTTTATCAACGGCTTCTGCATACTCTTCTGTACATAAAACCATTCCACCTCTAGGACCTCTTAATGTTTTGTGAGTTGTTGTAGTAACAACATCAGCCCATTTAATAGGATTATATTCATCTACAAAAACTTTTCCAGCTACAAGACCAGCAAAATGAGCCATATCAACCATAAATACAGCACCATTATTGTGTGCAATTTCACTCAATCTTTTAAAATTAATTTTTCTAGGATATGCACTATATCCAGCTAAAAATATTAAAGGTTTTATTTCTTTAACCATTTTTTCTAGTTCATCATAGTCTAATAAACCAGTTTCTTTGTTTACAGTATAACTATATGCATCAAACATTTGAGCAGAAACATTTTGTCTATAGCCATGAGTTAAATGTCCACCACTATAATAATCCATACCTAATAATCTTTGATTACCAACTGCTTTTCTTACTTTGTCCCAATCTTCTCTACTTAATTCTGAAGGGTTTGTTATTCCAATTTCTTCTAATTTAGGAACTTGAACTTTATGATTCAAAATTGCCCAATATGCACATAAATTTGCATCAGCACCACTATGTGGTTGAACATAAGCATGATCACAACCAAATAATTGACATGCTTTTTCACATGCTTCTGCTTCTATTGCATCTACATTATCGCATCCGGCATAAAATCTATGATAAGGAAAACCTTCACTATATTTGTCGGTTAATAAATTCCCCATAGCCAATTGCACAGCTTCACTTGAAAAGTTTTCACTTGCAATTAATTTTAAATTAGATCTTTGATCTGCTAACTCATTTACAATATAAGCTGCAACAGATGGGGAAACTTCATTGACTGTCTCTAATGATGCTACATAAGCTACCATTTTTGCATCCAACTCTTTTCCCACATTATCTTTTAGATATGCTTCTAATATTTTGGCCATTTTGACCCCCCAGTTAAATTTATGTTCCTATTTTCTTTTCTATATAAAAAAGTGTCAACATGTATAAATAAAGAAAATTTAATAATCCTCAAAAAAGCTTGTTTTTTTTGTGTTTTCTATTATTGATTTCTTTTGTGTTGCATATTATCATATCAAGAATGCAATTATTTTATACTAATTTTAGGCAATATTTTTCTACATTGCTTAGATTTAGAATAAACCAATTTATTATAAAAGCTAATAAAAGCATTTATTGAAAAACTAAAAAAATTTGAGGAGTTTTTACTATGGAAAAAGAGAGAGAATCTCTTGGAAGCAGATTAGGCTTTATCCTACTTTCCGCAGGTTGTGCTATTGGACTTGGAAATGTATGGAGATTCCCTGCAATAACTGGTAAATATGGTGGGGGAGCTTTCGTATTAATTTATTTAATTTTCCTAATTATTTTAGGAGCACCTATAATGGTAATGGAATTTGCTATTGGAAGAGCTAGCAAAAAAAACATTGGTGGAGCATTAAAAACATTAGAACCAAAAGGTACAAAATGGCATTATTATGGACATGTTGCCATAGCGGGTAATTACATATTAATGATGTTCTACACAACTGTTACTGGTTGGTTATTTTCTTACATGTTTCATACAGCAAAAGGTGATTTCAATTCTTTAAATACAGATCAAATTTCAGCTTACTTTGGAAATATGTTACAAAACCCAATTTCGCAAACATTTTGGATGATTATTGCGGTAATTATTGCTTTATTTATTGTTGGTAGAGGTTTAGAAAATAGTGTTGAAAAAATAACAAAAATTATGATGACATTGTTGATTGCATTAATGCTTATATTAGCAATACATTCTGTTTTATTGGAAGGTGGGGCTACTGGACTAAAATTTTATTTAGCACCTAATTTTTCTAACCTTACAAAATATGGTATTTCTGAAACTATTTTTGCTGCAATGGGTCAAGCATTCTTTACTTTAAGTCTAGGGATTGGGTCTATGACAGTTTTTGGATCATATATTGATAAAAAACATACTTTAACAGGTGAAAGTATGCGAATTATAGCTCTTGATACATTAGTAGCAATTGTAAGTGGATTAATTATTTTCCCTGCATGTTTTGCATTTAATATTGATCCAGGTGCTGGCCCTGGTTTATTATTTGTAACGCTTCCTAATATATTCAATCAAATGGGTGGCGGAAGAATATGGGGAACTTTATTCTTTATATTTATGAGTTTTGCTGCTTTATCAACATTAATAGCTGTATTTGAAAATATTATTTCTTACTGGATTGATGTTTGGAAAATTGATAGAAAAAAAGCTTCAATTGTTAACGTATTTGTTGTAATAATATTATCTATTCCTTGCATTCTAGGTTTTAATCATTGGGCTGGATTCCAACCATTTGGAGCAGGTACTAATATTTTAGATTTAGAAGATTTCTTTGTAAGTACAACTTTATTACCTTTAGGTTCTATGATTTTCTTACTTTTCTGTTGTAATAAAAAATTTGGTTGGGGTTTTAAAAACTTTACAAAAGAAGCCGATGAAGGTAAGGGAATAAAATTCCCACAATGGGCAAGAATTTATGTAACATATATTCTTCCACTTATTGTTCTATTTATTTTTATTCAAGGATATATTTCTACATTTAATAAATAAAATATTAAAATTAAAGACGATTTATTATAAACCCCATATGTATTTGCCATATGGGGTTTTAAAATTATTTTATTATAATCTTTTCATTCAAACCAAGATACTGTTCGATTTGATAATTTTACTAATGTTAACATAACTGGAACTTCAACTAATACGCCAACAACTGTAGCAAGAGTAGCCCCAGATTGTAACCCAAATAAAGATATTGCAACAGCAACTGCTAATTCAAAGAAATTACTAGCTCCAATCATTGCTGCAGGAGAAGCTATATCATGAGATAATTTCCATTTCTTTGCCCAAAAATAAGCAATAAAGAATATAAAAAAAGTCTGAATAATTAAAGGAATAGCAATCAATAATATATGTAATGGATTGTTTAATATAATATTACCTTGAAAAGAAAATATTATAATTAGGGTTAATAATAAACCAATGATGGTTGTACTATTAAATTTTTTAATAAAGACTTCTTCTAAATAGTTTTTCCCTTTTGTTTTAATTATATAATTTCTAGAAATAATACCAAATAATAAAGGAATTACTACAAATAAGAAAACAGATAAAAATAAGGTACTATATGGGACTTGTATATTACTTACACCTAAAAGAAAAGCAACTATTGGTGAAAAAGCAAATAATATTATTAAATCATTTATTGCAACTTGAACAACTGTATATGAAGCATTACCTTTTGTTAAATAACTCCAAACAAAAACCATTGCTGTACAAGGCGCTGCTCCCAGTAGTATAGCACCGGCTAAATACTGATTTGCTAATTCATTATCAATAAAATTCTTAAATATTATTTTAAGAAAAAGACTAGCAATAAGATACATTGTAAAGGGTTTTATTATCCAATTTATAACTGTAGTAATTGTTAATCCTTTGGGGTTTTTAGTTGCATTAATGATGCTTTTAAAATCTACTTTTAACATCATTGGATAAATCATTAACCAGATTAAAATAGCAATAGGAATAGAAACATTAGCATATTCCCATTTACTTAAGGTTGATGGAATAATTGAAAAATATTTCCCAATTAGTATTCCAGCAAAAATACATAAAATAACCCAAAGAGATAAATACTTTTCAAAGATTCCCATCCCATCATTATTTTGTTTTTTCATAATCTTTTTTCTCACCATTTATAATTTAAATTCTGAATTATTTTAGTATTAATACTTTTGCAACTAAATCTACTTTTCCTAAATTTTATATTAATATTGTTTATATTTTATTAAGATTTAAACTTTTTTAAATAATTTGACCGCCACCAATAACAATGTCCCCATCGTAAAATACAGCGGCTTGTCCAGGAGTAATAGAATCTTGACTCTCATCTAATATGACATGAACAGAATTGTTAGAAGTTGGAATCAAAAGAGCTTGCTTTTCTTTTTGTCTATATCTAGTTTTTATTTGAATTGTCATAGGAGATTCTAATTTCTTTAAATAAGTGTATGTTACGTTTTTCACATCAAACTCTTTTTTAAACAAATTCTCTTTTTCACATAATATTACAGTATTATTTATAGCATCGACTTTATAAACATATAATGGTTCACTATGGCTTATACCAAGGCCTCTTCTTTGTCCTACAGTATAATGAATAATCCCTTTATGAGTACCAATCACATTCCCCTCTAAATCAAGAAAATCTCCACTCTTATATTGTTTATTAGTATAGTCTTCAATAAATTGGAAATACTTTTTATTAGAAACAAAACAAATATCTTGACTATCATTTTTTTTCGCATTAATGAAATTATTACTTTCAGCTATTACTCTAACTTCAGATTTATTTAAATTTCCCAAAGGAAAAACTATATGAGATAATTGTTCTTGATTTAAATCATACAAGAAATAACTTTGATCTTTTGATCTATCTGTTGCTTTTTTTAGATAATAAATACCATCTTTTTCTTCAATCCTTGCATAATGACCTGTAACAATTTTATCAAAACCTAGTAATCTTGCCCTCTTATATAAATGTTCAAATTTTAAATATCTATTACAATCAATACAAGGATTAGGTGTTAATCCATTTTCATAAGAATAAACAAACTTATCTATTACTTTCTCTCTAAACTCATCTTTAAAATTATATACTTGATAATCAATATTCAAATTAACACAAACACTTCTAGCATCTTCAATATCTGAAAGGGCACAACAACTCTTTGTATTAATTGAACAGCTATTTTCATCTTCATAAAGTTTCATAGTGATTCCACTACAATCATAGCCTTGTTTTCTCATTAAAAAAGCGGCAACACTACTATCTACACCACC
The DNA here is from genome assembly GCA_009930325.1 of Spirochaetia bacterium. Lineage (GTDB taxonomy): Bacteria > Spirochaetota > Spirochaetia > Sphaerochaetales > Sphaerochaetaceae > Pleomorphochaeta. The sequence continues at coordinate 2,216 of RZYO01000097.1, read as the reverse complement.
ACTCATTGCTATCATCATTTTTTGCATTTTATCTTTGCTCCAAATACTATTTATTATTCCTTAAATAACTCACAGCATCTTTTATTGATAAATATATTTTTTCTATTTCTTCTATACTATTGTATTTAGACAAAGAAATTCTAATACAACTTTTTGCCTGTTGTTTTGTTAACCCAAGAGATAATAATACATGACTCTCATTCAAAGAACCTGAGCTACATGCTGAACCAGTAGAAATATAAATCCCTTTATTATCTAAAATTAATAATAATAGTTCTCCATCGATATTTTCAAAACCAATATTAGTAATACCTGCTAAGCGCTTTTCTTTATCACCATTAATAAAAGATCCATCTATTGATAAAAGTTTTAATTCTAATTTTTCTCTTAAATTTAATACTTTTTCAGTATTAGTTTTTAAATTATTTATTTCGTTAGAAAAAGCATTTGCCATTGCATCAATTAATGCAACATTTTCGGTACCACCTCTTTTCCCTCTTTGCTGAGATCCACCATAAATAATTGAAGTTAATGGAAATTCTTTTCTACAATACAAAACACCTATACCTTTTGGCCCATGAAATTTATGTGCAGAAAAAGATAACATATCTATATTTTCTCTATTAACATCTATATCAATATGAGCTACAGCTTGAACAGCATCTGTGTGGAAAAGAATCCCTTTTTTACGACAAATACAGCCAATATTTTCAATTGGCTGTATCGTTCCTATTTCATTGTTTGCATACATAATGCTCACAAAAAAGGTATTATCGTTAATTAACTTTTCTATTTGATTTGCCTCAATAACTCCATTGTTATTGATTTTAACATAATCAACTGTAAAACCCTCTTTCACTAATTGTTTAAAAGAATTTAAAACAGCTGGATGTTCAAAGCAACTTGTTATTATATGTGTTTTATTTATACTCTTTCCCCAAGCTGCAGCTGAAAGTATTGCTTGTGTAATACTCTCACTACCACCTGAAGTAAAAGTCAATTCGCTTGGTAAGCAATTTAAATCTTTAGCTATTGTCTCTCTTGCTCTTATAAGGGTCTCTTTAGCTTGTCTTCCTAAAAGATGTACGCTAGAAGAATTCCCATAATTACCATCAAGGTAATTTTTCAATATATCAATAGCATCTTCACTAAGTTTTGTTGTTGCTGCATTATCTGCATAAATCATTTTTAATCTTCATATAATGGAGTCGAAAGATATCTTTCCCCAGTATCTGCAAGCAAAACAACAATATTTTTATCTTCATTCTCTTTCTTGCTAGCTAGTTCCATAGCAGCCTTAAGGGCAGCTCCTGAAGAAATACCTACTAAAACACCTTCGTTTTTAGCTAGAGCACTCGAAGAAGAAAAAGCATCACTATCATCTACAACTATTACATTATCAATAATTGAAGTGTCTAAGTTATTTGGAATAAAGCCAGCGCCTATTCCTTGTATCTTATGAGGACCTTTCTCCCCTTTACTTATCACAGGGGAACCTTTTGGTTCAACTGCAACTATCTTAATGTCACTATTTTTTTCCTTTAGAAACTTACCTGTGCCACTTAAAGTACCACCAGTTCCAACACCAGCAACAAAAATATCTATTTTACCATCTGTATCTTCCCAAATCTCATTAGCAGTATGCAAATAATGAGCTAAAGGGTTATTTGGATTTTCAAATTGACTTGGAATAAAGCTGTTTTCAATTTCACTAGCTAATTCTTTTGCCTTTTCGATTGCACCATTCATTCCTAATTTACCATCAGTTAATACAATTTCTGAACCATAAGCTTTCATAAGTTTTTGTCTTTCAACACTCATTGTTGAAGGCATTACCATTATTGCTCTATATCCATTAATTGCTGCCATCATCGACAAACTAATGCCTATATTTCCACTAGTTGGCTCTATTATAACAGAATTTTCTTTAAGCAATCCTCTTTTTTGTGCTGCTAAAATCATTTCTCGAGCAGCTCTATCTTTTACAGATCCAGATGGATTAAAATATTCTAATTTTACAATAATATTACCATATAATTTATATTTTTCTTTTAGCCTAGAAAGTTCTAATAATGGAGTTCTGCCAATTAATGTATCAATACTTTTTGCTATTTTCATTTATTCTCCTATAAAAAGTCAACAGTAAACCTAATTCTGCTAACTATATTACTAAATTTAATAGCCAATAGGAGTAATTGTTTATGCTCCTATGACTT
>RZYO01000096.1 GCA_009930325.1 Spirochaetia bacterium | reverse complement strand
AGTTAAAACATCTTAAAGGAAAACAAGATTAAAAACTAAATTATTAAATAACAATTAAAGGAAAACAAAATTATGAAAAAACTATTAACAATCTTAACAATTACTGCAATCGCAATGACTTCTTTATTATCTAAATCAGCTGAAGTTCAATTAGTAACTAACATTGAAGAAACTCCTGTTTCTTATCAATTAGCTTATAACAATGACGTATTAGCAGATGGTATTGAAGAATACTCTATCTTAGTTGCTCCATTAACACAAAATGGTGAAACAAAAGACTTTACTATCCATGCTACATCTAACATGAATAGTAACATGGCTGTTAAAGTAGCTGTATCTCCTGATACATTTAGAACAACTTTAAATGATGGTGCTGATGCTTTTGATTCAGGTATTAAACCAGAAGTAAATACTAGTTCTTCAATTGACACTTTATTAGCTGGAAAACATGTTTCTTTACTAGTTAACAAGTTCAACTTAAGTTGGAAAGGTAATGCAGATCTTCCTGCTGGTGACTATGTAAGTAACGTAAAAATTGAATACTCAATTCAATAATAACAATAGATAAAACAAATATAAAATCATTAAGAGAGATATTATATTAGGCAACCAGAAATGGTTGCCTTCTTATTATTAAAATATCTTAATAAAAAATAATTATTGAAAAATCACAGTTCTATTATAAAACTTTATATTCCTTCAATAATTTTTCAACATCAGTATTTTTTATTTTAACTAAAACTTTTTTTAAGGCCATTTTTTCTTTCATACTTAAATCCAATGTACTTAATGGAGATTTACCATCAAGAGTTTTAACCCCTGAATCTAACAAGACTCTAACATCATAAACTGAGCCAAAGACTTCAGGAACACCTCTATCAATGTTTAATAGTGTATATACAGCTTCCATAGCTGTTCTTACTGAATATTCTGTTGTAAAAACCGTATCTCTTGGAGTTTCAGCAAATTGTCCAATAAAAGCCAAATTCTTATAGCTTTTTGGGACAACTAAAGGCCTATCTCCAGATTTTCTTGGCATAAAGAAAGCTGTAATGTATGGCATCATGCATGGAACTGCATTTGCACTGTTTTGAGCTAACTCATCAATTTGTTCAACAGGAACACCCATATGATATAGCCATTCTTTTGTAATTTCTAAACCAGAACAGTCTTTCATAGCTTTCTTTACATAGTCACCGGGAACATCTGTGAATAAACTATATACCCAAACAACTAATTGGTCTTTAGGTTGTTTTGCAAAATGAGGTTGTCTATTTAAAGTATAACTCATTAGCCATGAGGAATCTTTACAAGTAATAATTCCCCCTGTTACAACTTTACCTGAAAATGGATCTCTTTTGCATATTTTTTGAATGTAGGGTGGAATTTTGTTATCTAATGTTGTAATAGTACAGGATTCCCAATTTGATTTTGTCGTATCACTACAAAACACTTTTGGATTTCCTAAAGATGAATCTTGATTAGAAAGATTCTCCCACAATTTCCAACAACCTTTAATTGAACTATCTAATTCTGCTTTAGTATGATGATCTCCTAATGAGGCATTTTCAGTACAACTACCATTTGTAACAAATACTAAATCATTTTCACTTAAATCTATAGTTTTTTCATTTCCATCTTGAGTATAAACAAATTGTTTGGCAATTTTACCATCTCCACAATTACCTAAAAGAACATTTGTTACAGTAGCATTATATTGAAAATCAACATTATGTGCTTCTAAATATTTAATCATAGGTAAGATGAGTGACTCATATTGGTTATATTTAGTAAATTTTAAAGAAGAAAAATCTGGTAGAGAACCAATATGATGAATAAATCTTTGAATATAACGCTTCATTTCAATAGCGGAATGCCATTGCTCAAAAGCAAACATTGTTCTCCAATATAGCCAAAAGTTAGATTTAAAGAAATTATCTGATAAATAATCTTCAATATTCTTACCTTCCATTTCTTCTTCTGGAGTAAAGAATAAAGTTAACAATTCTTTAGCTCCTTCTTCACTTAATCCCAATTTTCCTTCAGTATGAGCATCCATACCTCTATTTTCTGTGACCCTCATTAAAGAATAATTAGGGTCTTTTTTGTTCAATCTGTAAAATTCATCTAACACAGATATCTCTTTATTTTCTAAAGAAGGAATAGATCTAAATAAATCCCAGAGGCATTCAAAATGTTCTTCCATTTCTCTTCCACCTCTAATAACAAAACCTTTTTCACTATTATGGATACCATCACATGCTCCACCGGCAATATCCATTTCTTCAAAAATATGAATATTTTCACCTTTCATTTGTCCGTCACGAATTAAAAAACAAGCACTTGATAAAGTTGCAAGACCGGCTCCAACAAGATATGCTGATTTATTATCAACACCTTCAGGTTTAATTGGAGTTGAAAAAGCTTCATAATTACCTTTACTGTAATACATATTATTTCTCCTGTTCATTGAATATAGAGAAAAGATATGAATAAATGATTATTATTAAAATAAACAAATTTCTCACAATGTATAAAAAAATGACAAATGTATTAAATTGTATAGTGATTATTTTGAAGAAAAAGACAAAAGAGCTTTTTTAAAATCTCCTTCAATAAGTGTATGTATCCTTTTTATTATTAATATAGGGTCTTCTTCCATATCGTTCTCAATCCACAACATTATTAAACCGACAAAAGCAAACATATTATAATTTGCAATAAAAATTTTATCTTCTTTTGAAACATTTATGTTTAAATTATGTATTTCTTCCTCTATTACTTTCAATAAAAGATTAATTACATAATTTTTCAAACCATCTTCAATAATATTTTTCCCTTGGCTATGATATAAATTATGAATAATAAGTTTATGATTTTTACAATAATTTAAAATAACTAAAAAACCTTCTTGCCAATCAGAATAATTTACTTTTCCTTTTAGACTCGATTCCACATCCATAGCAAATGTCCAAGAAACTAAATCATATATATTTTTATAATGATAATAAAAGGATTGTCTATTAAGTCCACAATCATTTACAATTTCTGTAATAGTAATTTTATCAAGTGTTTTAGTCTTTAATAATTCCTTTAAACTATTTGCTAATGCATTTTTAGTAACTAACGACATATAACACTCCTAATATTTTTATTGATATTATATCATATATAATAGATTACAAATTTCCACATAATTAAATATAAATTTTTATTATTTTAATAAATAAAATTAAAAGATAAAAGATACCATTTCCTTTGTACACTTTTTATGAAATATTATATAATTATAGAAAATACTGAAGAGAGAAAAGAATGGAAAATAAAAATCAATTAAGTGCTGTAAACAGAACTATTTTAATACTTGAAACACTATCTAAAACAAAAAAAATAAATCTTGAACAATTAGCGAAGAAAACAGATTTACCAAAACCTTCTCTTTTACGTTTTTTAAATTCATTAATAACTTTAGGATATGTTTATAAAGATAATAATGATTTATATAGTTTAACTCTTAAAATGTTTAGTATAGGATCAAATAGTTTATCACATATTAATCTAATAGATATAGCGGCTCCTTTTGCTGATGAATTGTGTAATTATTTTAATGAAACCGTTCATATGGGGATATTAGATGAAGACCATGCTGTATATGTTTTAAAAAGAGAATCTTCCTATACAATAAGAATGTATTCAAGAGTTGGAAAGAGAATCCCTCTCTATTGTACTGCAATAGGAAAAAATTTATTGAGTGATTTAAATCAAAAAGATATTGATAATTATTTAAATTCAACAAAAGTTATTCCATTTACAAAATATACCTTGTCTAAAGACGAGCTCAAATCTCAATTAGAATTGATTAGAGAACAAGGTTGGGCTGAAGATGATCAAGAACATGAAGAAGGTATTACTTGTATAGGAGCTAGCATAAGAGATTTTAGCGGTGAAATTGTTGCAGCTTTAAGCGTATCTTGGCCAATATTTAGATTTAAAGACAAAAATAAAGACGAAGTAATTGAAAAAATTAAAGATACTTGTGATAAAATTTCAGCATTATTAGGTTATGAAAAATAAAACTCCATATTACCTAAAATCTTAAATAATATGGAGTAAAAACATAACAATAAAAAATTATCTTTGAACTCGTCCTGAGCCATCACCCTTACACAATGCTTCTATTTCATTTTTTCTAGATAAATTAAAATCACCATTTATTGAATGCTTTAAACATGAAGCTGCAACTGCAAAATTTAAAGCATACTCTTCATCATCACTATATTCACTTAAACCATAAATTAAGCCAGCAGAAAAAGAATCTCCACCACCTACTCTATCTATAATATCATTCATTTCATAATGTTTTGATAAGTAAAATCCGGTTGAACCAGATAAAGCTGCAGACCATCCGTTTGTATCAGCACTTTTACTTTCTCTTAATGTAATTGCAACCTTTTCAACATTAGGGAATTGAGTTTTTACTTTTTGAGCTAGGGTTTGATATTCATTTGTATCTAACTTTCCTGAGGTAACATCACTATCGGCTTCTATTCCTAAACATTTTTGTATATCTTCTTCATTTGCGATAACTACATCTGCATAAGGAACTAGAGTTCTCATAACCTCTGGAGCACTCTTTCCATAATTCCATAATTTTTTTCTATAATTTAAATCAATTGAAACAGTAACACCGCATTTCTTTGCATATTTCATAGCTTCTAATGCACAGTCTGCAGCATTTTGACTTAAGGCTGGAGTAATTCCTGTAATATGAAACCATTTTGCATCATGGAATATTTTTTCAAAATCATATGCTTCAGTTTTAGTTAAAGAAACAGAACTATCAGCTCTATCATATACAACTGCGGAAGGTCTTTGATTTGCACCTGTTTCAATAAAATAGATACCAACTCTTCCATCTTTAGTAATAACAATATCTGAAGTATCAACTCCATACTTTCTTAATTCTCTGATAGCAGCTTCTCCAACTGCATTATCTGGTAAAGCTGTTAAAAATTTTGCATCTTTTCCTAAAATTGAAAGGGATACTGCTACATTAGCTTCACCGCCTCCAAAAGTTGCTTCTAATCTACTAGTTTGAAATAATCTCTCATGTTCTTCACTTCTTAATCTAAGCATTATTTCACCAAAGCTAACAAACTTGTTACCCATATTTTCCTCCAAAATGTTTAATTTAATTAAACTTTACTCTTGATAATCTTAATATTAAGGGTTATTATAGAAATTGTCAAGATTTTTGGAACATCGTTCCATTTTTGAAAACAAGGAGAAAATAATGACTGAAGATATGAAAAGAACCCTTCATAATATTGGTATTGTTCCAGTTGTAAAATTAGATAACGCAGATAAAGCTGTAGGCTTAGCAAAAGCTTTACTAGATGGCGGAATCAATTGTGCTGAAGTTACTTTTAGAACTGACGCTGCTGAACAAAGTATTAAAAATATTTCAAAAGCCTATCCAAACATGTTTGTTGGAGCAGGGACTGTTACTAGTGTAGATTTAGCAAAAAAAGCAGTTGCAGCTGGTGCTAAATTTATTGTTTCTCCTGGCTTCAATGAAGCTACCGTTGATTGGTGTGTTGAAAATAATATAACAATAATCCCAGGCGTTTGTACTCCAAGTGATATTGAAAAAGGTTTAGCTCGTGGATTTGATGTTTTAAAATTCTTCCCAGCAGAAGCTTCTGGTGGAATTAATATGCTTAAGAATTTTGCAGGACCATTTCCAAATCTAATGTTCATGCCTACTGGTGGAATTAATTTAAACAATTTACAAGATTATGCAAGAACAAGTAATGTATTAGCTACTGGTGGATCTTGGATGGTTAAAGCAGACTTAATTGAAAATGAAGAATGGCAAACAATAACTAATATGTGTAAAGCAGCTATGCTTGAATTGCAAGGATTTGAATTTGCTCATATAGGAATTGAAGATGATAAAGAATCTGAAAAAACCATTGATATGTTATCCCTCTTCAATCTTGATATAAAACGAGGAGCTTCAAGCACTTTTGTATCAGATAAAATTGAAGTACTCCCAAGACTATTTAGTGGTAAAAAAGGTCATATTGGTTTCAGATGTAATGATATTGAAAGAACAATTGAATATTTAAAAGATAAAGGACTAACTCCAAAAGAAAGTTCTTACCTATACAACGACAAAAATCAATTGAAAGTGTGCTACTTCAATGAAGAGGTTTCTGGTTTTGCTCTTCATTTAGTTAGAAAATAAATTATGCACAAAAAAAATTATAAATAACATAGCGTAATTTTTTTAATTGATACTTTTGAACTAAATCATCAATATTTTGGTGGTTTAGTTCTTTTTTTAACAAAAAAAAACGCTTACCCCCTAAAGGATAAGCATTATTAAAAATATAATATAAACTAAGCTCCTAAATATGCACTCTGAACACTATCATTATTTAATAAATCCTTAGAAGAACCTGATAATACAATTCTTCCATTCTCCATTACATAGCCTTCAGTTGATGCTTTTAAAGCCATTCTCGCATTTTGTTCTACCAAGAAAACAGTAACGTTTTCACTTTGGTTAATGTAAGCAATTTTTTCAAAAATATCTTGAATAATTAAAGGAGCTAAACCTAACCCAGGTTCATCTAATAAAATCATTCGAGGAGAACTCATTAGAGCTCTTGCAATTGCCATCATCTGCTGTTCTCCACCAGATAAAGATCTAGTTTTTTGTTTTCTTCTTGCACCTAAAATTGGGAAAAATTCATACATTTCTTCTTTTTTTTGCTTAATTAGATTTTCATCTCTAACCATAAAAGCACCCATATCTAAATTTTCCTCAACACTCATATCAGCAAAAACTCTTCTGCCTTCTGGAACTAGAGCAATTCCATTTCTAGCAATTTTTTCAGTTGGTAAGCTTTTTGATGTAACATTAGTAGCAATTATATTTCCATCATAAGAAATAGTTCCATTAACTAATGGTTCTAAACCAACAATTGCTTTAAGTAGAGTACTTTTACCTGCTCCATTAGCACCTATTAAACTAACGATATCACCTTCATTAACATGCATTGAAACGTCTTTTAGAGCTTTAATTGAGCCATAAGAAACACTAATATTATCTAAATTTAATAAAGCCATCTTATTCCTCCTTACCTAAATATGCTTCAATAACTAATGGGTTCTTCTTTATTTCATGAGGAGTTCCCTGAGCAATTTTCTGACCATAATTTAAAACTGTAATATTATCACAAATACTCATAACCAATTTCATATCATGTTCAATTAATACTACTGTTACATCAGTATCTCTAATTTTTCTAATAGTATCCATCAAATGTTCAGTTTCTTGAGGGTTCATACCAGCAGCTGGTTCATCAAGAAATAAGATCTTTGGATTAGAAGCTAAGGCTCTAGCTATTTCTAATTCACGTTGTCTTCCATAAGGAAGATTCTTAGCATCTTCATTTGCAAGATTTCCCATATCGAAAAAATTTAACCAATTGTGAGCATTTTCAAGCATTAATTCCTCTTCTTCTTTCATAGAAAAATAAGAATTAAGCATATTTAAAAATCTACCTTTATGAGGATCTTTACCTGTCATAAAATGTCTACCAATCATAATGTTTTCAATTACTGACATTTCTTTAAACAATCTAATATTTTGGAAAGTTCTAGCAATGCCTAATCTTGCAATTTTATGACTAGGATAACCTGTAATATCCTTCCCTTTAAAATATACTTTTCCACTTGAAGGTACATCTAGACCTGTCATATTATTAAATAAGGTTGTTTTTCCTGCTCCATTTGGTCCAATTAATCCAGTAATCAAACCTTCTTGAGCAGAAAAATCTACTTCATTTACAGCTAATACACCACCATAAGCACGGGTTAATTTATCTGTTTGTAATAAATGCATTATTTACTCCCCTTTGCTTTTGATTTAGCTTTTTTATTGCCAACTCTATAACTTCTAACACCTATTATACCTTGAGGTCTCCAAATCATCATTACAACAAGAATTAAACCAAACAATATTTGTTTAAATTGTGGAGGAATAATACTAGAAAGTCCTGTTAATTGTGGGAAATAACTAATAAGTTGAATAATGAAAGCTCCTAAAATAACAGCAGAAAAATTTCCCATACCGCCTAGAACTACCATGCACAATACCATTATTGATACCATAAATGTATAAGAGCCTGGAGTAACAGATAAGGCAAAAACAGCTTGAAGTGAACCTGCAATACCAGCTACAGAAGCTCCTATAGCAAATGCCCAAACTTTATATTTTGTAACATTAATACCCATAGATGCTGCAGCAATTTCATCATCTCTAATTGCTTGTAAAGCTCTTCCCATTCTAGATCTACCAAGTCTTTCAAACAAATAATAAGCGATTAGAACTATTACAACTACCATTACCAAAAAAGCCCATTTTTTATAAGGATTGATTGTAAAACCAAAAATAGTTGCCATTGGAATTCTTTGAATCCCCATAGGTCCACCAGTTAAACTATCCCAGTTATTCAATACATTTCTAACAATTTCACCAAAACCTAAAGTTGCTATTGCTAAATAATCCCCTTTTAATCTTAAAGTAGGAAGCCCAATTAAAACACCAAAAAATGCAGATATAAGTGCCGCTACTGGAAGAGTTGCCCAAAAGGACCAACCTGAAGTAGATAAAATTGCAGTTGCATAAGCACCTATTGCAAAAAATCCAGCTTGGCAAAGACTTAGCATTCCTGTATAACCAGTAATTAAATTTTGACCAATTGCCATTAAGGCATAAATACCACTATATATTAATATAAGTAAGAAAAAATTAACCATTATACCTTCTCCTTTACCACTTTACCAAGTAAACCTTGAGGGCGAACAAGTAATACAATAATTAATATAGCAAAAGAAATTGTATCTTTCATTGCTTGAGGAATTCCGAAAACAGCAACACCAAAGGTTTCTAATAGACCTAAGGTAATACCACCTAACATAGCTCCTCCTATATTTCCAATACCTCCAACTACTGCAGCTACAAACGCTTTTAGACCTAACATAATACCCATAGTAGGATAACATTTAAAATCTAAAGCAATTAACATACCGCCAGTTGCTGCTAAAGCAGAACCGATAGCAAAGGTTAAACTAATTACAACATTAACATTAATACCCATAAGTCTTGCAGTATCTTGGTCTAAGCTTGTTGCTCTCATTGCTTTTCCCATTCTTGATCTATCAACAAATAGCTTTAAAGCAATCATCATAACTATAGATACAACAAGTATTAATATTTGATGTGGAGTTATTACAACACCACCAATTTCAAAAGGTGTATTATCAAATGGATAATTTAATTTTCTACTCTGTGTTCCCCATGCCCATGCTGCACCATTAGAAAGTATAAATGATACACCAATAGCTGATAATAATGGAGCTAACCTAGAGGCTTTTCTTAAAGGTTTATAAGCAACCCTTTCAATTACCATACCTAAAATTGCAGTTAAAATCATTGAAATTATCATTGCTATAAAAAATGCAAAAAAAGTCCAAGCACCTAATGGTGCACTTCCTCTCAAAGCATCAAAAACAAACAATCCAATGTAAGCTCCAACCATAAGTACATCCCCATGGGCAAAATTAATAAATTTTAATATCCCATAAACCATTGTGTAGCCTAATGCTATTAAAGCATAAACACCACCAAGGGTAAGTCCGTTCATAAAATGTTGGAAAAATTCTGAAAGTGATCCCACGCTGGGTCTCCTTTTTTAATTATCTTTTTTTATTATTATTTTTCAAATTCAGTCTTAAACTCAAAGCCGGCTCATAAAGCCGGCTAAAGTTTTATAAGTATTATTTTTATTCTACTTTTTCTAATTTACCATTTACAACTTTAAAGGCACCTAAATACTCAGGAGTTGTACCATTAACTTTGTAAACACCTTGATAAGCAACTAAGTCACCATTAGGAGCAAAGTTAATTAAACCACCAACACCTACATAGTCTTTTGTTGCTGCAATAGCATCTCTAACTTCTTGTCTTGTTGCTTTGCCATCAGCTGCAGCTGTTTTAATTGCATTAAGAATAATATTAGCACCATCATAAGCATTAATTGCAAATGAATCTGGTTCTACACCATATGTTGCTTTATATTCTTTTACAAAGTCACTAAATGCAGGGCTTTCTTTAACTTTTGCAGGACCAACATATACAACACCATCAGTATAAGCACCAGCTAAATTATAAATTTCAGGATTTGAGAAACCATCACATGATACAAATGGAGCTTTAACATCTAATTGAGCAGCTTGTTCAAGAATTTGAGCCATTTCTGTAGTGTAGTTTGGAATATAAATTGCATCTGGTTTTGCAGCTTTAATCTTTGTTAATTGAGTCTTAAAGTCTTTATCTCCAACCATACAAGTTTCAGCAGCAACTATTTCCCCACCAAGAGATTCAAATGTTGCACTCATGCTTTCATATAAACCTTGTGAATAGTCATTCTTTGCATATAATACAGCTAATTTTTTATGACCTAAAACTTCATAGAAATAATGACCAGCAACTTCACCTTGTAAACCATCAGATACAACAGTTCTGAAAATCATATCACCAGCAGATGTAATATCAGCATGTGTTGCAGATGGAGTAATTAGAGGAATTCCTTCACTTTGACATCTATCAGCAACAGCAAAAGTAGTTCCAGTGAAAATTGGACCAACAAGAGCTAAAATATTATCTGAACTTGATAATTTTTCAATTGCAGAGTTTCCTTTTTCAATTGTACCTTCTGAATCTTCTGTAATTAATGTTACAGGAGTACCACTAATACCACCAGCAGCATTAAAATTTTTAACAGCTAGTTGAGCACTATTATTACAAAGGATACCATAGTTAGCATAGTCACCAGTCATAGGACCGATAAATCCAACATTATAAGATTCTTCACTTTTTTTATTGCAAGAAACAAAAGTAAACGCAATTAAGACAATTGCTAAAACAGTTAATAAACTTTTTTTCATTGTTCTATATACTAAGTAAAAACTTAGCTTTCCTCCTAAGCGATATATAACAATATTTTTTAAAATATTATTGAATTATATATACAATAAACTGCATAAACATTCAACTTATTTTCAATTAAATAAGAAAAAAACTATAGATTACATGTTTAAAGTAAGTTTTTTACATATTTTATATACATATATCACTATTAATGAGTATATTTTATAAATTAAAAAAGTCACAAATTTAATACAACTTTTTCTATATGAATATTGTTCTTGCTAAGTAATTCTGTCAAATGATTGCTCAGATGCTTTGCAAATTACTGCTTATTCATTTTGTCCAATTTATTATTTATGTTCAAGCG
>RZYO01000258.1 GCA_009930325.1 Spirochaetia bacterium | reverse complement strand
GTCTTTTTTTGCCAAACTTTTTACATAGCCTGTAACCTGATCATAAAAGTCTTCAATTGATAATGAATTAATTAAATTTTCTATCGGATTAAAGCCTCTAATAACTAGCAACTGCTCGCCATTTTTTGATTCTGTTTCAATCAACATAAACGCCCCAGCCAGCCTTTCATGTTTTGTTTCCGGATTTTGTCTAATGATAACTGAGGTAAAATTAGGAAATTCTTTCAAGATGCTGCTGTACTTTGAAGCCCAACAAGCATCAGCGATGTGTCCAGAAAACTCAGTCAACAACCCCCTGGTCGGAACTAATTGAATCTTTGTAAAATCTTTAGACTTACCACCAATGCCTTGCAATAAAGTCATTTCATCATTAATGGCTTGGGCTGAAATTATTTCATCAAACATTTTTTTCGCCTTCTTATCAGTAAAATATTTAGACATGACCTCCTCATTAGTGATATGATCAATAAAATCAAGTATCCAGGACATATCATCAATATCTGGCCGCGCTAAATCAATATTGTCCAAATTAAAATCTAAGCTTTGTTTGTTTTTGGCAAAACCCATTAAAAAAACCGTCTGCCTTAATAGCTCACTAAATTTATTATCTTTAGCTAAAACGGAAAAATTATTTTGAAAATCTTTTAAATCTCTTAAATTGATAGATTCGAGCAAATTTATTTTTTGGCTAATCCCATCTCGAGCCCGAGGGTTAGGCATATTATCAATCTTTCCTTTCAATTCTTTAATTAATGACAATCTTTCAGCTTCTACTCTTTCCACTAATTTGCTAAGGGGAAATTCTTCTTGATATAGACTTTTTGCTTTTTTGATAGAATCAACTAAAACAGAGAATCTATTTAAAAAATGTTCATTAAAACGATGCCCTTCTCTACTGGCAGCATTAGATTTAGCAATTAATAATTCTGGACTAGGCTTAAAATTATGATTAAGCTCTTTTGTTTCGCCACTATTTTTATAATTAATATAATCGCTAATTATTTTTTTAAAACCTTCTTCATCACTGGACCCCCAACTAGCTTCTTGAAGCCGGACATATGACTGAAAATAAGGCAAATACAAAGAATTCTCATCTCCTCGCAATAAAACTTCAGGATTAAAATCTTCTGAAATAATTTCCTTCTTAAACTCAACAAACCTCTCCTGTAATTCCCTCAAGCCGTCATTACCACCCTTTTTTAAATTTAATTTTTTTATAATTTCTTTGTCATCGCCACTAATACCTTTAATCATATTATAATTGTCAGCGCTGGCGAAAGCTCCAAATATTTCCGAAGTTTTAGCAGCTAACTTGTCTAAAGGCGGATTGAAATATTCATTAATTTTTGTAATTTTAGAAAATTCTTGAAGTGAGGCCATTAGTATTTTTCCAAAATCGCGAGAAAGATTATTAAATTTTTCAATATTATCAGCTAATAAAGATTCCGCCTTTGCCTCAACTAAATTAAAAGCTATTTCCTGATCTAAATTTTTAAATTTTTCCAAATTGTCAACTAATAAATTAACCTTTCCTGCCTTAATCAATTTATTAGCCAGACCCGTGCTGCCTGCAAGGCATAAATCTAAATCTTCTTGAGAGCGGGATAAAATATCTTCATTTACTAATTCTACAAAAAAATAAATTAAGGCCTGCTTATCTTCTTTAATAAACAAATCTATATTTTTAATATAAAAAGAATCTTCGGACTTATTTTGAAAATCTTTTAATCTTGAAAAAAAAGAACCAAATTTTTCATCAAGATTTTCTTCAATCAGCTCATCAAGATGATCACCCGAAATCTGAAAATCTAAATCCATAAAACAATTATTTTTAAAGATATAAACTAAAAAATCATCAAAAGCATCAGTTTTACTAATAACAGAGGCAAATTTATTTTTACTATCAAGCGATAGGCCTTCAAAACCCTTATTAATTAATTGCTTAAAAGAATCGGCGCTAGTAATTTTTTCCAGAAAGTAATCAAAAAGACCGCAATCTTCAAAATATTTTAAGTCAAGGCGGCTATCTGCGAATCTGTCTCCAAAATCATCAATCAACCCCTTTAACACTTCCGGGCTTGGCTGAAAACTTTTAATATTTAAAATGGCAAACTGGGCTTCACCAGCATCGATAAATAATTGCAAAGCTTTATCAGATAAATAAGAAAAATTTTTTATATTTTTTTTAACAACCGAGGTGTAACCATTCTCCCATAATTTAATAAGATTTTCTTCACCAATATCAATCATCCTGGGTATCTTTGCCACCAAAACATCAATATCGCCCTCATTTATAATATTTGTAGCTAAATCGCCTATAGAAATTTCATCTTTAAACAGATTATTTCCTATAATATAAAAACTTTGCTTATTTTTATTTAATTTCTCAAT
>RZYO01000257.1 GCA_009930325.1 Spirochaetia bacterium | reverse complement strand
TTTGGTACAACTTTATTCAATCCATATATTTTCATATTATCAACTCCTAATCTTCAAGTTTAATAACTCCGATAGATGTATCAACATAACCATCATCTTCCAATTCATGTGCTATAAATTTAAAATCTATATATCTTGTAATACCATGATTAACTGCTCCATAAAATCCATCTCTATATAATTCCATTGCAACATCCAACAAATCCATTTTTTCCCAAAAAATATAAGATTCACTTTCAACTATATCCATAATCTCATCTTGCTTTTCTCTGGTAGAACAATAAATTTCAGAATAAATTACACTATATATTTCTTTTCTTTTGCTACTAAGATTATCAAATCTTTCAAAAAAAGCATTCAATTCTTCAAGATTTTCATCTTCTGCAATTTCAAAGTTATCAATATCAGTATCATAATCAACAATAAAAATTTTACCATTTCCTACTCTTTTTACAGCTTCATTGAATTCATCTTCATCAAAAGGAAGATTAAGAAATGCCTTTTTTATATTACCACCGTTGAAATTTTCACGAGTAGAGATAATAATGTAATTGCTCATATTTATACACTCTCCTTTGTATTTTTTATAAGATTATCAAGAAATGAACAGTTTTTCATAACCTTTTTCAAACCTGTATAAATATGCTCATTGTTTAAATCTTTAAAAATGTTATAAAAATCTTTTTTGTAATTTTTAAAGTAAATAGCAGCACTTTTATAAAAAATATCCCAAAGAATCCTTTTCTGAAAATCTTGATAATTTTTTGACAAAAAAACTTTTTTCAAATATAATGGAATTTCATCTTTAAATTCTCTAATTGTATCATTTATCGCAATATCCAACTGATTATATTGCTCTTCTGTCATTTTCATATTTATACACTCTCCTTTAAAATTCTCTTTTAAGATAGAAAATGCAGCCAAAACCTTCAGTATTCAAAGTTTCATCATCATTGTAACAAAACATTTTCCCTCTTACAACAATTACTTGTTCTGTTTTTCTTGGGAGATTATATATCCAACTCTTCATTGCATTCATCTTCCGAGAAGTAATTTTATACTCAAACATAGGAAAAATAAAATCTTCATGATTATACCTGATTTTATCATCTTCATCAATAAAAACAGGTTGAAAAGTATTCCATTCATCTCCCTGTACTGATATTATCTCCCAATTCAATCCGTCAAAATTCACTACAGGATGTTTATTTGTATTCATATCTACCACGCTCCTTGTTTGTTGTAGTCGCCCTTGTCGCTCGACTGCTATATAATACCATACCTTTTTCAATCCGTCAACTGGAAAGTTTAAAGTTTAAATATTCTAATAAATAAAAAATGGGCTAATAAATAGCCCATTTCAATTTTATATTAAATATAATGTCCTAGTAAATCTTTAATATCTATTGCTTCATATATCAAATCTTCAAAACGATACAAAATTGCATCTTTCACAGAAATTAAGGCAAACCTAGCAATATCTTGAGCATCATGAATATTTATGATATAATCATCTCCTTGACAAAATATCATAGTATCATCTTTTTGATCCTTTATTGCCATTGTGCCAAATTTTTTATCAATTTCAACATAAATTCCCATATCTTTAAACTTTTTCACGACACCTTTAATAATACGAATCATATCATTATTATCTTTCATTTCTAACACTCTCCTTTAGGATAATATAGGCTACCATCTGCAAAAAATTCATATCCTCCATTCATTGCTTCTTCTCTAATACCTTCATCACTTATCCTATAATTATAAATTTTAAGCAATTCTTTGCCAATGTCACAAGAAAGATTTCTGATATAATCTTTCACAAAAATTTCAAAAAAATCTGAAATAGTAATAGCTATCATTTCTCTTTCATTTTCTGTTGTAGTTTTAAAATTAACATTCTCAATATTTTCATACTCCATTCTAAACTTTTCACAATAAGGAATTTCACCATTTGCTTCAATATAAACATTATGATCATAAATTTTCTGTTCACTCTTCCATTTCTTCAAACGACTAACAATAGAAATACTATCATCAAACATTTCAATTAATTTAAAAAAGTTAGTTCTTCCAGAAAAATTAGTATGTTTATACCCACGCATTAAATCAAAATATATTTCACTTTTAAAAATTTTATTGCTTTCCAAAAATTTTTCTGTTACCTTATTTACATCTGCTCCATAAATATCAGCATATGCTTCATGTGCTCTAAAATTTTCAATAGCTATTTTCTGCGCAATTTCATTCAACTCATTAAAACTATATACTGTAAAATTTACTGTCCTCATATCTACCACACTCCTTATTTTTTGTAGTCGCCCCTGTCGCTCGACTGTTATATAATACCATATCTTCTTCAATCCGTCAACAGGTAAAATCAATGTTTAAAT
>RZYO01000256.1 GCA_009930325.1 Spirochaetia bacterium | reverse complement strand
TTTCAGGTCTTCTTTCTTCAATATCCTTCATAAAATCTGCCACAGTAACTTTTTTTTGTTTTTCCTGTTTATTTTTATTATCTGTTACTTTTTTTGAAGTAGGTGTTCCTTTAGGTTTATGTGGATTTTCAGGTGTAGGCTGTTCAGGTCTTGTTTCAAAAGTTAAATATCTGTTAGCAGCAGTAGGCATTTCACCTTTAAATTCAGTACCATCATTATAAAGAGTTTTAACTTCTTTTGGTCTATATTCTTCTCTTGATTTAAGTGGTGCTTTAGTTTTTTTATTGCTATAGCTTCCAGCTAAGAATTTAGAATAATCATCAATAGATTCTTTTTCTTTTATCTCGTTATTTTCTATTTTTGTAATAAGTGTAAAAAATTCCTTAACGTTGGTTGGTTGTAAATTAAAAGATCTAATATTAAAATATTTATTTTTAAGTAAGGTATCTAATCTACTTTCAATAATAGGGTTGATTTGAATATTCCCTTTAGCATAGGCTTTCTGATCTAACAAAGAAACTGCATAAGGTTTACCTTTATCAAATCCTAATACTATATAACCACCAACAACAACTTCCCTATCATAAAAATATTCCTGAAAATAAACAGACCTGCTATTATTAGGTATATTACTTAGTTGTTTGTTTAGTTTTTCAAGAGTTTTATTAAAAGCTTTGGTGTTATTCTTTGCTTTTAGTACTCTTAACTCTTGATGTAAGTTTTCAATATTTTTCTGTACTTTTGGATCTGTATTATAAGGATTAGCAAATCCAATTAAGTGTTTAAGAGTGTCTAAAATATTAATACCATCTACTATAGAAGCGTTTCTTCTATCAATACCTTTATTATTCTTGGTAATTTTACTTACATAAAGTTTAAGTATATTTAAAACAGTTTCTTTTTCTTCTGCTGTAATTTCTCTTGGTACTGTTTGAATAAACTTTTCATTCTTTTTATCAATCATGTAGGTGTACCCTTTTCTTGTGGGAAAGTCAATATTAAAGGCATTATAAGTATCTCTTGTAGCTACAATAAATTCATATTCATTTGATTTTAATCCAAGGTCTTTTATATAATTTTCAATATCATAAGCAGTTTCAACAAGCACAGGAACACCTTTTGTTTTACCAGTAAAAGGAATTGTATTGCCTAACTCCAACGAATTAAGAAAAGATTTGTAATTATCTTCTTCTGCTTTAAGTTTTGATTCATGGACTACACCATTATTAATAGCAAATTTAGCTTTTATTACTTTAACCTCATTAGGAAATGAATTAGCTGGCCATGTTATATTGAAGTTAGTTTTTTGTGCTTTATTATATCTTTCAGCAGTAAAATTACCATCTTTATTCCTTGTTAATATTAAAGTACCTTGCTGAATATCACTATCATTAAGAGATAGCTCTGCAAGTTTACCTTTAATTCTAAGAGGTGTAAACACACTACTTTCAGGCAATGTAGTAAATATTAAATTACCATCTCCATCTTTTTGTTCATTTCCTTGTTTATCTACTACTATTAAATATTTTACATTATCAGGATTAAATCCTAATTTTTTTAATCTTGATTTTTCAGTATTCCATTCAGAACCATAAACTTGTTCACCTGTAGCTATTTTACCTTCATAATCCTTATTTGAAAACTTCTTATTTTCAATAAATACTTGAAATCTTCTGGTAGCTTCAAAATTAGTAGGATTATCTTGAGCATCAATATCAAGTATTATTTTGTCTTTACTTTGTTTATCTACCTCTCCTATATTTCCTGTAGTGCCATTAAGAACTTTACCTTGTTTTCTTTTAGGATCAGGGTCAAACCAAGTATCATTATCATTTTCTATAGCATTATCTACTTTATATTCAATTGAGTTTTCTTCCTCTGCTTGTGTAGTTTGTGTTTCTACTGGTGTAACAGGTTCAGCTTTAATTTCATCTTTAAGTTTGTATCTATCTAATGCTCCTTCAGTATAATTAAATTCTCTCATGTACTTAGTCCATTTACCATCTTCATCTTTATCATATAGTGCTTTTTTACCACTACTCATTTCAAGAACTTTATACTCAGCATTTTCTTCCGTATCTACTACAATAGTATCGTGTGGAAATTTAGCATCAAATTCTATTTTATTAGCCTTCTCAACTACATCTTTCTTATACTTTTCAATAGATTTTTGTAAATTATCTACACCATTAGTATCAAAAGCCTTTGCTAAATTATTTAAAAATCCTGCTTTCCTTGCTTCAAGTTTAGTTAAATCTTTAACTAATGGGTCTAATTCTGCTTTTAAACTTGGTTTATCTTTGTAAGCATCTGCTAATTCTTTTCTTACTTTATTACTTCTATTTAAATATTCTTCTATTTTCTCTACTTTTTCCTCATAAGTCATATCACTAAACTCAGGAGAATCTTTAGTAGCATTTTCAATTACTTTTTGTTTACT
>RZYO01000255.1 GCA_009930325.1 Spirochaetia bacterium | reverse complement strand
TACATCCTAAAACTCCAGTACCATAACCAAAATCAGAACAAGTATTAGTAATCACAAAAGATGAAGTAGGATCACAAACTTCAACTCCAGCAGTATAAATATTATCTCCACATTCACCTTCTGGATGAGGAGGTTCATCAGGAAGATCTCCTGAACCTATTTCAGAATCAGTTTCAGCCATTATACATTCAGGATCATTTGGATAATCAACCAAACCATCCTCATCATTATCTAAATAATCAGAACATTCAGGAAAATTAATACAAACAGAAGGATCTGTTGTACAAGTGTTAAAAGCTCCATCAGTAAACAAGCAGGCAATATGTTGATCTTCACATTCTTCTCTTGAAAAAAGTCCAATTCCATTTATACCAACATTATCACAAATATCTTTTATTTCATCTGGACAAGAAAAATCTTCCAAAACAGAAAGTCTTAAACTATTTGAAAATTTATCATCTACTTTTACATAAACATTATTACTATAAGCATCAGAAGGAATTAAAAGTGCAATAGAATCAGGAGACCAATAATTTACACTAGAATAAGTAGATATATATTCATCAACAACATCTTTTCCAAAATAAATAGAATCAGATTCTTTACCTGGACCAAAATTAACACCATCTAAAATAATTGGAAAACCAACAAATTGTGAAGTTGGATCAATAGAACAAAGTCCAGGACCTGGTTCCCCTTCTAAAACTTCAAAAAATATACCGTTACTATAATAATATCCACCCATTTCATTATCAATTCCAACAACAATATGATAATTAGTAAGTTCTAAAGTTGGAATTTCTATAACAATTTCATTATCATTCCATGTATCTAAATTATCACAATCTAAAGGAGCATAAGCTTCTACAACACTATAATCAGAATCTTTTACAAACCAAACTTTTGAAACTTCATTTCCAAAATTTTTACCCATTATTGTAATAAATTGTCCTATAGTACCAGTATTAGAAGAAAGTGAAGCTATATGAGGAGTTAAAATTTCAATATTTTTTCCATAATTTACATTATATTCATCAGCAAAAACTTCAGGAATAAAAATATTTTTTATACTAGAAAATATTTCTTTATTTTCTTTCTTAGGCTCTTTATAACTAATATCAAAATCAGATTCAGCAGAATAATCTCCAACTTCTACTGTTAATGTTCCGGATACGGCATTTTCAGAAACTTTATATTCAATTAAACTATCACTCCAAGAAACTTCACAAGCTCCACAATGTCCAATTTGATTTAAAATAAAATCAGAATGTATATCATAATCTACAGGAATAGACTCACAAGAACCATCAGGATAACTATAACAATTATTTCCAGCTAAAAAACCATTAAAATAAACTTCTCCAAATATTCCAAAATTTTCACCTTCTATTGTTATAAGATCCTGAGAATGCAAACCTGAATCAGGATTAACAGAAGATATAAAAGGTAAACAATTTATATCAGAATTAGTTTTAAATTCTAATACATAATCATCTATTAAATCAGAAGAAGAATTATATGAAGAAAAATAAGTTCCATCAGCTGATCCATTTTTATTTCCATCTAAAGGTCTACCACAAATATCAGCAACGCCATCTGAAGCATCAACATTAGGATTATTAACAGTTCCTTGTGTAACTGGAACTCCTTCATTTTGAGAAATTCCATTATATCCAGCAGTTTTTATAATGACTCTATACCAAGTATAAGATTCCATAGCAGAACTAGCTCTTATAGTAAATCCAGTAGAATCTGATTTTGAAGATATAGTAATTGGAACTTTTTCACTATTCCAAGAAAGACAAGTTTCACCATCTGCTGAGCTAGTTTCACACTCTAAAAGCCAAATATTATCATTATTAAAAGTTATATAATCCATTTGAGCAAGATCATTTCCATCTATATCATAAGAAAATTGAAATTGCATATTACTATTTCTACAAACATCAAGAGAATCACTAATAGGAAAACTTCTATAAATTATTGGGTATTCTAAATCTGATTCTTCTACTTCGGTTGTAAAAGACCAAGTTTTTGGAGTAAGAGATCTTCCAGAAGTATCTCTTACATCTTCTGTTAAGTTAACTAAATAAGTTGTATTAGTAGTAAAATTATTATCATTATGATAATAAGAAAAACTTCTATCTTTTATTTGTAAAAAATCAGATTCTAAATCTAAATTAACAAAATCCTCTCCTGTAACAGAATTTTTAACTATAAAAGAATAATCACTATCACTATTATGATAAATAGAAGAATCTAAAACATTAGCATTAAATAATGATGCAACTCTGGCACAAGTTTTTACATTTAAAGAACTATCAAAAGGAATAACAGCTTCAACTCTAAAAGCACTAGAACCATTTAAATTCCCAGGATTATAAGGATCATCAGAGTCATCATTATAAGAAGATCCAGAACCAGAACCAAAAATACCAGTCAT
>RZYO01000254.1 GCA_009930325.1 Spirochaetia bacterium | reverse complement strand
TGTATTTTTAGGATCTTGCAATCTCTATTATACACCTTGTTTCAATATGAGCCATTTTTACCTTTCTAACCCTTGTTGCACTTCAATTGTACATTCAAGGATAATAAAATCTTAACATAAAAATTAGTATGAAGCAAAATAAAAATATAGTTTACTTTCTAAAAAAAATTCAAATCTAAGAAATAAAATTTTAAAAAACTTATGAAAAAAAATTAAAATGAACAATTATATTATATTTAACAATTTTTTATTTTAATTTATTCTTCTTCTAATTATGCAAAAATAGTATTATTGAATAAATGCATAAGGAATGAGTATGAAAAAAAAACTTTCAAGAGACCAGCAAATTATAAAAACAAGTATAATAGGTATTATAGTAAATATCTTTCTTTCAATATTTAAATTAATTATTGGATTATTATCCTCATCAATAGCAATAATGATGGATGCAATAAATAATTTAAGTGATGCTTTATCTTCAATTATTATAATAATAGGAATGAAATTGGCATTAAAACCAGCAGATAATAAACATCCTCTTGGTCATGGAAGATTAGAATACTTAAGTGCTATGATTGTATCATTTATTGTATTTTTTGCAGGTATAACTTCATTAATTGAATCAATAAAGAAAATAATAAATCCTTCAGATATTAAATATACTCCTCTAATGCTAGCCTTTATAGTAATTGCAATTTTAGCAAAATTACTACTTGGTAGTTACACTAAGAATATTGGAAAAAAAGTAAATTCAACAGCACTTGTTGCTTCTGGTTCTGATGCTTTTTTTGATGCCATTGTCTCTCTTTCTACAAAAATATCTGCTTTAATTATAATTATATTTAATTTAAATATCGATGGATTCATTGGCGCTGCAATTTCTTTAGTAATAATAAAAGCAGGCTGGGATATGTTAAGTGATACTTTAGATAGAATATTAGGTTCAAGAATAGATAGTAATCTTTCAAAAGAAATTAAAGCAAAAATAAAAGAAGAAGATTTAGTAATAGGTGTTTATGATCTTATTCTTCACAATTATGGACCTGAGACTATGATTGGTTCTGTTCATATCGAATTAGAAGAGGATATAACAACTAAACAAATTTATGAATTAACTAGAAAATTAAGAATGGATATGTATGATGAGTTTGGAATAATCCTTACTTTTGGAATTTATGCAATAAACCAAAAAGACCCAAGAGTGATTAAAATTATGGAGGAAATTAATAAATACATTTTAGATATTGATGGAATTATTCAAATGCATGCTTTTTATATAAACTTTGAAGCAAAGCAATTATCATTTGATATTGTTGTTGATTTTAATGTAGATGATAAATTTGCTCTAAGAGATTCAATTGCTGATCAATTAAAAAAAGAATATCCAGATTATACTATCTTTATTGCTATAGACACTTATATCAGTGATTAATATTATAAAATAAATTAGAAATCTTTTATAATAATACCTAATATAGATGCTATATTTGCTGCTTGATAAGTATCAACTATAATACCTTTTATCTCTACCATATCTTTTGAAAATTGAATATTATCAATTATTGAAGTTGTGAAATCAATATCTTTAAGAAGCGTGTTGAAAAACTCAGTTTTAGAGAAATCGACTTCATTTAAATTGAAATTTATTAGCTCACATGAATTAAAAAAAGCTTCAATAAATGTACATTTTTCAATAAATAAATCGACTATTTTTGATTCAAATTGAGAAGAATAATTAAAATTAGAATCTTTTATTATAACATTTTCTAGTTTCGCTGAGGTGAAGGAATTTCCAATGAATTTGCATGTATTAATATTAATTTTATCAAGATGAGTTTTATTAAATTTGCTAGATGAAAAATCACAATCTATGAATTTACAATTTAAAAATGTTGAATTTTCAAAATCACAAGAATTGAATACACAATCTTTAAATATACATAGTTCAAAATTAAGGAATGAAAAATCTATATCTGAATATTTGCATTTTTCAATTTGAATTAATTCAATATAAGTTTCTTTGTTTTTTTCAATATATAAATTTAAGTCATTTATTTTTGTTAAAGAATTCTCATCTATTTCGATAGATCCAGTGATGTCCTTTTTAGTTTTAACTTTCCCTTTTTTCTTATATGCCATTTTTTTACCTTATAATATATTTTAGTGGAATTTTATAATTTTATATATAAAAAACTAAATAAATATTTAAGAAATTTTTGCTAAGTGTGTTAGAATTATGTATGAAATATTAGTTTGAAATTAGATAGGAAAAGTCGCTAAATTACAAATTTAATCATTATTCTCTATTTATTCCTCATATTTGCTAATTTATAATACCATTAAAAGAAGTGGAACCACTTTAATAGGAGGAATGATAAAAAGTAATAGTAAGTAGTTTACAGAAGAATTCTTGTTGGGTGTATACTTTTACACATAACAAGGAAGCTAAGATGCAAGTTCGT
>RZYO01000253.1 GCA_009930325.1 Spirochaetia bacterium | reverse complement strand
TTTAAACCATAATAGGCCACTTCCTCCAGTAACAATAGAATCTTTAAATACTGAGAAACGGTTTGATAAAAGAAAATATTTAAATAAAGAGCTTAAAGAGATGTTTTTTGCACTTGGTTTAATTGAATCGTATGGGTCCGGAATAAGAAGGGCAAAAGAAGCTTTAAAATTTAATAGATCCCCAGAGCTTAAATTTTACCCTGATAATGACATAGATGATTATACTAATGCAGTAATGAGTATTTCTAGTGAATTTTTGATTAATAAAAATAGTGAAACTACCACCAAAACTACCACCAAAACTACCACCATACAACAGATAATTTTAGAGATAATGAGTGAAAATTCTAATTTAAGTGTTAAAGATATAGCTTCAACATTAGACCTTTCAGTAGATGGTGTTAGCTACCATATAAATAAAATGAAAAAATTAGGATTGATAGAATATAAAGGATCATCAAAATCAGGGCACAGAGTTTTAATTGAAAAAACCCTCAATTGTTATAGTTTTTTCTTATATTACCAAAATATAAGAAATTTGAATTAATATAAAATAAGAAAAAAAGCAAAGGATGGAGTGTATGTTACAATAATACTAGGTGAATTATTAGGTCGTAAAGAAACTTTTTAAATTCAGAATATGTTCCATAGTGATATTAAATATGTTGGACATAGATATGTTAATTCTAATGTTCCTTTACAAGTTGATGGTATTTTTTAAAAAGAAAGAGAACTAATATATTATAGTATTTTTTTAGTTTTTCTCAGTATTAATATAATTGATAAATGTCAGAAAAAATGGTACTTATTTTTGTGTTTTTATTATTTTTTTGTTATAAAACTATGTTAAAATAAAATTAATAAAGGTTTTTAACATATTGCTATTTTAACAAATTAAAAAAAAATAGCATTAATTGAGGTTTTATGAAAAAAAGAATAATTATTGGAATAATTGTCATATTAAGTTTAGTAGTAATAGGTGTTATAGCTATAAATGTAACTAATAAAAGAGCAGAAAAACAGATTATTTCATTATTAGATGAATGGATTGATGAAAATAAATCAGAATATAGTTTTAGTTATGATAATGTAGACGTTTTTGTTACAAAGGGTTTATTAGCAATAAATGGTATAAAACTTTTTGATCCTGAGATAGAATTAAATATTGATACTTTGGATATAAAAATACCATTATCACAAGCTATTAGTTTATACCATAATCCTTATAATTCAAAATTAACTGATATCAAAGTTACTATTAAGGAGATGAACCTTTCAGATATGGATGATTTATTTAGCCTTGAACAATCTGAAATGAAAGTTCATTTTAATGGTAATATAAATACTAAAATATATGACTTAGGATATGAAGCAACTGATTCAGACTTCATAATAAATGCTTTAGATATGGGAAATAATAGTGTTATTATTAAGTCAACTTTAGGCTCTATGAGTTTTGATGATTTGTCTTTTGGCGCTAAAGGGAACCTTATACTATCTAATTTTGAAGAAAGTGATGAGAAAGTAGATATAACGACTTTTATGGATATTGTTGAAGAAGTCTCGTTTAATTTTGAAGGTTTTAAGTATGATGCAGAACAGGAAATAAGACAAAGTTTATCAATGTTTGCTTATATGTTTTTAGGAGAAGCTTCATTTATAGGTAATCAAGAAAATTGGGCAATAGATAAGCTATCACTACAAGCTGATGTTGAAGATGATAAACTTTCAATAAATGATTTATCATTAACAACCAACTGGATTGATTTTAAAATTCAAGCGAATACAACTATTAATGATTTGTCTAAATCATATACCCCTTTATCTTTTAAATTAAGCATAAATGATTATATCGATGATTTAAGACCTTTCTTTGAAATGGTTTCTTCTGAAATTAGTGATGAGCCATTACCCGAAGGTAAATTTTCATTAAGTATTTTTTTGGAAAATGAAAATAGTTTTCCTGAAGTAAAAATTGAAGATTTAAACTAATTTTATATTAGAAAATAAAATTAAATCTCATGGGATTAAACTCAATTGCGTCAGTACTAACAACCTTTTGAAAAGTTTAGAGTTAGTAGAAAATAGTTTGTTGAGATTAATTATAACTTTAAGCATTACATTAAATGAGAATAAAAATTATAAATAATATAAAATACTAGCTATTCTAGTAGATAAGTATTCTAGAAAATTACATATTGATAGATTTTTAGAAACTATCAAAGCTCAGAATCAATTAATAACAGGGTTTTCTCAAAAGCTTTTTACTTCAATTGCTGATAACGTTGAAGTATTTTTAATAAGAGAAGTTAATGTTTATTTTAAGAATAGTCAAATAGTAGGTGTTGATGTTTATCAATTTTGTCTTAAAAGGAAGTGATAATGTCCAAGTAAGTTGAAAGCGACTTTGTCCAATAAGAGAGAAAACTATCTTTTTATTAGATAGAAAGTGTTATTGTTTTA
>RZYO01000252.1 GCA_009930325.1 Spirochaetia bacterium | reverse complement strand
TGTATTTGTCAATCGAAAACTGTACCATATTTCACTCGAAAACTGGTCCACTAATTGAAATTTAGAGACTCTTTTCCAACCATTCTTTTGTCTCTTTCATTCTATAAGAACCACCATTCATGTTAATTACAAAAGAATTATGTGTCATCCTGTCTATTAATGCAGCAGTTAAAACTGCATCATTAAAAATTTCATCCCACCTGTCAAAAGATAAGTTAGTTGTGATTATTGTTGATTTTCTTTCTGCCCTTAGGGAGAGGAAAGTAAAAAGTAATTCACTTCCCTCTTTGTCGAAAGAAATATATCCTAATTCATCAAGAATTATCAGGTCATATCTTTCAAATCTTTTTTCAAAACTATGCAATCTTTTATTACTCCTGGATTCTTTTAATTCATTAATTAAACTAGGAACCGTTGCAAAATATACTTTGTAACCTTTATTGCAACATTCAATTCCAAGTCCTATTGATAAATGAGTTTTGCCAGTACCTGGATTACCGGCAAGTATTATATTTCTTCCTTCTTCAATGAACTCTAGGGTTTTTAATTCTTTTAGTTTTTTCTTTGCTTCTTCAGGTAAAAATTCTATCTGGAGAGAATCTAGGTATTTTGAATATGGAAATTTCGCATTTCTAATTCTCCCCTTGCGACCATTTTCTTTTCTTAAATCATAAGCTTCTTCAAATATTTCTTTTAAAAACTCTTCGTAGGATTTATCCAGTCTGTATGCTTCTTCTATTTTCATTTTAAGACTTTGATTAATACCAGGAATCTTGAGCTCTGTTACATATTTTTTAATTTCAGTTATTAATGTATTCATGGGTTAATTCCTCCTAAAGAATTAAGTTTAAACATTTCGTTTAACATAGTAATTTGGTTAATAGAGGCCTGATAAATTTCAGAAGAGCCTTTTGTTTCAACCTTATTTTCTTCAGGAAGTTTATATATGATATTTTTTATATTATCTGTGGTAACTAAATCTTTTTTTATTTTTACTAATCTATTTATTGCATTTAATACATTAATTACATCTTTTTCTTTAATTATTTCTAACAGAGATATGAAATCTCTCGGATTATTGCTATAATATTCCTTGTAAATGTTTTGAAGCTCTGGAGAAAGCTGATGTCTGCCAACACTAGCGTGCAATGCTCCGGGCTTCTTTTTTAATGTATGAATAAAATGATTAATATCAATTACCCATTGGTGGTTTTGATATGATCTTTTGTGTTCAGCGATTTTGCTATTCTTGTAGTAAATATTTATATTATCAGGAAAGATTTTTACATTAACAAACTTTCCCACAAGGTAGTCTGGGACTGAATATTTATTTTGATCAATAGTTACTACGCTATACTTATTTACTCTAGATTCAATTCTTCTAGAAATATCATATTCAGGTTTTAGTGGTATTAAATTTTTTCTGTTTTCTTCCAGAACCTCTTTGGGACTTTTATTATTAAGCCAGTTACGTTTCTTATTATTCAGTTTTTCAAGAATATTTTCTAAATGTTCATTAACTTCCCCAACTGAATCAAAATCTGTTTTTAATGAGAAGGCTTTCCTTCTTATGAATTCTATTCCTCTCTCAACATGACCTTTTTCATTTCCTTTTCTAACATTACAAAAACGATAGGTAAATCCATAGTAAAGAGAAATTTTTATTAAATCCTCTGTAGCTTCTTTTTCAGTCCGGCTTACGAATCTTCTCACCGCTTGTTTTAAATTATCATAAACCAGAACCTTATGTATTCCAGCTATATTAGTAAATGCTTTAACATGGATATCTAAAAAATTTTCCATCTTTTGATTTTGATAAACCCTGGAGTAATGGTAAGATTCCTTAGCGGTACTAAAAAGTCCAATGTTAAGAGTAGCTGCTTTGCCAGCAACATTAACTTTTACTTCACCCCAGTCAAATTCCAAGACTTCTGCTGGATCATATTCTTGTCTTATGAAGGCTTCTTTCTTGTCATATTTATCTTTGATAAAGTTGCAAACTGTCGTATATCCTATATCGTATCCTTCTTCTACGAGTTGTTCATACATATCTATTTTTTTCATTACTTGCTTTTTTCGACCTAGAGCTTTATTTTTATCATTAATTTGAATAAATTCTTCGATTCTGTTTTTTATATTTATTGTTAATTTTGTTTTCTTTCTATTACTGGTATTATATTTAGGTTTTGATGAAAGATCATTAATTAAGTTTTGGATTTTTAATTTATTCAAATCCTCATTTGTTTTTGATAGAATATTTAATTTTTCTTGTTTTGTTTCAAAATCTTTAATGTACTTTTGGACAGTAGTCCTTGAAATACCAAGTTCATTGCTAATTTTTCTTTGAGATTTGTTTTCTCTAAAATATTTCATTAATATTTCTGCTTTTTGATCCAAATCTATCAACCTCCACGCCCCCTTAAGTTGTTAATTTAAAGGGTATTATATTTTAAGGTGGACCAGTTTTCAATTGAAATTTGGCCCAGATTTAG
>RZYO01000251.1 GCA_009930325.1 Spirochaetia bacterium | reverse complement strand
TTATTTAGAGAAATAATAGAAAATTTGTCTGTTAGGAACAATAGGTGACTCTTTTAAACAAGTTTTAAAAGCGAGATGAGTTCAAATGCATAGACAAAGCATGAACAACGGAAACAAAGCTAACCACCACGTATTTATACGCGGCGGTTAGCTTTGTTTGTGTTTTAGAGAGGATGTTGATATTTTATATAAGTTTAATTGAAATAGGTTATTAGAACTATAATAAAATGAGGTGCAATATTGAATACTATAATTTGTGATGCTATTAAAAACAAAAAAATCATAAAATTTATTTATAATGATTGTCCAAGAGTTGTTGAACCATATTGTTACGGCGAAAGTAGGACTGGCAAATTAGTTTTAAGAGGTTTTCAATTATATGGAAATAGTGAAAGTGGCGTTGAAACTGGTTGGAAGTTGTTTAGTTTAGAAAATATTAATAAATTAGAATTACATGGAAACAATTTTGTCAAAATAAGGCTAGATTATAAACCGGAAGACAAAGGAATGAGAAAAATTATTTGTCATATATAAATATAATTATTTATTAAAATAAAGGAGTTTGTTAATTAAAGAAGATGATGGGGGATTATAGACTGTGTATGAAATCATAATAAACTATTGTAATAATATAAAAGAAGGAAAAATCTACATAGAACCAAATAAGTTGAATATAAAATATGGAATCAATGGAACGGGCAAAACTACAGTAGCGAGAGCCATAAAGCTTTCAGGTAATAATAACGAGCTGCAGACTCTTAAATCCTTTTTTACGGATGCGCCGGCTAGTGTTTCTGTAAAACCTATATTTAATAAAATATTAGTTTTTGATGAGGAGTTCGTAAATCAAGTCGTATTTAGAAAGGACGAAGTAATAGAAAATTCTTTCGAGGTATTCTTAAAAACACCAAATTACGACGAGAAAAAGGAACAATTAGACAAACATTTGCAATCACTTAGAGATACAATGAATGCTGACAAAGAAATCATTGATTTAAAAGAATCACTGATTAAGATAAATGATAAATTTAAGAGGACCAATAAAGGTCACTTAATCAACTCAGGGGCACTGAAAAGTCTTTTATCAAAACAAAATTTATATAATATACCTAGGGAATTAGAAGATTATCGTACGTTTTTTGACAATGAGGACATTAATATTCCATGGATTGATTGGCGTAATAGCGGAGATACCTACGATATCAGTGATAATTGCCCTTATTGCTCTGAAAAAATTGATGCGCCAAAACATACAAAGCAAAAAGAAGTATTTAAAAGAACATACACCAAATCAGATTCTAAAAATTTAAAGGAAGTTTTGGAACTACTTGAGAGCATTAAATTGTATATAAAGGCTGACAAATATGATGAACTAATACAATATGTAAAAACAGATACTTCGCCTGATATCATAAAGGCTATCGTAGAAAAGTTGACTACTGAATTTGATTTGTTAATATCTAGATTTAATGCAATAAATGAATTTGGTATGAAGAAAATAGTAATTGCTGATATAACAAATTTAGACGAACAGATTAATGCAATGGAATTTCCAAAAATTTTATTCGAGATTTTTGGTGGAGAGAAAATAGAGAATATTTTTGAAAGAATAAATAATAAAGTCGCATCACTTAGAAAAGAAGCGATTATATTAAAAAGAGAAATGGGTGAATTGAAAGGATTACTTCAGGCAACAATTATCGAATCACAGAATGACATAAATGAATTTCTTAAAACAGCTGGCATTAGTTACGAACTAGAAATACAGGCTGAAGACGAAACAAATAGTCGAACAATACTTAAACAGTGTTTTAATGGGTCAAAATCAGATGTATCAAATATTAGAAGTCATTTAAGTTGGGGCGAAAAAAATGCTTTTTCATTAATATTATTTATGTATTATTCTAATTTTCAAGGCCCAGATTTAATAATTTTAGATGACCCAATTTCTTCTTTTGATAGTAATAAAAAGTTTGCGATTTTGCATCGGATGTTTAAAAAGAATATTGGGAAAAAAGATGTTTCTTTTGCTGCCAAAAGCGTCCTGTTGCTGACCCATGACTTTGAACCAATTATAGATTTTGTAGTTATAGGGAAAATATCTCCTGATTCAGTGACAGCTTCTTATATTTGGAATGATGATGGAAATGTTTATGAAAAAGCAATTAATTCTAATGTTGATGTCAAATTAGTTTTGACTGAAAATAAAGAAATAGCGAAAAATGCAGAGATTAATATTATAAGTCGTATAGCAGCACTTAGGAAATGTTGTGAACTAAATGGGTATGAGGAACATTGGTCTTATACATACGAAATTCTTTCGTGTTTGATTCACGGAGACGAAATAAGAAGAAAAATTTGCAGTGACAAGTTTGAATGTATGCCAGTGGACGAAATTGATAGAGTACAATTAAGTTCGCAAAAGTAAAAAAAGGAAAAACCATCGATTACTCCGAAAAGGTAAATGTCTAGTAAACCAAAAAGGAGTGTATTAT
>RZYO01000012.1 GCA_009930325.1 Spirochaetia bacterium | reverse complement strand
ATTGAATTAGAAGCTGGATTATTATCAAGAAGAGGCTTTTCTATAATTGATGATTCTTCTTCAATGTTAGAAGTTAATGATTTTTATGTTCCAAGAGCTAAAGGAAATAAAGATATATATTTCTTTGGCTATAATCATAATTATTTGCAATGTTTAAAAGACTTTTATAAATTGAGTGGAAAAACTCCTATGATACCTCGCTATGCATTGGGCAATTGGTGGAGTAGATATTACAAATATACAAGTGAAAGTTATTTAGCACTCTTAGATAGATTTAAAGAAAATAATATATCCTTTTCTGTTGCAGTTATAGATATGGATTGGCATCTAGTAGATATTGATAAAAATTTTGGAAGTGGTTGGACAGGGTATACTTGGAATAAGGAATTATTTCCAGACCCAAAAGCTTTTTTAGAAGAATTGCACAAAAGAGCCTTAAAAGTTACTCTTAATGATCACCCCGCAGATGGTGTTAGATCCTTTGAAGATAATTATGATAAAATAGCAAAAGAAATGGGTGTTGATGAGGGTCGAGCTGTCCTATTTGACGCTAGTGATAAAAAATATTTAGATTCTTTACAAACCATTATATTAGAACCATTAGAAAATGATGGTGTTGATTTCTGGTGGATAGATTGGCAACAAGGAAATACTTCAAAGCTTGAAGGCTTAGATCCTCTTTGGATTTTGAATTATCATAGATTTAATTCTGCAAAGAAAGAGAATAAAAGGCCATTAATTTTTTCTCGCTATGCTGGAGTTGGCTCTCATAGATATCCAATTGGATTTTCTGGAGATACTATAATTTCTTGGAAATCTTTAGCTTTTCAACCTAAATTTACTATATGTGCATCAAATATTGGGTATGGTTGGTGGTCTCATGATATAGGCGGGCATATGAGAGGGTATAAGGATAATGAACTTATGGCCCGTTGGACACAATTTGGTGTTTTTTCTCCAATTATGAGATTGCATAGTAGTAATGAAATATTTAATTCAAAAGAACCTTGGAAATTTAATAAAGAAACCCAAGACGTAATGATTAACTTTTTGCAATTGAGAAATAAGCTTATTCCTTATATTTATACTATGAATTATCACTCATGGAAGAATGATATTCCTTTAATTAGAGCTATGTATTATTACCATAGTGAAGATTCACAAGCTTATGAAGTTGAATCTCAATATTATTTTGGTTCATCTATGATTGTATCTCCAATTATTGAAGAACAAAATAAAAAACTTTCAATGGCCTCATCTATTGTTTGGCTCCCAAAAGGTACTTATTATGATTTCTTTTCATCTAAAAGATATATTGGAGATAGAAGATTAAAAGTATACAGACCTTTAGATACTATCCCAATATTTATAAAAGAAGGGGATATTTTAGTATTATCAAATGATGAAGATAATTCTAAAAATCCTAAATCATTATTAATTAAATCATATATGGGTGATAATGGAAGTTTTTCTCTTTATGAAGATGATAATATTAGTGAAGATTATTTGGATAATAAAAATGTCATTACAAAGTTTGTAAATGATTTTGATAATAGTGAGTTTAAAATTGAACAAGCAGTTGGTGATTTGTCTTTAATCCCTAATATCAGAGATTATCAAATTGCATTTGTTGGTATTTGTGATACTGAAATAAAAATATTTAATGATGATATCGAAATTGAATTTAAAAAAGAATATGATAATGATAAAAAAGAATTAAATATTAATTTATATGATATTAATGTTAAATCAAGAACAAAAATTATATTTGAAAATATTAAATTAGCAAAACAAGATAAAATTGAAATATTAAGAGAAATTCTCGAAAGATGTGAGATGAGTATTAAATTGAAAGATAAAATATTTAAAATTCTTCAATTAGAAAACAATGATTTAATTATTTCAAATCTTATTGCTTTAAATCTTGATAATGATTTATATAATTCTTTGCTAGAAATTATTCTCTCTGAATAAAACTTGTATGTAATTTACAAAAAAATATTAAGTGAAGTAGTTAAAAATACTGCTTCATTTTTTTATTTCATAAATACTCTAAATCTTTACCTGTTTAAGTTATCACAAATCATATTTATTCCTATTGAATGTTACAATTTGGTCTACTAATGTTTAGTAATTGATAGGAGTTATAACAGGTTTTAAATTTTTATTACTTTTTTCATTGACAGAAATAAGTATCCGTTTATATAATTCAGTGAATGAAATAAGTAGCAGTCGAAGGAGGATTGTATATGAAAAAAATTTTAGCATTAGTAATGGTAAGTTTAATTGCAGTTACTAGTATCTTTGCATCAGGTGCAAAAGAAAGTGTTAGTGATGATGGCGTTATTACATTAACAGGGTACATGCAAATTGACCCAGCAAATCCAGCTTATGCAGGACACAATGCAGTAATCGAAGCTTTTGAAAAAGAATATCCTAATATTAAATTAGATATTGAGTATGCTTCTGGTGAAGCTTTTCACCAAAAATTCCAAGCTATGGCCGCTTCAAGAAAAATACCAAATATTTTTACTTGTTATGGTGGAGCAAGAACAGCATATATCCAAGATGCAGGATTAGTTTTAGATTTAAATAAAACAAGTTATTTAACTTCTGATTTTAAATCTCAATTTAAACCTGTTACATTTAAAGCTCAAGGTGCAAATGGTGAATTATGGATGATTCCTCCAACTCTTGCAGTTTGTCATGTAGTTTATGCAAATAGAGCTATTTTAGATGAATTAGGTTTAGACTATCCAAAAACATTTGAAGAAATGATTGCTCAAGTTCCAACAATTAGAGCAGCAGGTTATTATCCAATTTCAATGGGAAATAAAGACCAATAGGTTGTAAATTCATGGTTATTGTCTCTACTTGTTGATAGAACTGGTGGACCACAGTGGTTTATGGATGCAGCAACTGGAAAGAATGGTGCTAAATTTACTGATCCTCAATTTGTAAAAACATTAGAAATTATCAAAGAAATGACTGATGAAAACCTATTCTCACCTGGTGTTAACCAAATGGGTAATGGAGAAGCTGACCAAGAATTCTATCAAGGTAAATCTGTATATCTAATCGATGCTGGTTGGAGATCAGGTGGAATGGATTCTCAACTATCTGAAGAATTTAACAAAAACATTGAAATGCATGTATTCCCAGCTATTAATGGTGAAGTAAGAAGTAATACTTCAACAGCTGTTACAGGTGAAGGTTTTGGTATTGCAAAAGCAATTGAAGGCACTGCAAAAGCTGATGCTGCATGGAAATTTATTGCTTTCTATACTGGTGAAGAAGGTTCAAAGATTTTTGCTGAACATGGTGATATCCCTACATGTAATATTGATTTTAGTAATATTGAAATGGGTATTATGCAAAAGAAATACGCACAATTCCAAATTGATCATGAAATGGGTTATGTATTTGACTCAGTAATGAATGGTGAAGGTGTATCTCTATTAAATGCAAATATTCAAGCTATGATGATGGGTAATGGTGATCCAAAAGAAATAGCTGCTCAATATGAAAAATGGGTAGCACAAAACGACACCAATAGAGAATAATCTATAAGTTTATATGTCGCTAGTATTTGCTAGCGACATAATTACTAAAGGGGGGAAATATGATAAGAGATAAGAATAAAAAAATGAGTTATTTAAGCTTATTATTACCAGCTTTTATTATATATATAGCAATAATAATATTTCCAGTTGTTGTAAGTTTTGGACTATCCTTTACAAAATGGAGACATTTCCAATTAAAAGGTTTTGTTGGCATCCAAAATTATATAAACATAGTTAAAGACCCTATTTTCCAAATAGCAGTAAAAAATAATGTAAAAATAATGCTTCTCTCGGTTTTAGGACAAATTCCTCTTGGAATAATATTAGCTTATTTGCTATTTAGGAAATGGGTTCGTGGTAGTCAATTTTTTGAAATGATGATTTTTTTACCAATTACAATTTCATCTATTGTTGTAGCATTGTTATGGAATAGAGTTTTTTCTCCTGTTGGAATATATACAACATTTATAAGAAGTGTAACTGATAATCCTGATTATGTTGTAAAAATATTTGAAAATGAAAAACATGCAATTGTTCCTGTATTATTTGTATTACTATGGCAACATACAAGTTTATATATGGTTATTTTTATTGCAAATTTACAAAGAATACCAAAGTCAGTATTTGAAGCTGCAACAATTGATGGTGCTTCAGAATTTACAATAGTTAGAAAAATAGTATTGCCAGCTTTAGCCGGTGTTATATATACATGTTCTGTTTTAGCAATCTCAGGTAGTTTGAAGAGTTTCGATCTAGTTTTTGCTATGACTGGAGGTGGACCAGTTCATTATACTTATGTAATGGCCCTTTATTTATATCAACAAACCTTTACATTTAATAATTATGGATAT
This sequence comes from Spirochaetia bacterium, assembly GCA_009930325.1. Lineage (GTDB taxonomy): Bacteria > Spirochaetota > Spirochaetia > Sphaerochaetales > Sphaerochaetaceae > Pleomorphochaeta. The sequence continues at coordinate 37,350 of RZYO01000012.1, read as the reverse complement.
GGTAGTGCTGTTTCAATAATAATAGTTATTTTAAGTGTTGGTTTAATTACTATATGTCAAAGAATGTTTGAAAAAATTGGTAAGAAATATAATTAGGAGAAAGATATGAAAAACAATTTAAGAGAAAGAAAAATTTCAGTTCATACTATCGTATTTTCATATACTTTTTTGATTTTATTTACTTTAGTAACTTTATTTCCAATTATTTGGATGTCTTATTCATCTTTTAAAAGTATGGGTGAGATTATGATGCATCCATTATCTTTACCAAAAGATTTTACATTAGATAATTATAAGAAATGTATTGAATTTGGTAATATGGATTATGCTTTTTTAAATAGCGTTATTTACAGTACTGTATCTACTTTATTAGTTGTATTATTGTCAATTCAGGCTGGTTTTGCACTTACAAAATTTCCCTATAAAAGTAGAAAAGTCTATTCAGCTTTATTTACTGTTGGCCTTTTAATAACAGTTAATTCTGTTATTACTCCTTTATTTATAATGGAGACAAATACTGGCCTTTATAATACATATCTAGGTGTAATTTTACCTTATGTTGCATTTGGGCTTCCTATGGCTGTATTAATTGCAAGTTCTTATATTAGAGGAATCCCTGATGCATTAATTGAAGCAGCAATTATTGATGGTGCAACATATCAACAGATTTTTTGGAAAATAATACTTATTGTATCAACACCTGTTATAGCAACAATATCTGTACTTACTTTTTTAGGGAACTGGAATGAATTTTTAATGGTATTTACATTAACCAGTGGAGAAAACATGAGAAGTTTACCTGTTACAATTAATTCCTTTGCAGGAAGATTGAATCAAGATTATGGATTACAATTTGCTGCTTTAGTTATAGGAACTATACCTATGTTTATATTTTACTTAGTTGCCCATAATGCCTTTATAGAAGGTTTTGGCGAAGGAGCTTTAAAAGAATGATTAATCCAAAAATCGAAATATGTTTAGAAAATATAGAATCAATTATTGCAGCACAAGAAGGTGGTGCTGACAGAGTTGAATTTTGTAGTGATCTTTTTGAAGGAGGATTAACTCCTACTTTAGGAATGTTTAGAACTGCAAGAAAGTATTGCTCTATTGATATGAATGTTATGATAAGACCAAGAGGAGGGGATTTTTGTTATTCAGATATTGAATTTGAAACAATGCTTGAAAATACAAAGATTTTCAAAGAAGAAGGCGCTAATGCAATTGTTTTTGGAATTTTAAATCCAGATGGAACAATAGATAAAGAGAGAAGTCAACAATTAATAGAAGTTGCAAGACCCTTAGAAGTTACTTTTCATAGAGCAATTGACATGAGTCCCTCTGCAATTGATTCTCTTCAAACTTTAATTGATTTAAAAGTTGATAGAGTTTTGACAAGTGGATTAGAAGCTACTGTTATGGAAGGATTAGTTACTTTAAAACAAATGATAAGTTATGCAAAAGATGATATTATTGTTATGCCAGGTTGTGGAATTAGCGAAAGAAATTTTCAATTTATCAAAAAAGAGTTACAAGCTAAAGAATATCATGTATATTTACCTAAAGGGCAACCTTCTAAAATGATTTATCAGCCTGACCATATTTATATGGGTGGAGAATTGAGACAAGCTGAGTTTGTTATTACAAATACTGATAATAGAAGGGTAAAAACGATAAAAGGATTGATTTAAAATGGCTAATGGTAAATTCCAAAAAGAAACAAATAATTTTTTAATTCTTCAAAAGCTTAGAGAAGGGTATTTGTCAAGAAGACAAATAGCTGATGAACTTTCCCTACAGCCTTCAACAGTTACTTATGCAATTGCAAGATTAATAGAAATTGGATTAGTAGAAGAAAAAGGTGAAGATAGTAATATAAAAATGGGAAGAAGAAGAACTCTAGTAGGCTTGAATTCAAATTATGGATGTGTTTTTGGAGTTGAATTATTGGTTAATCATTTTCATGCAAATATTACTGATTTTAGTGGAAATATTATATATCACGTTACTCAAGAATATGATAACAATATTATTCCTTATCCAAAAGGAAGTGTGGAAAGATTTGAGTTTATTGTAGATTATGTTTTAAGAAAGCTAGAGTCACATTGTTCAAATAAGATTTTAGGAGCTTGTATAGCAATCGCTGGTATAGTTGATCAAAGAGGCGAGAAGATAATGTTTAGTTGGACTCAAGGTCTATATAATTATTATACAAGTTCTTTAACTGAAAAATATAATTATAATATATTTTTTGAAAATGATGCTAATTGTGCAGCATTTAGCCATGTGGGCATTGGAAATGATTCATTTATATATGCATTAGTCCAAGTTTATAAAACAACAGAAATTCCTGAAGGTGTTCCTCCTGTTGGAGTTGGTATGGGTGTTGTAATTGATGGAAGATTAAGAAGAGGTTATACATCTCATGCCGGAAAATTTAAAAGTGTTTTATATCATGGAAAAGATTTTAATCAACAATTATCTATCTCAAATGAAGATTTAGCAAATATTGAAAATGATGAAAATATATTAAAAGAATTTTTCAAAGAAATTGTTGATAATTTACGTTTTGCTCATAGTTTATTAGACCCAAGGATTATTTATATTGGTGGATATCTTACTAAATGGGAAAATTTGCTTATGGATGTCATCATAAATAGTCAAATTGAAAATGAAAGTGATTGTTTTACAATATCTAGTACTTATGAAGAGGATATCTGTGAAGGTGCTAGTAAACTCGTTTTAGAGTATTTATTTAATATGCCATCTGTTACTTCAAGACTTAAAGGTTGGGATACAAAGAGATCTCCAATCGGGATTGAAGAATAGGAGAAAAGTGATGAAAAAGAGAGTGTTAGTTGGTGGGTTGCACCATGAATCTGACACTTTTAATCCAATAATAACATCAAGAGATGATATTTGGATTAAAAGAGATCAAAATCTAATTAATAATCTAGGTAAAGATTCCGCTTCAGGAATAATAAAAACTTTATTAGATAATAATTATGAAGTAATTCCAACTTTAGTAGCTAGAGCTGTTCCTAATGGAGAATGGGATAAAGACTATTATTTAGAATTAAAAAATGAATTCCTTAAAAAGCTAAAGAATGTTACAAATTTAGATGCTTTATGTTTATCCTTACATGGTTCAATGAGAGTAAAAGGAATTGGTGAGGCTGAAGGTGATTTGCTTGAATCAATTAGAGAGATTTATCCTGATATATTGATTGTTTCATCATTAGATATGCATGCTACTATTACTGAAAAGATGATTAAGTATTGTGATGCATATGTTGGATATAAATGTGCTCCACATACAGATACCTTTGAAACAGGTATTCATGCAGCAAATATCGTAATTGAAGCTTTAGATAAAGGCATAAAACCGACTATGAGCGCTGTACATATTCCTTTTATAGTGGCTGGTGAACAAAGTGAAACCTCTGTTGAACCAATGAAAAGTTTAACAGATATTTTAAGAGCAGAAGAAAAAATTAATTCTGAAATTTTTGCTTGTTCTTATCTACTGGGATTCCCTTGGGCAGATACTAAAGAAAATGGAGTAACCGCTCTAGTTGTAACAAAAAACAATGATAGTTTAGCAAAAACTAAAGCTATGGATTTGGCAAAATTATTTTGGAATAAAAGAGATGATTTCTGTTTTTATAACGAAACAAAAATGCCTTACGAGGCATTAATAACTTCAATTAATTGTGTTAAGAATGATGAATATCCAGTTGTTATTTCTGACTCTGGGGATAATCCAACAGCAGGGTCTTCTTCAGATGTAACTAATTTCTTGAAAATGCTATTAGCTAATGATGAAATTAAAAATCTTGATCCTCCATTAATTTATCAATCATTCTATGATAAACCTTTAGTATCTAAATTAATTGACTTACCCATTGGAACACAACTTGAAATTGAGTTAGGTGCAAAATACGATACTGAAAAAAGTAGTAGTGTTGAAGCAAAGGCAAAATTAATTAGTAAATATAAAAATTTTGAAGAAGCTGAAAATACTAATTTAATATTAATAAATATAGAAGGTGTTGAGGTTGTAGTCTCAGATAAGCATATAGGATGTTACGACCCGAATATTATGAGAGCTTTAGGTGTAGACGTTGAAAAAAGGAAAATAATTGTCGTAAAGTTAGGATATTTAGAGCCAGAAATACGAGCAATTGCAAAAAGATCCCTTATGGCTTTAACCGATGGTTCTTCAGACGAATTATTTCAAAGATTGCCTTATAAGAATATGGAAAGGCCAATTTATCCATTAGATAAAGATTTTGAACCAAATTTAAATTATATTTAAAAAAGTTCTAAAGAATCTCTTGTTCTAAAAAAACAAGAGATTTTTTTGTCTATATTACGTTGACAAATATATCGACGAGTGATATATTGACTAACGTAATATAGACAAGGAGAAAATATGACTAAAGAAATTGCTCTAACCGAAACAACCTATTATATATTACTTGCATTAAGACATCCAAATCATGGATATGGAATAATACAAGAAGTAGAAGAATTAACAAATAAAAGAGTAATTCTTGGAGCAGGAACGCTGTATGGTGCTATAAATTTATTGATAAAAAAGAAGTGGATTGAATTATATAGTGAAGATAAAACGTCAAGAAAAAAGAAAGAATATATTATTACTAAAGAAGGTAAGAATGCTTTTAATCTTGAAGTAGTACGATTAAAAGAATTATTAAGTTTTTCTAAACTAATGGGGGAAAACAATGGTTAAATTTAAATTATATTTAGATAAAGATGAAGAAGTAAAATGGTTGAACAATGAGGCTAGAAAAGGAAATGCTTTAAAAAAATTTTTTCTAGGTTTTTATTTTTTTGATAAATGTGAAGAAGATGAATATGTATACGATATAGATTTTTTAAATTCATTTAATGACTATGAGAATTTTAAAAATTTTATGAATGAAAGTAATGTGGAAGTAGTTTCAAGATGGTACAGATGGGTATATGTAAGAAAAGTAAACGATTATAAAGGGTTTGAATTATATACTGATTTAGATTCTAAAATTGAACATTATACAAAAATTAAAAAAATGTTTAAAATTGCTTTTATTATCGAATTAATATGTTTGTTTGTAGAGGTAATCGTTCCTGTAATTGTATCTGAAATGAGATTTATTAATTTTATATATATAGCTCTTATAGCTTTTTTTGCTATTGCTATTTTTGGGGGATATTCAAAAATGGACGAAAAAGTAAAGAATTTTATTTCTCAAAAGGAAAGTGTTTAAGTTTGAATTAATCTTTTTAGATTTTAAACAAAATATTATTAATACTACTGAATTAAAATTTCATTTAGTAGTATTAATAAAAATAGAATAATATAATAAGTAGTAATTTAAAATTTATTATTAATAAATTTTTGTATTGATTCTGTAATTTCTTAACTTTTATAATAATTTAAGTAATAAACAAAATTGAAAAAATTAAGTTCTATATTACTTTCTTTTGCAAATTGCTTTTTGTTTTGATATCCACAAATTTCCAATATCCTCTCCATTAGATGTGACATAATGATTGGACAAGAAATAGGAGAGTCATTTTTTACTATTATTGAATTATTATATAAGGTTGGGGTTCTAAAAGATAAATGGTGTTTACAGCATTCCTGTACATTAGAAATCTTTGCTGTTTTATTTTCTCTAAAGAATCCTTCATACACAGTTGCATGATTAAAATGTGCAAGGGAAAGAATATCAACATAAATTTTACTTAAATCAACATTCCATCTTTTAGAATTAGTTATTATATTATTGTTTTGTCCACTATCTAAAAGATATTTTTTTGTTTTTTATTCAATATATAAGCATAGTCCATATTTGCCTATTAAATTTTTATTTTTCTTAAAATTAAAAATTATGTTATATATTTATTAGACATTTGATTAATAAGTAAAAATAATTTTAGGTTAATGATATGTGTTTTTTCTCTTTTCCTCTAATTATCAAGGAAATAATTAATTATAATAAAAAAGTTTTTAATTAACAATAATATTTATTTATTAATTAATAAAGACGATTATTATAGATTTATTTTATAATTGATTTTTTTTACTTTTTAGTTGTCATTGCAAATTGATGGCAAACGGGAAAAATAAAAATCATCTATATGAAAATAAAATTTTAATTATTTATTTGACAAGTGCAATTAATCAAGTTATTCTAACTATGTTAAGAAAAATTAACATAAAGGAGATATTTATGAAAAAAACATTGATTATTGCTCTATCATTAGTTTTATTTAGTCTTCCATTATTTGCAAATGGAAGTAAAGAAGAAGTTTCTGCTCCAATGAATAAAGTAGAAGAAAAAGTAATGACTCACGATGAGTTAGTAGCTGCTGCAAAGCAAGAAGGTAGTGTTGTTGTATATGCTACTACTAGTAGAATAGCAAATGCTGCTGAAGCCTTTGAAGCAAAATATGGAATTAAAGCTGAAACATCTAATCTTAAAGATTTTGAATTAATTGAAAAAATTTCAAAAGAATCTACAAGTGGTGTAGTTGGTGCTGACTTTGTTATTGCACAAGATGGTGGTAGAGTAATGGGAGAACTAATTAATCTTGGTTATCTTTATTCTTATGTACCTGAAAGCATGAAAAGTATTATTCCTTCTCAATATCAAGACCCATTAGTATTTTCTATTATTAATAAACTATTTATTTTTAATAATGAAGATTCAACTGTTGAACCATTTGATAATATTTGGGCATTAACAACAGAACAATGGAGAGGTAAATTCCAATTTAAGAACCCCTTCCAAGAAAGTGTAAATGCAAACTTTTTAACAATGGTTACTAAACCAGAAATAGCTGATCAAATTGCTAAAGCATATAAAGATTATTTCAAAAAAGATATTGTATTAACTACAGAAAATGCTGGTTATGAATGGATTAAAGCTTTATATGAAAATGACTTAATTGTTACAACTTCAGATACTAAAACTGCTGAAAGTATTGGAGTAAAAGGTCAACATAAAGCTGAAAATGCTGGACTATTCGTATTCTCAAAACTACGTTATGTTGAAAGCAAAAATTTAGCACTTCAACCTATTTTAAATGCTGAACCTTTCTGTGGATTCTATTATCCATTATATGCACTGATGGTAAGCAATGCTAAACATCCTGCAGCAGCAAAATTATTTATTGAGTTCTTATTAACAGAAGAAGGATTTTCTCCTTGGTCAAGTGATATGGGAACATATTCTTCAAACCCAAATGTTAAAATACAAGATGGTGATTATCCTGTAAGTTATTGGGAAAATATTTTAATTTCAGAAGATCCTGTTTGGTGTTTTGAAAACAGAGCTCAAGTTGAAGAATTTTTAAACGAGTATCTTTATTAATTTAATAAATGAAAATATGGGGTTGTTTAACAACCCCATAATTAAAGAAAGGATTTACAATGACTTATAGAAATAGATTAAAAATGTATTTCAAGAAGCCCCATAATGTAATTTTAACATTATTATTTATAATTCTAATATATCTTACTATCATTCCGATGATTACAATTATTGTTGATACTTTTACTGTTCACCAATCAGAGTTAATGAGAATTAAAGGATCTAAAGTTGGTTCTTTTACTCTTTACCATTGGTCAAAAGTATTATTTTCTTCGATAAGTAATAAGATGTTTTATCAACCATTATTTAATACAATGATTGTTGCGTTAGGAACTTGTTTAGTATCGATATTAGTTGGTGGTACTGTTGCTTGGTTAATTACAAGAACAGATATGAAATATAAAACTATTATTTCAACTTTATTTATTTTCCCATATATTATGCCATCTTGGACTCTAGCAATGGCTTGGCTAAACTTTTTTAAAAATCCTTTAGTCGGTGGAGCTCCAGGTTTGTTTACTGTATTAACAAATATTGAAACAGCAAACTGGTTTGCTTATGGGCAATTTCCAATAATCATGGTTTTAGGCTTACACTATGCACCATTTTCATACATATTGATTGGTGGGATACTAAGAAATATGGATGCTAACTTAGAAGAAGCTGCATTATTAATGAAAGCAAGTAGAGCTCGAATTATGAGAAAAATAACAATTCCAATAGTTTTACCTGCACTTCTTTCAACTTTCTTACTAGTATTTTCAAGTGCAATGAGTGCTTTTGCAGTACCTGCTTTTTTAGGAACCCCTGTAAGATATCAAGTACTAACAACTCAAATGTATAGGACTTTGAATGGTTTGAATCCTGGTTATGGCTATATTATGGCTTTAATTATGATAGTTATTGGAATTTTTATTTTATCTATGAATCAAAAAATTATAGGTAGAAGAAAATCTTTTACAACTATTACAGGTAAATCTTCAAATATTGCTTTAATTAAGCTTAGAAGAGGAAGACTATTTGTTTCATTGCTTGTATTAATTTCAACAGTATTAGTATGTATTGTTCCATTAATTTCATTTGCTGTTGAATCCTTTATTGTTGAACCTGGTAATTATTCACTTTCAAATTTCTCTACTATTTTCTGGATTGGTTCTGGATCTCCAGAAATTGCAAATGGAGAACCTGGAATATTAAGAAACCCTTCAATATTAGTTGGATTGATAAATAGTGTTAAATTATCAGTTATTGTAGCTTTAGTTTCAGGAACATTAGGTATATTAACAGGATACGCTATTTCAAAAGCAAGGGGTACAAAACTTGCTTCAATAGTAAATAATTTAGCTTTCTTCCCTTATTTAATGCCATCAATGGCCTTTGGTGCAATATATTTATCAATGTTTGCTCAAAGAAGAGGTTTTATTCCTCCTTTGTATGGGACCTTTGCTTTATTAGTAATTGTAGGCTCAATTAAATATTTACCATTTGCCTCCCGTGCAAGTATTGGTGCAATGCATCAATTAAGTGGAGAAATTGAAGAAGCTGGTACTATACAAGGAATTCCTTGGTTAAAGAGAATGGTGAAGATAATTATTCCAATTCAAAAAGCAAGTTTTATATCAGGCTATTTATTACCTTTTATTTCTTGTATGAGAGAATTGTCTCTATTTATCCTACTAGTTACACCAGCTACTAGAATTTTAACAACTTTATTATTCCAATATAATGAAAAAGGTTGGAGTCAATATGCTAACGCTATTAACTTATTAATAGTATTCTTTGTTGTAGGAAGTAACTTAATTGTTAATAAAGTTACAGGTGCCTCAATTGATAAAGGTATCGGAGGAAATTAATATGCCAGAAATAAAATTAAAAAATATAACAAAAAGATTTGGTAAGTCAGTTGCAGTTGATAATTTATCAATGACAATAAATGATGGGGAATTTGTATCTCTTTTAGGGCCTAGTGGATGTGGTAAAACCACCACTCTTAGAATGATTGCTGGTCTAGAAACACCAACAGATGGAGAAATATATATAGATGATGTTTGTGTTTTCTCTGCTAAAAATGCAATTGATGTATCTCCAGATAAAAGAAATGTAGGCTTTCTATTCCAAAACTATGCTCTTTGGCCTCATATGACTGTTTATAAAAACATTTCTTTTGGCCTTGAAAACATGAAATGGGATAAGGTTAAAATTCAAGAAAGAGTAATGGAACTTGTTAAAATGTTGAAAATTGAAGAATATATTGATCGTTATCCTTCTGAATTGTCAGGTGGACAACAACAACGTGTTGCAATTGCAAGAACATTATCTACTGGTCCAAAAATATTATTTATGGATGAACCTTTAAGTAACTTAGATGCTAAATTAAGAATGGAAATGAGAACAGAGTTAAAGAGATTGCACTTAGAAACAAAATCAACATTTGTATATGTAACTCATGATCAACTTGAAGCTATGACTTTATCAACAAAAATCTGTTTATTAAAGGAAGGTTTATTACAACAATATGAACCACCTCTACAAGTATACAGAAATCCTGCAAACTTTTTTGTAGCAGATTTTGTTGGGTCTCCTAATATTAATATAATCAATGTTAAAGGTAATATTGTAAATATAGATGAAGTTAAATTAACTAATCCTTCAATTAACTTATTATTTACTCCTACAAATAAAGTAGTTTCATTAAGTGAGAATCAAGAATTATTGCTTGGGATAAGACCAGAAGATATTACAATTGATACTAAAGGTGATTTTGATGCTGAGGTTTATTCTACACTTCCTTCAGGTATGGAAACTATTGTAAAAATAAAGATAAATGATATTATTTTAACTTCAGTAGTATTTGGCGATGTTGATTTTGAAATCGGTAAAAAAGTAAAAATTGCATTTGATAGTTCAAAATACTTAATATTCGATAAAGCTTCTGAAGTTCAATTAGCTTGTGGGAAATTATCTTAATAAATAACTTTTTATATTGCCCTGTATTATTATACGGGGTAAACTATTATTAATTATTTTAAGAGGTAATTAATGAAAAAGGTTTTAGTTGTAGATGATGAAAAAGCAATTGTTCAAATGCTTAGTATCAATTTAAAGAGTTTTGGCTATAAAGTATTATCAGCATATAATGGGTATGAAGCACTAGAATTATTACAATATGAAAAAGTGGATGTAATATTATTAGATATAATGATGCCTGAAATTAGTGGCTTAGAAGTCTGTAATAAAATTAAAGAAAATCCTAATACAAGAGCCATACCTATAATAATTATTAGTGCAAAAACTCAAGTTGAAGATAGAGTTTTAGGCTTAAATAATGGAGCAGATGATTATTTAATAAAACCATTTGATATTCAAGAACTTAGATCAAGAATTGAGGCTGTTTTAAGACAAGTTGATGCAATTGAAAGTCAGAAAAAAATATTAGTTAAAGGTAATATAGTAATGGATTTATCTGCATTTAGTGTAACTTGTTCTTCAAAAGAAGTAGACTTAACTTTAACCGAATTTAAGATATTAGCAGAATTACTTAAATCAAAAAATGGACTAAATAAAGATGAATTAACTCAATTAATCTATGGTGATTGTGTTTTTCAAAATAAAAGAATACTTGATGTTCATATGAGAAATTTAAGAAAGAAATTAGAATCTTATGATTCAAATTGTAAAATATTAACACTTAGAGGAATCGGATATACCCTTGAAATCCAAAAATAGAATAATATTTATTATAGTATTTTCAATTTTAATATTATCATTATTGATATCTCTATATTACATGTCTTTTCGAACTGTTGTTTCTAATATAATTGAAAGGGCTGATTCTGATACAAATAATATAATTGGATTAATTGATAATTATAATTCAGTAGATTTAGCAGTTAATAATTTTAACCAATCAAGAAATTTAGAAATTATAATTGTTGATAATAATTATCAGGTATTAAAAACAACCGCATCAACTCTGAGAACACAATATTTTTCAAATAATATTACATATGCAAAATTAGAAGGGAGTGCTTATTCGTTTATAAAAAAAGATATTGGAAGAGCTCTATCCTTAGTATATTCGAAAAGGGGCTCTCTAGAAAATGAAATAATTGTAATTAGTATAGAATATCCTTTTTATATGTATAATGAATTTAAACAAATATTATTAACTATAATTATTATCTCAATATTATTGATATTTGTTGATACTTATTTAATTGCATCAATTTATATTAATTCATATATTTGGGATCTAAATAAATTTGTTAAAAACAATAATATATATAATTCAATTGATTATCATAATATGGAATTTTCATCACCAAGTGATAACAGTGAGGTAATAAGATTAATTGAAACTCTTAATTCATTTAAAAAGCAGTATGATTCAATTTTAGATAATGATAAAAAAAGGTTTTCAACAATTAATTCTTTTTTATCAAATATACCAACAGGTATTATGATTATTGATAGTAATAAAGATATTACTTTGATGAATGAAAGAGTTAACTTTTTATTAAATATACGTAAGAGAGAAATTATTAATTCAAAAAGTATAAAAGGGTTAGATAGAATATATAAAATTAGAGATTTAGTGGTAAAAGACAATAAAATAAGAATAGAAGATATTATAATATCTGATAAGATTATTGAAATCGAAGCCATGCCATTATTAGATAAATACAGCCCTTATGAATTAATTGGAGTCCTTTTTTTATTTAGAGATGTTACAGAAATGAGAGAAATATCTATGATAAGAGAAGATTTTGTATCAAATGTATCACACGAGCTTAGAACTCCATTAACAATAATTAGTGGATTTTCACAAGCATTATTGAATAGAGAAATTGAGGAAGAAGATAAAAAAATTTGTATTGATTCAATTAATAATGAAGTAAAAAAATTAACAAATTTGACTAATGAATTATTACAGATATCGCAAGTTGAAAATTCTGAAATTAAGAATAAAAAGGAAATATTTAATCCCTTTGAAATTGTTAAACAACAAGTTGCATTATTTTTAAATAAAGCAGTTGAGAAAAATATAAATATACAAATATCAAATGATACTAATGATCAATGTGATTTGTTCTCAAATATAATTTATTTTAGACAAATTATAAATAATTTAATTGATAATGCCATCAAATATTCCCCAATTAATACTGATATTTTAATTAATGAGTATTTGAGTAATGAATATTACATTTTTTCAATAAAAGACGAAGGTTTTGGTATTGATAAAAAAGATCAAGATAAAATATTTGATCGATTTTACAGAGTAGAAAAATCAAGAAATAGTGAAATAGCTGGCAGTGGATTAGGTCTTTCAATTGTTAAATTATTTTTAGAAGCAATTGGTGGAGAAATAAATGTATCTAGTGAAATTGGTAGAGGGTCTACCTTTATTGTTAAAATAAAAAGGAAATAAAATGTACAAAATAAATAAAGAAATATTAAAGGCATGTGATATTAGAGGTGTATATAATGAATCACTTTTTGATGATGATTTTTATTACATTGCAAAAGCTTTTGCAACAATATTACATAAAGAAAATAAAAAAAATTGTGTTCTAGGTTATGATTGCAGAATTTCATCACCAGCTTTATTTGAAAAATTTAAACAAGGGTTGTTAGATGGTGGAATAAAGGTTTATTACTTTCCATATTTTATTAGTACACCAGCACTTTATTTTTCAACAACTTTTTTAAAAGCTGATAGTGCAGTAATGATTACAGCATCTCATAATCCATATGTTTATAATGGATGTAAATTTGTAATTAATGATAGGATATTTCATCAAGATGATATTACAGATTTAAATAAGATAATTGAATTTGAAGAATTTATAGGGAATAAAACTACAGAAGAAGAATTGATTGATATAAAAAATGAATACATTAATTATTTACTTTCAAAACTTAATTTAGAAAAGTTAAAAGATTTAAAAATAGTATGGGATTGTGCAAATGGTGCAACTAGTTTTTGTATTAAAGATTTTGTTAAAGAATTGCCTTCAAAAAATATTTTGATTTTTGAAGAACCTGATGGCACATTTCCTAATCATAAACCTGATCCAAGTAAAGAAGAAAATTTAGAGTTATTAAAAATTAAAGTAAAAGAAGTATCAGCAGATATTGGTATCTCTTTTGATGGTGATGGCGATAGGGTTGGATTTGTAGATAATAAAGCAAGATATGTTGATGGCAATCAATTGTTAATCATTTTATCCAAAAACTTTTTATTAGAAAATCCTGGTGAAAAAGTTATGAGCGAAGTTAAAGCAAGTAAAACTTTATATAATAGTATTAAAGATTTTGGTGGAATTGCTGTAATGTGGAAAGTTGGACATACTAATCAAAAATCTAAAATGAAAATGGATAATATAAAATTTGCTGGAGAAACTAGTGGGCATATTTTTTATAAAGAGAATAATTATTTTGATGATGGAATGTTTGCAGCTATTAAATTATTAAACTACTTAATCAAAGAGAATAGATCATTATCGCAAATTATTGATGAAATTTCGCCAATTATTGGTTCTGGGGAAATTAGACTTAAAATGAAAGAAGATGAGAGAACTCTATTTTTGAAAACTATTAAAGAAGCTCTTGATAAAGATAAAAGAACTTATGTAGATATAGATGGAATGAGAGTTGATTCAAGTAATGGTTTTTGGTTATTAAGAAAATCAAATACCGAACCACATATCACTTTGTATTGTGAATCTGATAGTATAAAGGATTATGATATTGTTGTAAGGGATTTGAAAAATTATATAAATAAAACAAAATATAAATTAACAGAATTATAAAACAATTGGAGAATAAATTGAGATTACAAGGTTTTGGGTTATTTGTTAAAGATATGAAAACTATGATAAGTTTTTATAGGGATGTATTAGGTTTTGAAATTAAAGATAATTTTGATACATCAAATGTATATCTAGAAAAGGATGAAGTTTTGTTTTTATTATATCGAAGAAGTGATTTTGAAGACATGACTAATAATACTTTTGAATATGCAAAAAAATATAATGGCCATTTTGAGATAGCTTTGGAAGTAGACAATTATGAAAATGTCGATAAAACTTAAAATGAAGTTATAAACAAAGGAGCAGCTGTTATTATGCCTCCTACCACAGAACCTTGGGTGCAAAGAACTTGTTATATAGCAGACCCTGAGGGTAATTTAATTGAAATTGGTTCTTTTAATAAATAATTATATAAAAATATTATCACAACTGTACTAACAAATTATAATAACTATATTTTTAAATATAGTTATTTTATGTATAGTTAAAAATTCTTAAAATAAACAAATTTAATAAAAAAATGAAATATTAAAAAAAAATATGTTAACCGGTTGATATATTTTAATTATTCCGGATTATAAAAAAAGGAGAAAGAATAATGAAAAAAAGTTTAATTACTATTCTTATTTTAACAATGGCTCTTTCAGGACTATTAGCTAATGGTCAAAAAGAAGGTGAAACAAATCAAAGTGTGAAAGAATCAAGTACTCAAAAAATTACTTTTCTTAACAGTAAAGGTGAAATTCAAGTTGCTTTAGAGAATATTGCTGCTGCATATAAAGCCGAGACTGGAAACGAGGTAGAAATAATTGCTTGTGGTGCTGGAGAAGTTCCTTATACAAAAGTAACTACTTTATATAATGCTGGTAATGCTCCTAATCTTTCTATGTTAGACCCAACAGATGTTTATGCTTTATATGATTCATATGCATTAGATTTAAGTAATGAAAAGTGGGTTAGTGAAGTTGGATCAAACGCATTAACAATTGATGGAAAAGTTTATGCATATCCATTCTGTGTTGAAGGCAGAGGTTTTATTTATAATGGTGATGCAATTGACACTGTTTTAGGTAGACATGTTGATGTTTCAACAATTAACACTACAGCAAAGTTTGAAGCTTTATTAAAAGAACTAAGAACTAATGGTATGGAATATCCTATATTCCTTGCAAAAGAAGATTGGTCTTTAGGTGCTCATCAATTAGGTTATTTATATGATGTTTATGAAGGTAGTTCAGATTCTTTAAATAAAGAATTAAGAGCTGGCTATGATGCAATAAATGATGAAACTTTTAATCAATTAATTGATACTTTAGATTTAGAGATTGAATATAACTATTTCCACAATGATCCACTTGGAGCTGATTATGATGAAGGTGCTATGTTATTAGCTGATGGAACTGTAGCTTTTTGGGCAAATGGTTCTTGGGCATGGCCTAATATGGCAGAAGGTGGCGCTCAAAATGATGGTAATTTTGGATTCTTACCTTTCTATTTAGGCGATGATTCTTCATACTTTGTAAATACTGAAATTCAAGCATCTCCTTCTAAATGTGTAATTATTGATGGAGTACAATCTTCAATTGAAGAGCAACAAGCTTCTAAAGATTTCTTAAATTGGTTAGTTTATAGTAAAACAGGTCAAGAAATGTTTGTAAATGACGCAGCTTTAATTTCAGCAGCTAAAAACAATACTGTTCCTCAATCAAATCCATTAAGTCAAAATATTGTTGAAAAACTTGCAAATAATAAAACTTATTATCTCGCTGGTTTTGCAGCTCCATCTGATCACTGGAGTGTAATGGGTGCAGCAATGCAAAAATATGTTGCTGGTATTTCAAATAGAAAAGAATTAGCAAAAGATTTTGATGAATATTGGAAAAAACAACAATAGTCGTAAAAGAATAATAATATGGAGGAGAAATCTCCTCCATATTTAATAAAGGGTTTATATATGATAGAAAAGAAAAACGAACATATTAGAGCTGGATTTATGTTTGCATCTCCTGGGTTATTCTTTTTTGCTATGGTTGTACTTGTTCCATTTTTTTATGGATTTTATTTGACTCTCACGGATTGGAATGGAGTTAATGCACAAAAAATATTTGTTGGATTATCAAATTATAAAACAACAATTAGTGATCCCGCATTTTGGAATTCAATGCTACTTACTCTAAAATATGTTATATGGGTAGTAATATTAGTAAATGTATTGGGTTTTATTTTAGGTTATTTATTAACTAATGGTTTAAAAGGTCAAAACTTTTTTAGATCAGGTTTTTTTACTCCAAACCTCATTGGAGGAATAGTCTTAGGTTTTATTTGGGAATTCTTATTCTCAAGAGTTTTTGTGGCAATAGGTAAATCTAGTGGTTTTGAAAGTTTATCAAGTTCCTGGTTATCCTCTCCAAATACAGCATTTTGGGCCTTAGTGATTGTAACCGTTTGGCAGCTTGTTGGATATATGATGTTAATATATATATCTGGTTTCACTTCAATGAGTAAAGATGTATTAGAAGCTGCAAGTATCGATGGAGCTACAGGTTTAAGAAGGGTTAAAGATATTATTTTCCCATTAATGATGCCTTCTGTTGTAATTTGTACTTTCTTAACTTTATCTAGAGCATTTATGGTTTATGATATTAATTTAACACTTACAAAGGGTGGACCTTTTATGAGCACAGTATTAGTTGCTATGCATGTTTATAATAAAGCATTTACTGAAAGGTTATATGGTGTTGGCCAAGCCGAAGCTTTATTCCTATTCTTAGTAGTAGCAATTATATCTGTAATCCAAGTTAGAGCTGGACGCTCTAAGGAGGTAGAAGCTTAATGGCAAAATCAAATCAAGTAAAAAGTACAAAAGAAAAAATAATTTCATTTATTTTTACAGTTGTTGTTATAATATTATTTCTATGTGTTTTGTTTCCATTTGTAATGGTAGTATTAAATTCTTTCAAAGCCAAAATCGATATTATTAGAGCTCCCTTATCTCTGTCTCCCACAAAAGGTTTCAGCATACAAAATTATATTGATGCTTTTCAAGGTATGCATTATTTAAGAGCGTTTGGAAATTCATTATTTGTTACTAGTTTTGCAACATTATTAACAATATTATTTTCAAGTATGTTAGCATATTATTTAGTTAGATATATAAATCCATTTAGTCAATTTATGTCAAACTGGATAGTTGCTTCAATGATTATTCCTTTCCAAGCTTTGATGATCCCTCTAGTTTCAATTTATGGAGCACGTTTTGGAATATTAAATAGTAGAACGACATTAGTGTTAATGCATTTAGGGTTTTCCATGGCTTTGGGTACCTTTATATATCAAGGTTTTATAAAATCTAATATTCCTAAGGCTTTAGAAGAAGCAGCATTAATAGATGGAGCTTCAAAATATGGAATATTTTTTAAAATTGTATTTCCTTTATTAGGACCTACAACTGCAACTCTGGTTATATTAAATGTTTTAGCATTTTGGAATGACTATCTTCTTCCTTCACTTGTTTTATCAAAGAAGGAAATATTAACACTTCCTTTAACAACTTATACATTCTATGGAACATATAGTGCTAATTATGGCGTAATAATGGCTGCTTTAGTTTTAACTGTTCTTCCTATCTTAATTCTTTACTTTGTATTACAAAGAAAAATAATTGATGGGGTTGTTGCTGGTGCAGTTAAATAATTAATTATATAAATAAATAACAGACAGACACTATAATATTGCAGTAGATTTTTTTATTGCAATATTATTAATTTTTTATAATTAATTTGATGTTTTTTTATTCAGAAGAAATATAATTATATAAAAAAGGAAAAACAAAACCTTACGAAACTTTTGCATTAATCTTAGAAAGATGATAAAATATTTCTACTAGTAAGATAAGGATAGAATAAAATGGTAACAATTAAAGATATTGCAAATAAATCTGGATTAGCTGTTGGTACAGTATCTAGAATAATGAACAATAGAGGTTACATTAGCGAGAAGAGCAAGAAAAAAGTTGAAGATGCAATGAAAGAGTTAAATTATCAACCAAATTTAATGGCTCAAAATTTATCTAAGACTTCTAGTAATTTGATTGGTGTAATTGTCCCAAATATCGAACATCCTTATTTTTCAACTTTAGTATCTGAAATAGAATCTCAGTATAGAGCAAAAGGATTTCAGACTATTGTAATGATTTCTTATGAAGATGAAAATAATGAAAAAGAATTAATTATAGAATGTAGAAAAAACAGAGTATTTGGAATTATTTTGTGTAGTGAAAATATTTTTTCAGAAAATTTTGAAACGAACGGTATTCCAGTAATAAGTATTGAAAGATTTCATGTAAATGGCATTACTTCAATTATTTGTGATAACTTTCAAGGTGGTAAATTAGCTACACTGCATTTAATTAATCAAGGTTGTAAAAACCTTTTATGTATTTGTGGAAAAGGTAAAATTGATATGCCTGCAGATGAACGTGTTAAAGGGTTTAATGAAGTTGCATTAAATAATAATGTAAATCATTCTGTTCAAATAGCTACATATAAGTTTTATCAAAGCATGGATTATGAAAAAATAATTAAAAATGCATTAACTAAGAATAAAGATATAGATGGTATATTTTGTACATCAGATGTACAAGCAATGCAATTAATATCTTATTTATCAAGGGAAAAAATTCTAGTTCCAAAAGATATAAAAATTGTAGGTTACGATGATACTTTTGTTTGTAAATGGTCAAATCCTAATATTACTTCAATAAAACAGCCTATTAAGAAAATGGTAAAAGCTTCAATTGAGAGTTTTATTGCATTTAAAAATGGCGAGAATATAGACCAGACACAAGTTTTCCCAGTTGAACTTGTTGCTAGAGAAAGCTCAGCATTATAAGAAACAAAAATTGGGAAGTGAAATTTTGTATATAAATATATTAAACGGTTGATATATTTGGAGGATTTTATTATGGAATATTTAGAAAGATTTTCTAGTTTTAAAAATGAAATAGAAGCTATTCTATCTTCTCTCTATGGAAGAAATGATTTACTAGAAGACTTAGATACTATAATGAAAAAAAGATTTATTGAAAGACCTGAATCTTTAAAAGAACTTGATGAAAATAGAATTAGTAATCCAAATTGGTATGTAGATAAAAATATGTTAGGTATAACAATGTACACAGATTTGTTTTCATCTTCATTGAATGGTATTATCGAAAAGATTCCATATTTAAAAGAAATTGGAATAACTTATCTTCATTTAATGCCAATATTAAAAATGCCAAAGGATAAAAATGATGGAGGTTATGCAGTAGAGAGTCTTCATGAAATAGATCCAAAATTTGGTACAAATAAAGATTTAGAAAAATTATCATCAGCTTTGAGAAAAGAGGGGATTAGTCTTTGTCTCGATTATGTTTTAAACCATACTGCATCAACACATCCATGGGCTCTTAAAGCATTATCTGGAGATATAGAAGCAAAAGAAAGATATGTTTTTTATCCTAATAGAGATATACCAGATTACTATGATTCTTTAGTTCCAGATGTATTTCCTTCAACAGCTCCAGGTAATTTCACATATGTGGAAGAATTGAATGAATGGGTATTAACTTCATTCTATCCATTCCAATGGGATTTGAATTATGCAAATCCAAAAGTATTATTTGATATAATTGATAGTATGCTTATTTTAGCAAATTTAGGTAATGAAATATTTAGATTAGATGCAGTTCCTTACATTTGGAAAAAATTAGGAACTAAGTGCAGAAATTTACCTCAAGTACATGATATTGTTAGATTAATTCATATCGTAATGGAAATAGTATGTCCTGCAATAGTTTTAAAAGGTGAAGTTGTAATGGCTCCAAGTGAGTTAGCGGCATATTTTGGTACAAAAGAAAAACCTGAATGTCATCTTCTATACAATGCAGCTGTAATGGCTAATTTTTGGGATTCTTTAGCTTCTCAAGATACAACATTGTTGATTGATCAATTAAATAGTATTTTATCTTTGCCCTCACATTGTAATTTTGTAAATTATATTAGATGTCATGATGATATTGGTTGGGCTTTAGATGCTGAAGCACAATATAATATGGGACAAGATCCTCTAGAACACAAAAAATTTGTTTATAATTTTTTTAGTGGAAATTTCCCTTATTCTTATAGTAGGGGAGAACTTTATAATTATGATCCTATATCTCAAGATGCAAGAAGCTGTGGAACAACAGCTAGTTTTTGTGGGATAGAAGCTGCACTTGAAAGTAAGAATCAATTTGAATTAGAAAAAGCTATTCAAAGGGATTTATTAATGCATGCAATGATGTATTCAATACAAGGATTCCCTTTGTTATCAAGTGGTGATGAAATTGGTCAATTAAATGATTATTCTTATAAATTAGATTCATTAAAAGTTGAAGATCAAAGAAATGTTCATCGTTCAAAATTTGATTGGGAAAAAGCTAAACTTAGAAAAGTAAAGGGAACTTATCAACAAAAAATATTCGATGGGCTTTTAGAATTAAGAGATATAAAAAAATCAAATAATTGTTTTAAGAGTGAAGCTTTTGTAAGCACTTGGGATTCCCATAATAAAAAAGTTTTGATAATTAGAAGAACATATCAAAATGAAGAATTGTTATGCATTTCATCTTTGAGTGACAGTATAGAAAAGTTCTATACAAATAGCTTAGTTGGAGATTATGTTGACTTATTTAGTGATGAACGACTTACTCCTGGTTGGGGATATGAAATAAAGCCACATCAATATATTTGGGCAAAAAAAGTTTCTAATTAATCTCGTTTAATAAAGAAAACCATTGCATTTTATTTAATTTAGAAGATAAATTTCAAATTTTAAAAGCAATGGTTTCATTATTTATTGTAAGTTTATAAATCATCTATTAGTGCTGAACTTTTTGCATAGGCTGTACTTTTTGCTTCAAAAAAGTCAGTTTTGATTAAGTTTGCATTTGAATATTGACTTACCCATTGAAGAGTATCAGGTTCACTATCATGCCCTTCATATAATTTTTCAAAGCCTAATTGTGTGCAACGTAAATTTCCTAAATATTGGATATAGTCTGTTATCATTTGCTTATTAAGACCAGATATACTATCTCCAATTACATAATGTCCCCATTCTATTTCCATTTCACAACCAACTTTAATCATTTCCCTATAAGTATTAACTAAATCAGGGGTAAACATTTTAGGTTCTTCTTCTTTCATTTCAAGTAGAATCGATCTAAATAACCATAGATGTGTATTTTCGTCACGGTTTATATATCTAATTTCTTGAACAGATCCTGGCATTTTATTGTTTCTTCCTAAGTTGTAAAAAAACATGAATCCTGAATAAAAATAAACTCCTTCAAGTATGTAATTTGCAACCATAGTTTTTACAAGATTTTTTATATTTGGATTTTCTTGAAATTCATTATATAAATCTCCAATAAATTTGTTTCTTTCTAATAGATGTTTATCATCTTTCCATTGATATAGAATTTCAGTCCTTTCATCAGGAGAACAAATTGTATCTAACATATATCCATAGCTTTGAGAATGAACAGCTTCTTGGAAAGCTTGAATTGTTAAGCAAAGATTTACTTCATTTGCTGTGATAAAATTACTTACATTAGGAAGATTTGCACTTTGAACACTGTCTAAGAAAATTAAAAAACTTAAAACTTTATCGTAGGCGGTTTTTTCATAAGTATCTAAAAGTCTATAATCTTGAATATCTGTATTCATATTTATTTCTTCAGGAACCCAGAAATTATTCATTGCTTGTCTATACCAATCACTTACCCAACTATATTTTATATTATTAAAATCATTTAGGTTTGTAGTGTTCCCGCCAACCATTTTTCTTTTATCTAAAGTAATATCTCCATTTTCATTAAATAAGGGCCTTCTTTTTAATTTTGTATTTTCCATTATATTATCTCCATATTATGAACTGCATGAAACGCATTCTTCGACTTCTAATGATTTACTTCTTAAATAATATATTGTTTTTACATTATTCTTGTATGCTTCAATGTATAAATTTAAAATTGTTCTAAATGTCATTTCATTTGTAATATAAATATTCAAACTCATTGCTTGATCTATGTGTCGTTGTTTTACGCCACTTGCTTTAATACTCCAGTTTTGATCAATTAAATGTGCACTTTTATAATACCAGAAAGTATCAGGGCTTAATTGTGGTGCAACTCTTGGGACTATCATATTTTTCTTTTCTTCTAAAAAGAATTTATTCATTATTGGATCTAATCCTGCAGTCGTTCCAATTAAAATACTTGTACTACTTGTAGGGGCTATTGCCATTAAATAAGCATTTCTTAATCCAAAAGTATTAACATCTTTTTTTAGATTAGTCCATTTCTCATCATTATAATGTCTTCTTTCAAAATATTTACCAGTTTGCCATTCACTTCCTTTAAATAACTTATAGCTTCCTTTTTCTTTACTAATATTCATGCTAGCTTTTATTGCACTATAATTTATTAATTCAAAAACTTTATCAACAAAATCTAAGTGGGCTTGGCTTTCCCAACTAATTTTGTTTTTTGCGAGCATATGATGATATCCACTAACACCTAGGCCAATTGCTCTATATTTTTGGTTTGTTATTTTTGCATATGGTACAGGATACATATTTAAATCAATAACATTATCTAATGCTCTAACTACACTGTTTACTGTATTTTCAATATCTTTTTGATTTTCAACATCAATATTTCCTAAGGCTAAAGAGGCTAAATTACATACTACAAAATCACCCGGCATAGTTTTTTCAACAATTACACTATCACCATCTTCTGTTGTAATTTCATTACTAATTAATTTAATTTCCTTCATATTTTGAGCTATTTCAGTACATAAATTTGAACAATAAATTGTACCTTTATGTTTGTTAGGATTTGCTTCATTAACAATATCTCTGTTGAACGTGAATGGGGTTCCAGTTTCAATAGCAGATTTCAAAATCAATCTAACTAAATCTTTAACGATTATAGGTCTTTTAGAAATTTTTGAATCTTTAATACAGCTATTATATTTTTCTTCCCATTCTTTTCCATAATAATCTTCTAAATGATAGCCTTTTGCCTTATAGATTTCATAAGGACACATTAAATACCAAGTCCCATTAATATCTTTTTCTGCCATTTCCCAAAATAAATTTGGATAACAAACAGCAGGAAATAGATCGTGAGCTTTCATTCTATCATCCCCATTGTTTGTTCGTAATTGCAAGAATTCTGGTAGATCTTTGTGCCAAGCATCAAGATAAACTGCAACAGCTCCTTGTCTAACTCCTAATTGATCAACCGCAACTGCTGTATCATTAGCTAATTTAATCCAACGAATTATTCCCCCAGCAATACCTTTAAAATCTCTTATTGCAGAGCCTACAGCTCTTACTTTTCCAAAATATAATCCCATTCCGCCACCAAATTTACTAACTTTTGCAAAATTGTCTAGGGATCTATAAATTCCATCTAAAGAATCTGGGACAGTATCAATAAAGCATGACGATAATTGATGATAAGGTTTTCTTGCATTGCTTAGAGTAGGTGTAGCCATTGTTACTTTTTGCTCGCTAAGCATATCATAGAATTTTTTTACCCAATCCAATCGATTTTTTGTCTCTTTCATTGCTAAATGTAAAGCAATACCTAAATACATTTGCTGAGGCGTTTCAATTAATTTATTGTCATGGGTTTTAATTACATATCTTTTTAACATTAGATCTAAGCCACTAAAAGTAAATAATTTATTTCTATCTTCATCAATAAATGTTTCAGCTTTTTCAATTTCTTCTTTAGTGTAGTTTTCTAATATATATTTACCATATAACTCATTTTCACTCATGAAGCAGATTTTTTCATAAAGACCATCAAACCCAAATTGGGTTTTATATTTTTTTAGATTAGTAATAAATTGGAGATATAATATTCTTGCAGCAATAAATTCCCAATCGGGAGCTTCTATTGTTGTAAGTTCAACGCTTGCTTTTAATAAGGCATTTAATTTATCTTCTTGAGTCATCTGAGCTTTAGTGAATGCTATATATTTATTATAAAGTAAATTTAAACTATATTGATTTGAAGAAAATTCATTTTGAACTTCTCTTAGTACATCATTTAATTCAATAAAATTAAAATGAGAACAAATCAATCTCCTATCTTCTCGCTTTTGACTTTGATTTGACCTATATAATATATAACACTTTGCAACATCGAAATATTTATGTTCCATCAAAGATTGTTCAACTAAATCTTGAATTCTTTCAACATCAATATTTTCTTGTTTTTCTTCTAAAAGTTTAGTTTCTATTTCTTTAACTAATAAATTTAAAGTTTTTTTTGAACAATCTATTTGTTTCGCGTTAAAGGCACTTTCAATAGCTTGAAGAATTTTATTTTTTTTGTAAACTTCAAGTTTTCCATTGCGTTTAACAATATGTGTTAATTTCATGTATTCTCCCTTAGCATAAAAACTAGATTTTTTTATAATTATATATTTATGATAAGTTATATAATTGAATTTAACAACAGAAGTTATTATTTTTTTTCTTGAAAAAAATAAGTGCTTATTTCTTTTACTTATAAGAAAATATGTATCAATATGTATTTTAAACTTTAAAAAAAATTATGTAATAAAGTCACTGTTATAAAATACTATTTTATATATTTTGTATCATGGTAACAAAAGCTACAAGTGTTGAATTTTGATATTTAAATAACATATGACATTTATATTTTTTGAGTGCTATAATATACTTAAATTATTAAAAAGGGGTGAGCTTTGAAAGATAGAAACTATAAAGGCTTTCTGTGGCACGCAATATTTTTAGCTTTAACAACAACATTTACAGAAGTAAATACCGTTATTCCTGCGCTAATCTTAAATATTGGTGGCAATTCTATACATGTTGGAATAGTGTCAGCTATTGTTATCGGCTTACCGGTAGTAACAAAATTATTTTTTTCAAGTTTTTTATCTTCAAGGAAAATGAAAAAGCCTTATCTTCTTTTTGGAGTAAATTTAAGAATTTTGTCGCTTATAAGTATAGCTATTACTTTAGTTTTTTATAAAAATTTTAGCTTTGTTGTAATAATTTTGTTATTATATTTTGAATTATTAATTTTCTCAGTTGGTGGAGCTTTTGCAAGTTTGCCGTATGTTTACTTATTAGGTGGATTTAAAAAAGAAACAAGAATAAGGTTTTTTACAAGAAGGTCCATGATTACTAGCATAGGTATGCTTTTATCTGTAGTAACTGCAAGATTTATTTTAGCTAACTGGAGTTATCCATTTCAATATGTAATATTATTTTCCCTTTCTGCAATTGCTTTAATTGTTGCATCATTAGGATTTTGGATTATTGAGGAGAAACCTTCTGCTGTTAGTAATAGAGTTCCTCTATTAAATGTTTTAAAAGATATTCCCAATATATTAAAAAATGATAAAAACTTTTTTAAATTTCTAATTTATTCTAATATTATGGGTGCTGCTCTTACTCTAATTCCATTCTACATTGGTTTTGCTAAGAATTCTTTTAGAATGGATAGTACAATATTGAGTTCAGTATTAATTATTCAAATTAGTGGTATGTTTATTGCCTCATTTGTTTTTCCAAAAGTAATAAAAAAAAGTGGATTTAAAGGTATTTTAAAATTTAGGATATTATTACATTTCTTTTTACCTCTTTTAGCGGTTTTAATTTCTAATATTGGATCTTTGTATGGATATTTGAGTATTTTCTTTTTTATTGGCTTTGCATTAAGTGCAAGAATAGTAAGTGAGGATGCAGCACTTATTGAATTATCTAATGAGAGTAATAGGGTTATATATTCCGCACTTGCAGGAACGTTAAATTTGGCTATTATTATATTCCCACTTATTCTTGGTACGCTTATTTCAATTATTGGATATTCAACTATTTTTATTATTTCTGCTTTATTAACATTAATAGCATTTCCTATTTTGAAATCTATCAATTGCCCTATTGATGTGATAAATAAATAATGAAGATTATTATTAATAATATATCTATTAGTAATAAATGATTTTTTATTTTGCTAAATTCTGATAATTATATATATAATTAAAAATATTAGGAGGATTTATTTATGAGTCTATTTTTTGCATTAGCATCTGAAGCATCTTCAGATAAATTATTTAATTCATTGGCATTTTGGAACTCTGATGAGTTTTTTTCTTTTTTGAAAAATTTTATTTCTGCTATTTTGGTTTTGATAATTGGATGGATTGCTTTAAAAATTGTTGTTTCTATTATTAAGAAAACTTTAAGACGAAGCAAAAAGTTAAGTGAATTATTCCAAGATTATATAATTAAAATTGTCAAAATTCTTTGCTGGGTAGTTCTTTTAGTAACTGTTTTAGCTCAACTTGGAATAAATATGGCACCTATGATAGCCGGTCTTGGAATAACAGGGGTTGTTTTAGGCTTAGCTTTAAAAGATTCTATTTCAAACTTCTTTGCTGGATTTATGATTATTATTAATCAATTATTTAGAAAAGGAGATTATGTGCAATTGGGTTCTTTAGCTGGTACCATAAAGAGTATGGATTTAATGAGCGTTAGACTTAGTACTCCTGATGGTAAAAATATAACAGTTAGTAATAATATTGTTTGGGGCGCTCCAGTTACTAATTTTTCTGATATTGATAAGCGTCGTGTTGATATTATTGTAGGCGTTCCTTATGATTGTGATTTAAAAGTTGCAAAACAAGTATTAAGTGATTTAATTAATTCATATCCAGAAGTAATTCAAGATTTGGGAGTAACTGTTGAGATTTCAGAATTAGGAGATTCTTCAATTAACTTTGTTGTAAGACCTTGGGTATTGCCTTCTAATTATTGGCCTGTTCTATATAGGTTTAATAGTGAAGTTGTTGATAAACTTGCAGAGAAAAATATTTCAGTACCATTTCCTCAAATGGATGTTCATTTTGATAAAGAATAGTTAATATGAGAATAAAAAAAATTGCCTTTAATTAGGCAATTTTTTATAAGCGAAAGACGGGACTTGAACCCGCGACATCCACCTTGGCAAGGTGGAGCTCTACCACTGAGCTACTTTCGCATCTAATCTTTGTTAAGTCACTTAACTCGAATAAATATGCCAAAAAAGAATATTTTTGTCTAGGGGTTTCATAAAAAAAATATAATTATTTAATTTTTTTATGTATTACTTTCCATTCTTTTTCTCCTATTTCTTCTTTTTTTTCTTTAATTTTTTTATTATTTTTTAGTAATTTTATAACTGCAACTTTATGATACCAATTAATATTTTTATTTGCTAATTCCATTATAATTGTTTTTTCTAAATCTTTTTTATCAAATTCAATTTTTAACGTATTTAATGTTGGTGCATAAGTTTTTTCAATCCATCTAGTAATGTCTTTAGAATTTACATATCTTAATTCTTTTTGTGATAGAATGGATGTATCACATTCGAATCCATTTGTTTTAAATAAATTTATTAAATCATCAATATTCCAACCACATATACCTGTTTTTGTATTTTCATAAATAATTTGTTCACAGGCGAATATTAAGGCTTTTGCTTCGGGATTAATTAAGAAATTTGATAGTCTAGAACCTTCACTTGCAATTGTTTGTGCTAATAATATATTTCCTTTAGGTGCTAATTTTGTACTTATCAACTCTAATAAAGGTTCAATTTTAGAAAAATCTGAAAATTGATTTCTTAAGATAATGTGTTCAAAAAATAAATCTTTGTCTAATTCTTTAATAAAATCATTAATTTCAGCTTTTCTAATAAAGGGTCTATTGATTTCATCTAATTTAGAGCTGTAATGAGTAATATAATCAAATTGTTCAGTGTTATTTACTTGGGCACAAACAAAGCCTTCTGGGGTTTGTCTAAAAGCTTGCCAAAGTAATAATCCATGACCAGCTCCTAGAATTAATATTCTATCAGATCTTAGAATATTAATTTTACTATATAATGTATCTTTGATTTTTTCTAAAAGGGCACCTCTTTCACTTGTTGTTCTCATTAACCATCTTTCTCTATCTTTATCGTTTGGTGAAAAGGTTAAATTTTCGATAAAAGCATCTTCTAAAGTTGCCTCTAACTGAGCTTCTCTTTTTGATAATACATTTTGTTTAATTTTCTTTTCATACCCTAAGTCACCTGGATTATAAAATATTTTACCTTGAAGAGAATTTGGTAAATATTGTTGAGCTACAAAATGATCTTTATACGCATGAGGATATAAATATCCTTCTCCATGGCCAAAGCCTTCCTTGTCTCTTGAAGAATCTCTTAGATGATTTGGAACCTCGGCATCTTGTTTTTCTTTTTCTACAGTTTTTAAGGCATCAAAAAAGGATAAAGTGCTATTACTTTTATCACATGTTGATAGATAAAGCGCTGCATGTGTTAGGTGAAACCTTCCTTCTGGTAAACCAATTCTATCAAATGCACTAGCATCTGAATTAACTACAGTAATTGCCATTGGGTCTGCTAAACCAACATCTTCGGCCGCACTAATAAGCATTCTTCTAAATATAAATCTTGGATCTTCGCCTGCACTTATCATTTTTGCAAGCCAATATAATGTTGCATCTGGATCACTGCCTCTAATGCTTTTTATAAAAGCTGATATTACATCATAATGATAATCTCC
Organism: Spirochaetia bacterium; assembly: GCA_009930325.1. GTDB lineage: Bacteria > Spirochaetota > Spirochaetia > Sphaerochaetales > Sphaerochaetaceae > Pleomorphochaeta. Next base: position 8,457 of record RZYO01000012.1, on the reverse strand, counting down.
TTCTTTATCATATAATACTGCTTTTTGTTGAATACTTTCTTCAGCTGTTTCTTTGGTAATATATATTTCTGTATTTAATGGAGGTGGAAAACTATCAACTGAAGTTTCAATTGCTAATTGTAATGAGTTTAATATGCTTCTTGCATCACCTTTTGCAACATCAACTAAATGTTCAAGAGCCCCTTCTTCAAATGAAATTTTGAAATTACCATAACCCCTTTCTTTATCTTTCAACGCTTGTTGGGCAATCTTAAATAAATCTTCGTCTTTTAGTGTTTTTAATTGGAAAATTCTGGATCTACTTACTAATGCTGCATTGACTTCAAAAAATGGATTTTCAGTTGTTGCTCCAATTAAAATGAAAGTTCCGTTTTCAACCCAAGGAAGAAGAGCATCTTGTTGGCTTTTATTCCATCGATGTACTTCATCGACAAATAATATAGTTTTTGTCTGATAAAAGTCTCTTCTATCTTTTGCTCTTTCAATTTCTTCTCTTAATTCTTTTACACCAGAGAGAACAGCATTTAATGTTGTAAAGTGACTTTTTGTAGTATTTGCAATTACTCTTGCTAAGGTTGTTTTGCCTGTTCCTGGTGGTCCATAAAATATTACAGATGATAATTGATCAGCTTGAATAGCTCGACGTAATAATCTTCCTTTTCCAACAATATGGTCTTGGCCAATATATTCATTTAAATTTCTTGGGCGCATTCTTGCGGCTAAAGGTTGATTATCAGGATTTTCTTTAGAAAATAGTGTTGTTGTTGGCATTGTTAATTCCCAGTTTTGTTTATATTTATTTTTGTTGGGTCTATTTCAATATTTATAAGCTGTAAATCTAATTCATTATTACTTAATTCAGTTAGTAAAGTTTTTATAAATATTGTTTTCATTCTAGGTAAAATATTAGTAGAAATTAAAGGGGGACTTTGTCTGTTAAGATTTTGTAATCCATTACAATATATATTATATTCTTTTGCCATTTGAGTATAGAGTGAATGGATATCTGTAAGATTCTTATCAAGAATGATTTCAATTTCAAGATAAAGCTCATCTCTATATTGTTCAAATAAAACTGTTGAACTTTTTTTATTAATTATGTATTTGTTATTAACATTTGGATATAACAAAGGATATTTAATTTTTTTTGCATATATTTTTAATACTGTTTGTATTTCGAAAAGAGATTTAATGTAAGCCTTTTGTATTTGAGCTTTAAAACTAATTAAATTAGAATTTAAATAGGGTATTTCATTTCGTTGCAAATCTAAATTTGCATAAGATTCTCCAATGATTTGATTCAGAGATAGTTTTGAAAAAGATGTTGTATCTAAATTGTTTATACTTTGCATTAAAATATAATCTCTAATATCTGAGACTTGAGTCTGCTTTTCAGATATAGAAACTATCTCAACACTTTGACAGGAAGAGAGTAGAAAAATTAATAATAAAGAATAAATGTATAGTATTTTTCTCATGCTTTTTTAATTATAGCATTGAAGTAAAATTTTTTAAACTAATGGATTAGTTAATTTTTTTAAATAGAAAATATTCACATAAAAAACACATTCTATATTTCTTTATATTATAATTAATTATAAAAAAAAAGATATATTTAAGTATATAAAATTATATAATAACTTGACGATTTTTAATAAAGGATTTACCTTTATAACAAAGATATTAGAGGAGGCCATAATGGCAAATAATATTAATTTTGCTTCAGCTAGCGATATAAAACTTCGTGAAAGAAGTATTGTAAAAAATGTATATGCATGGATGAGTGCTGGCTTAGGTTTAACTGCATTGACTGCTTATGGAGTTGCAAATAACCAAGGGTTGATGACAGCATTACTATCAAATCGATTATCCTTTATGATGTTATTTTTTGTCCAAATTGGATTGGTAATTTATTTATCTAGTAGAATACAAAATTTAAGTAAAAATGCTTCGACTTTGGCTTTTTTAGCTTATGCTTTTGTAACTGGCGTTACTTTTAGCACTATTTTTTATGCATTTCAAATCCAAACTATATTTTTGGCTTTTTTAACTGCAGCATTAATGTTTGTTGGAATGGCAGCTTATGCTCAATTTACTACAAAAGATTTATCAGGCGTGGGTTATTATTCACGAATGGCTTTATGGGGAATAATTGTAACAATGTTATTAAATTTCTTCTTTAAATCTTCTGCTTTAGATTACTTTATTTCTTTAATTGGAGTGGCTGCATTTTTAGGTTTAACTGCATGGGATGTACAGAAAATAAAGAGAACCAATGACCAATTTTTATCAAGTATGAGTGATATTGATTATCATAGAGCAAGTATATATGGAGCATTAACATTATATCTTGATTTTATTAATTTATTCTTATTTTTGTTGAGAATATTTGGTGGTAGAAATAAATAGAAACTGAAATTTAGAAAAATAATAACCCTTTTGTATAAACATTTTTTTGTTTAATTTACGAAAGGGTTTTTTATTGTATGTAAGAAACTTTTCCATCTATTAAGCCTTGTTTTAAGCCTTCATATGATATTTCTTCTACTTCAAGGAAACAAGACCTTCTTCCAACATGTTCTAAATAATGTGCATCTGAACTTTGAATAATTGTTTTGTTATATCTCTCTTTTATTTGAGATGGTCTAATTGCCTCTAATGCAGAATAATCCAAATCAGGAAGAAACCCAAGGTTAGCTAATATACTATTTGCATTTTTATCAATATGTGCTGGGATAACTAAACCATCTCGTGATAAACATTCACTAATTACATCTTCTAATGAAATTCCACATGTTGTTAATAAGGATTTTTTAAAAGTAGATATTATGTTCCCTTCAATATCAACAATGTTTTGATTACCAAATAGTTTTGGGTCATTTTTAATGTTTGGTAATAGAGTTTCAATATAAAAACCAAATTCTTGAGCATCTTCTATATTTTTAAATAAGGTAAGTACATGTACATCTTCAATTGTATTGACTTCCATACCAAAAATGGGAAGGATTTGACAAAGCTCGCATGCTTGGCCAAAAGGTTCTAGATTTCTTGTACAATTGTGATCTGTTAAAGCCAATATGTCTATTGATTTCTCCATAGCTTCAAAAGCTAAAAGAGAGGGTAACATATCATCGCTTCCACAAGGGGATAAACAACTGTGATTGTGTAAATCTAGTTTTATTTTCATAAAATTATAAATTTAGTGCTTTTGCTATTTTTACGCTTGCCAAAAATTGAGTATCGTCGGTAGAAAATATTGAAATATCATTTTCTCTTGCTGCTTTTATCATGTCATCTGGGCAACTTCGTCCATTGCAAATAATAATTGCAGGCATTGAAGAGAGAGAACATACTGCAATAGTATTTTTATGTGCTTGAATTGTTATTAATACACTATCTTCTTCTACATTTGCAATTACATCACTTAATAAATCTCCAGTATATGCTGTTTTTACTTCAAGTGTTTCATCACTTAATAATTCAGTTTTAAATCCATCAATCTTTGTAAGATCTTTTACAGTCATTTATTTTTCCTCGTCTTTTTTTTGTAAATTTATTGTACAAGTTACTGTTGTGCCTTTTGTACTACTTTCAATTGAAAAATCATCACTTACATTTTTTACATTTGGAAGTCCCATACCAGCTCCAAATCCTAAGGATCTAATCCAGTCATTAGCTGTTGACCATCCAGGAGTAAGTGCTTTTTCTAAATCTTTTATTCCAGGTCCTCTATCTTGTGCAGAAATTACAACTTTATCAGGAGTGTATGTGGCTATTAATTGCCCTCCATTTGAATGGACAACAATATTCATTTCCATTTCATATGAGGCTATAGCTGCACGTCTGATTATCGGAGTTGCAACACCACCATTTTTTAGTTTTTTCTTTATTTGGGTACTTGCATATCCTGCATTTTCAAAATCATGTTTTATAATATTATAGCTATGGACTTCACCATTTATATTATTGGGTTGTGTTGGTCTGTTACTTGCTTGTGATTTTTCAAGTATTTCCATTTCTCTGTTTATTTCTACTAAAAGGGTAGCAGAGATATCTCTTGAGGTAATCATTCCAACTAATTCTTTTTTCTTGTTTAATACTGGGAATCTATGAAATGAAAATTTATCAAAATAATTTATTGCAAAAGAGATTGGCATATCATCTTCTAAAACAATAATATTTCTGCTCATATATGCTTTACAAGGTTCTTCTATATATCCTTTATCTAAAGCTTGAATAATATCATCCATTGAAACTAAGCCAATTAGACGTTTGCCTTGAACAATTGGTACTCCAGTTATTTTTTCTTTTTTCATTAGATGTTGTATCTCTCTTAAAGAAGAGTTCATACTAGCACAAACTAAATCTTTATACATAACGTCTTTAACTTTCAATCTGTAAATTAAATCTAGAATTACAGTTGGTGAAGAATAGGTGTTTATTGGTATTTCTTGCATGAGGAAATTATACTATAGAAAAATGAATTTGTGTAAAGAAATTAATGCTATTTGTTTTTTAATTTGTACTAAATATATTAAGATTTTAATTAATCAGTTTATATAATTTAAAATATCTGAAATATTATTTATTTTTATAACATTTCCATTATTGAAAGTTGTATGTTCTTGATTGTAAGCAAATACAGTCATCTTTGCATTTAACGCCGCTTGAACACCACTAAAGGCATCTTCTACAACAGCACATTCTGAGGCTTCCATATTCAATTTTTGACAGGCTTTTATAAATACTTCAGGGTTTGGTTTTGAGAATTTTATATCATTACCATCACTAACAGCGTCGAAAAAGTTTTGTAACCCTAATTTTTCCAATATTAATTTTGCATTTTTACTTGAAGAGCCGATTGCCATAAGTATTTTTTTTTCTTTAAGCTTTTTTAGAGTATAATTTACATCTTCACTTAGATATGATTTATCCATATTTAATAAATATTCTTTATAATATTCATTTTTTTTATTTGTTATTGAAATTTTATTATCTTCATTATCAAATTTATTGTTTTCTTTTAATATAATATTGTAACATTCTATTCTTGAAACGCCTTTTAGCTTTTCATTTATATTTTTATTAAATATCAAATTATTTTCATCACAAATCTTTTTCCATGCTAAATAATGAAATTTATCAGTATGACAAATAACCCCATCTAAATCAAAAATTATTGCATTAATATTCATTTTCTGAACATCCTTTTATTGTTGTGATTTTATCGTTTACTTCTATTTCTATGTCTTGGTTACTAATTATTTCTCCATTGCCTTTTTTTATAATAAAATTTATTCTTGATCCTTGAAAAAATAAATTAAATGAATAATTAGTCCAATTTTTAGGTAATATAGGATTTATTGAAAGGATGTTGTTTTTTATTTTCAATCCAGCAAAACCAAATATTATTGCAAGGTAACAACCGCCCATATTAGCAGTATGTATTCCATCTTCAGTATTCTTTTTTAAATTTTCTAAATCTAAAAGAGCAGAGTTTCCAAAGAAATTAAGTGCCTCGTTATTTTTATTTAATCTTGAAGCAGCAATACTAAAAACAGTTGGAGAAAGAGAAGAGTCATGGGTTGTTATTTTTTTATAATATTCATAACTATTTTCAATATATTCTTTTGTTTGATAATTTGGGTATAAAGTGTTCGCTAATACTACATCTGGTTGTTTGCAAACTTGATATCGATATAATTCTAAAGGGTGATGATTTAGAAGAAGTGGGAACTCTTTTTCATCGGTATTTTTTAAATCCCAAATTGGCTTTTCAATGAAACTATCATCTTGAAGACAAATTTTTAATTTCTCTGATTTTGGAAGATACATTTTATCAGCTGCATTTTTAAATATAATTAATTCATCTTCATCAATTTTGAAGTTTAAACTATTTGATATTTGTAATAAATTGTCTAAATCATATTTTACTGAGACATTTGTATAATAATTATTACTTACAAGACATGTATATTCATCAGGGCCTGTTACTTCATGAATTTCAAATCTATCTTCATAAAAATTACCTAAATCAATAAATAGTCTACATATCTCTAATAACATTTGCATTCCATAGTTTAGCATAAATTCTTTATCATCTGTGACTCTATAATACATAATAATTGCATATGCAATAGCACAATTTATGTGATATTGTGCTGTTCCTGCTGGAAAAAATCCTGAACATTCTTTTCCTGAAATTGTTCTCCAAGGGAATAAAACGCCTTTTTTATGTCCCATTCTTTTTGCATTATCTCTAGCTTGATTCATTTGATTATATCTAAATTTTAATAAGGTTTTACTAATTTGAGGATTTGTTAAAGTAAAAAATGGCTGGCAATACATTTCTGTATCCCAAAAATAATGTCCTTCATAACCTTCACCACTTAGTCCTTTGGCTCCAAGGTGTCCATAACAATCAATGCTTCTTGATTGTTCTAATTGGAAGAGATTATAATTTAGACCTTTTTCAAGTTGATCATCATTTCCTATTGTTATTTTAGAAATATCCCAGAATTTTTTTAAATAATTTTCTTGTTCTGTTTTTAATTTATAATCATCAAAATAAATTTCTTTAGAATCTATATTTAACTTTCTTATGCTGTCAGAGATTAGAACATTCTTTTCGAAATATATTGAGGATTTGTTTTTAATAGTACAAGTTATAGTATTTTCATCATGTACTATATTTTTATTGTGATTGGTAATGTAATGTACTTTTACTAGTATTTTAATTTTACTATTGTTTATTTCTGAAGTTAGAGTAGTGTTTGTTGAACTTTGTGGAATAATTGGAGCAAGAACCTTATGATTAGCTCTAGGATCATCTTTTTTTACATAATTAGAAACTTTATTTGTTGTAAAGCTTTCAACACATAATTCTTTATCATTGTTAATGTTTATTGAATAGGAAAAATGAATTAAATTTGGGTGTGTAAAACTTGCTAATCTATCAGTATTTATTGTTATTTCATTGTTATTAATATCTTTGTATGTCGTATTTCTTGATAAAACTCCTTTTTCCATGTCTAAATATTGATAAAAATTTAAAACGTGGCATTTTGAAAAATCAACTTTAATTTTATTGATGTAAATATTTAATCCTTGGAGATTGCCAATATTTACAATACTATCTTTCTTTTTAGGAAGACCAAAAAGAGGTTCTGCATGTTCTAAGTCTATTTCTTCATATACTCCATTTATATAAGTTCCAGGATGAATTGGAGATTCTTCAAGAGAACCTCTTGTTCCTATGTACCCATTAGCAACATGGAAAAGCGTTTCATAAATTTGTTTTTCAGAATTTGAAGATGGGAAAAATTTTTTTTCTATAATTAAATTATTCATAATAATCCTTTTTTTTTCTTTGACAGAATCTTTGTCTCTATTTAATAATTCTTAATAATTTGTTCTTTTATCCAATGAGATTTTAATAAAATATTAATACAATTGAAAATTTTTTAATTTTAACCATTCTTTTTTCCCTCTTTGAATTTGTTTTCTCATGTCGATTCTCTTATTACAAGAGTCGGTTTTAATTGTGAATGTATAAATTCGTTATTGTTTTGTTTATTTTCTTTTAACAATTGAGTGAGTCGTTCAATAACTTTTTTTGTTATTTCTTCTTTTGGTTGATGAATAGTTGTTAAGAAAGGATTAAAAAGAGTGCTGTATAAACAATCATCATAACCTATAATTTTGATATCATTTGGAACTGAAATATTAACAGTTTTTAATCCAGCAATAATTCCTGCGGCTATAACATCTGCTTGTGCAAATATTCCATCAAATTTTGAAATAAATTCATAATTGTTAATTGCAAATTGGTATCCACTGTAGAAATTAGTATTTATTGAAATAATACATGGTTGAGAGATTTCAATACCTTTTTCAAGAAAGGCTTTTTTACAGCCTTGAGTTCTTTCAGTATGCTCTTTTCCGATATTTGAAGAGCAAGATATGATTAATATTTTTCTGCAGCCTTTCTCATATAAGTGTTTACCAGCTAAATAGCCACCATGGATATTATCAGTGACAAAATAATCAATGTTACTATTGTTTTCGGGTTTAATATGAATGTTGATAGCAGGTATATTCATTTTCTTTGCATATTCTCTATCTTCTCTGCTAATTGAATCATGTAAAAATAGTAAGCCATCTATTTTTCTTTGTTTTATTAATCTAATTGAGTTACTTGAGTTGGTTGAAAAATTAGTTGCTTCACAAATGATAGTATCTAAATTCTTTTTATTTAATTCATGACGTAAATTTAAAAACAATTGGTCAATATAAGCTCTAGAGCCATTAGAATCAAATGAACTTTCATAAATTAAAGCAATGTTGCCTGTTTTTGAAGTTGATAAGGATCTTGCATTATTATTTTTTTCAAAACCTAAATCATTAGCAACTTTTTTAACTTTTTCAATTGTTTGTTTTGATATTCTAGGATTATCA
>RZYO01000095.1 GCA_009930325.1 Spirochaetia bacterium | reverse complement strand
CTTTTTCTACCCATAATTAATATATTATTCCTTTGGGAATAAACTAACAAGGATTCGTGAAATTATTTTTCTGTTGTCTAGTAACTCGTCTCAGTATATAAATTCCAACTCTTAAGCATGGAAAATCCAATAAAATAGCAAAGGGACTTGTAAACAATTCCTAATGAGTAAATATAATTTTTTAATTGTAACAGGTCTTTTTCAGAGATAGAAGAAAATGAATTAAGTGGTTGTTTATTAATTTCATGCGATGCTTTCTTAATTTGATTTTTTGCTTTTAACATAAATACATTAAACTTAATTTTAGAAAAGACACTTTTTTTAGTTCCATCATCTTCTCTAATAATAGAAAATATTTTTCTTCCTTTTTGCGAAATTTCACTAGATTTAATTTTATTTAGATTTTCATTTTTCCCAAGTTTCACGTTATTTTGATCTTTATTAATTATTAGATTCCTTTTTTCAAATTAATTTATATTATCATGAAAAGTATATTATTAAAAAATATTTTTTAATTTATACAAAATATTACTCAGTTATATCCTTAATGTGTCAAAGAAATAAAAAACTACTTAATATAAGTATCTTTAAACTTATTTTATCTTTTTAAAGATATAATTTTGAGCATTATTAATATATTGGGGATCTTTTTGTTTCTCTTTAACCTCAGATAAATTAATCATTCTTTTTCTAGACAAAAAAAAGTACATTTTAAATCAAAAGTATCTTTTACTATTTGATAAATATTTCTTCATTTGTTAAAAAATAGGGTTGATAATGTTCATGCTTTGAAGAATATTCTTTTAAAGATTTTATTTTATTATCATTTGTCCATTTAATTAATGATAGTCCATCAAAACTTGAAGGAGCATTATCATTTTTCATTTTACATTCAAAAAACCACTCAACAACACTTTGATTATTATCATTAAGTATTTGTTTAATTTCCCATTTTAATACTGCATTATCCTTATTCCATTCATAAAACCATTTTTTAATTATTTCTAACCCTTTATATTCCGGGCCATAACATTCAATATATAGTGCATTTGTATCGAAAACATTATCCATTAGTTCATCATTTTTTTCTATCCACATATTAAACCATAAATTAATTATTTCTTTTCTATTTTTCATCTTAGCCTCATTTATATAATATTTTAACTTTATTACTAATGCAAAACTTTTTTATACCGGGTTTATTATTATTCTAAATTTAAAAAGCTCCTTTTAAATTGATTTAATATTTATAAATCATTTATATTTTTCATTTTTTTATATTTATGATTTATTTAAATAAAAAATAAATGTAAAATATCATAAAAGGAATAAAATATATGAAAACAGCTGGATTAATTGGGGGAATGAGTTGGGAATCAACTCTTGAATATTATAGAATTATTAATGAAGAAGTAAAAAAAGAATTAGGTGGTTCGCATAGTGCTAAATGCTTAATTTATTCGTTTGACTTTGATGAAGTAGAAAAATTACAACATAATAATGAATGGGAAAAGTTAACTTCTTTAATGGTAAATAAAGCAAATGATTTAAAAAATGCAGGAGCCGATTTTATTGCAATTTGTACAAATACTATGCACTTAATGGCTAGTGATATAGAAAAAGGAACTAATTTAAAAGTAGTTCATATTGCAGAAGCTACAGCAAAAGCAGCAATTAAAAAAAATGTTAAAAAAGTCTTGTTGCTAGGGACTAAATTTACAATGGAAGGTACTTTCTATAAAACTATTTTAAATGATAATAATATTGAAGTTTTAATACCCAACACTGAAGATCGTCAATTCATTCATAATGTTATATATAATGAATTAGTAAGAGGTATAATCAAAGAAGAAAGTAAAACAAAATATATTTCAATAATAAATAAATTTAAAAAACAAGGTATTGAAGGCGTTGTTTTAGGTTGTACAGAAATCCCACTCTTAATTAAACAAAAAGATCTGGATATTGAAGTTTTTGATACAACTGAAATTCACTCTATTGCTATAGCTAAATTTGCTTTAAATTCATAATTGTTTTTGCTCTTTAATTAAATATTTTTGTTATTTAAATTGACTATCTTTAATATAGAATTTGTTTCAACAATATAACCTCTTTCTTCTCCTTTTTTATAAAGGTCATTAAGTAGTGATATATTATTTACAGTTATTTTTTGCATTTCACTAATATTTAAATTAGTAGCTTTTATACAAACAAATTTCTTTTTAATCCTTATTATATTTGGTCCAAAGCGTTTTGCAAAAACAACTTGAACGCCTTGGGCCTTAAGAATTTGAGCTATACTTTTTGCTTTATTAGCATCTGCATGTTCTTTTTCTTCTTCACTATTATTATCAATTTGTTTAACAAAGGTAACAGTTTTTTCATCAATCTTGTAAATATCAAATCTATTTGAATCACCAAAATGCCTATTAGTAAAATCAATTCCATCATCTGTTCCAAATGCACATATAAATGTTTCCATATCAACCTCTTTTATCCAAAGAGCAGTATATTAATCATTATATATTTATTCAAGTATTGATTATTATAGTAATTTTTTCTGTTTAATACTAATTAAATTTAATTCTTATAAAAAAAATTAAAAGTGTTAGAAATAAATAACAAAATTTAACTTTTTTTAATTATTTCTATTAATTTTTTGAAATAATATGAAATGAATAACATTATTTTTTTAAAAGATTTAATTTAAAAAATAAGGTAATTGCTATATTTACTATCAAGCTAAAAACTGCTTATTTTATATTTGTGTGGAAACAGATGTTTTTAATTATAATATAGCTCTATATTTTATAAGAAACTCATAAAATGAATACCACTAGCGTTTTGAATTTGATAATGAATTTTTAATGCTATTCTTCTACTCTTTTTATATTCATCACTTTTATAATATGATATTAGTGCTTTAATATATTTCATAGATTATCTCCTTTTTTACCAAATACTAGCAATAAATGCTTGAAGCCTTTCACTTTGTGGTCTTTCAAATATATCTTCTGGTGTTCCACTTTCTTCAATTTTACCTTCATGTAAAAATACAACTCTATCTGAGACTTCTCTTGCAAATCCCATCTCATGTGTTACTATCAACATTGTCATTCCTTGTTTTGCTAATTTATCTATAACTTGTAATACTTCACCAACCAACTCAGGATCTAAGGCTGAAGTTGGTTCATCAAAAAGCAATACTTCAGGCTCCATAGCAAGAGCTCTTGCTATAGCAACTCTTTGCTGTTGCCCACCAGAGAGCATTGCAGGATATACATCAGCTTTATCTTCTAGACCTACACTTTCTAATAACTTTAGAGCTTTTTCTCTTGCTTTGATTTTATTTTCTTTTTTTATAACAGTTGGACCAACCATTACATTTTTCAAAACGGTTTTATGTGGAAATAAATTAAATCGTTGAAAAACCATTCCAACTTGCTCTCTTAATTTATTTATATCAGCAGCACTTCTTTTGATTTTCTTTCCATTAACGTATATGTTTCCTTTATTTTTATATTCTAAAAAATTAATACATCTAAGAAGGGTACTTTTACCTGAACCACTCCCTCCAATAATACTTATAACTTCACCCTCATGAACATCTAAATCTATACCTTTTAATACTTCTAATTCTCCAAAATATTTATGTAATCCTTCAACTTTTATCATTAATTTATCTTTCATCGACTCTAAGTCTCCTTTCTAACCATTTAAGTGATTTTGACAATAAAGTAATAATCACATAATAATAAACACCTGCTATAAAGAGGATTGGAAATGGATTATAAGTTGCTGCACTAAATTGTCTTGCAGTCAGGGTTATTTCTGTAATTGTAATTACACTTGCTAATGAGGAATCTTTTACTGCTATAATAAATTGATTTCCAAGTGCTGGAACTGATCTTTTAAAAGCTTGTGGTAAAATTATATGTACAAAAGCTTGAATTTTACTCATACCTAAAGCTCTTGCTGCTTCTTCTTGCCCATAATGAATTGAAACAATTGAGCCTCTAAAAATCTCACTAATATAGGCACCACTATGAAAAGCTAAACCAATAGTGGCTGAAGTAAATGAATTAAACTCTAACCCAATCAAAGGTAATCCAAAAAAAATAAAGTACAATTGTAAGAGGAGCGGAGTTCCTCTTACAATCGAAATATAAGTATAGGCTATTTTTTGTAGCCACTTAAATTTAGTTAATTTTAATGATGTTACAATTAAACCTATTACAGTTCCAAGTAAAATTGAAAAAACAGAAAGTTCTAATGTTAAAATTACTGCTTTATCAAATTTTGGTGCATATTTTAGTACCACTAAAAAGAATTCTTTTAGAGGATTAAAAATCTCGATAATTAAATCCATTAGAAACTCCTATTGCTTCTCTAAAATATTTGTATTAAACCATTTGTAACTTATTTTTTCGTAAGTACCATTTTCTACAATAGTTTTTAGTGCTTTATTTAAAGAATCTAAGAAGTCTTTATCTTCTTTTCTAACAGCTATTCCAATATCTTCAGAATATAACATTTCTCCAACTGGTACTAAATCCACACCATATTTCTCAGGAGCTTGAAGTCCAACAAATCTACCTGTAACTAAGCCATCAATTCTATTTTGTTCAAGTGCCATTATATTATCAACATCACTTTCAAACTGCATTATCTGAGCTATATTATCCATTTCAGTTAAAGCATTATGATATGTAGTTCCTGTAACTACTCCAACTTTTCCATCTTTTAAATCTTTTATGCTCTTTAAATCACAATTTGAAGAAGTAAAAAATTGTGCACCATCATAATAATATGGATTAGTAAAATTTACTTTTTCGAGTCTCGCCTCTGTTATAGCCATACTTCCGATAATAGTATCGAATCTTTTACTTAATAATCCTCCAATAATACCATCCCAAGCAGTAGTAATTGGTTTTGCTTCAACTCCCATTTCTTTAGCAAGAGCGTTAGCTATATCAATATCAAAACCATCTAAATTTCCATCTTCATTAATAAAATTGAATGGTGGATATCCTCCTGTCATTGCAAAAGTCATCTCCCCTTTGTCTTTTATTTTTTCCATCGTTGTTTGGTCTTTATTGTTACACCCAATAAAAAATAAACTGATCATTAATACACTTAATAAAATGATTTTACTTTTTTTCATACTCTACTCCTAATATATTTAACTTGTAGTTAAACTACTTTTAAATTTTATATTTTAATAATAGTTAGGTAAATTATGTTTATATTAAACAAATTTTATTCATTCAATATTCAAAATTAATCTAACCAACTAATTTAGTTATTAAAAAATTAACTTAGGGTAATAGGCTTTTGTTAAAAAGGATTCTGCAAATCCTATAATTACTGTAATAATTAAGCCAAAAAAAACGCTACTAACCCTATTTTTTGTTAGAGTTAGAGCGCTTAAACTTCGCGTTTGCTCGAATTGTACCACTTAAAAAATAGTACAGGTCATGACAAGTAGTCCTAACCAAGCCCCAGTTCTATAATATTTAGATTTTTCACTTACAATTTCTTCAAAACGACTTATTTATTAGTACCTATTTAATAAAACATGTACTAGCTCATAAATCAAATACTCAAGCAGTTACTTCATCAACTATGTATATATAATTATGAATTGTAATAAACTAAAAATAGCTTTAATTTTTAATTTGTTTATTAGCAATGATTTAATCATACTATAATAAAAAAATTATTACAAGTGCGTAAAATTTTTAAAGATAATGGAACTTTTTTCTTATAGAATATAAGATTTTTTATGTAATAAAAAATTGAATTTTATATCATTAAAGCTTATTAATTTTAATATTACCAGAGGCTCTGTATCCTTTAATATTGATATGATATTGACTAGTATTTGATACTGCAACTATAAAATAAGCATCATTTAATCCATTTCCCATATATTCTTTATTGCCATAATTATCTATTATTTCAAGAGCAATTTTACCTTCATAGCAATCAATTTCAACTTTCAGTTTATCATTTCGATTTAACTCAATTTTACAATCCTTTTGATTGCTCCATTGCAGAAATGAGATATCGAAACCTCTATTTACATAGTTTTCTTTTATATAAATACTTCCACTAGTAAGGATACAAGAACTAAATATTAATACTACAATTAAACTTAATCCTATTAAATTTCTTTTTTTCATATTTTTCTTCCTTTATTATCTATGTTCATTAAATTTCATTTTAAGTTCATTAATAAATTTATCACTTTCATTTATCCATGGACTATGCCCAGATTTTTCAAACCAAACTATCTCTTTTTGGGGTGCTTCAAAAATATTATAATAGTCTTCAACTAAAGAAGTTGGTGCATTAATATCATGTCTTCCAACAAAGAAATAAACAGGTACTTCACTTTTTTTAACATCGTTTCTAAGATCTATTTCATAAAGCTGTTGATATACAGAATTAAATGTATTAATTATGCCCCTAAAATAATTTATCTTATCAATAATTCCATATTCCTGAGAAAAAACATCCCTAAATGTATTATACCCAGAGTTTTTAATTAAAGGATTTCGCTGCATTTCTGTACTTAAATAGTTTAAATAAGTTGCACTTTTCCAAGTTACATCTTTTCCAAAATAAGGAGGAATTCCATTTTTTATTAATTTTTCTACAACTTCTTTTTGACCTCTTTCTTTTGCTAATTCAAGAACTTTATTATAATCTTGTATTTCAGTTTCCTTAAAGTTAATCATTTGTCCTGTTCCTATAAAGGAATAATATAAAGATGGATTTTTATCAACCAATAACAAACCTAATGCACTACCCCAAGATTCTCCAACTAAATAGATTTTTTCTTTACTAAAGCGATTAATTAAATATTTTGTAAGTTCAACGCCATCTTCTAGATAAGTATCTAGAGTAATCTCTTTACCTTTATTTGCAGAATAAGACTTAGCCGAACCCGGCTGATCCCAATTTACTACGATAAAAGAGTCCTCAAGTGCTGCTAAATCGTACCTTACTGCAGCCATTTGTGACCCACCTGGTCCTCCTGCTAAAAATAAAAGTATTGGATTATCTTTATTTTTCCCTCTAATGCTAATCCATTCTTTTCTTCCATTAAGATCTACTTTTATTAACTCTGAAACACTATTTTTTTCTTCAGTAATAATCTTAGGTGTTGATGCGAGAATTTGAGAAAAAAATACTAAGCTAATATTTAAAAAAGCTATTACAAAGAACAAAATAATCCCTTCCTTTATTTTTTTCTTTACTCCATTATTTTGCTTATTTCTTGTTTTATTACTAAAAAATATTAAAGATAACACTAAAATAGTAAATAAAGAAATAACTAAAATTACACTAAGGATTATAAAACCTATTGTTAACACCATACTAACTAACTCCATTTTTTATATATTTAATTTCAATTGAATTCCCCAAAAATGGGACATCCTTTATTAAATTATTTTTTAAAACTAAATCAAAAGATTTAGCAGTTTGTTTTAATCTTCTTATTTTATCTAAATCAGCACTTGATTCTCTAATAATTATTCTTCCATTGAGCTTTAGAGATAATGCAAAATTCTTTAATATTTGACTCAATTGATTATCAGAGATAGCATTTAAACAATAATTACAAATTATTAAATCAAATTGATTGTGATTAAATTTGTAAGACTGATTATAAAGAGCGAAGTCGATGTTATCAAAATTTTATAATCTTTTTTTGCCTCTAAAAGCCACTTTGAAGTAAAATCAATGCAAGATATTTTTCCAGTATCCAATTTTTTTGAACAAATATATGAGATATATCCAAACTTACACCCAAAATCTAAAATTGATTCATCACCTTTAATTTCAAAGCTATTAACAAATTCTTCATAAATATATTTTTTATAAAAAATATATTTATATCTTGCCTTCACTTTATCTATAATTAATGGGTCTTTTCTCATTTATTTATCCTTTATTAAAAATTTTTAAATTACTTATTAAAATAAAAAAATTAGCTCTTTTTCAGATTCATTGCCATGTTAGCAAATCAACCTTTCATAGAACTAATTAAAACCTTAAATTTACCTTAAATTTATAATAAAGGAATGTTAATAATAAATGTTGAACCCTTAGTATTATCATCAACTAAAGTTATATCTCCATTATGAAGTTGTGTTATCTTTTTAGCTATCGATAAGCCAAGACCAGATCCCAAAGTTTTTGAATTGTAAGAATTATCGCCCTTTGAAAAAGGTTTGAAAATATCTTTTCTTAAAGAAGAAGGAATCCCTCTACCATTATCTTCTACTCTTATTTGAGCACTATTTTCATTTATTGAAACTGACAATATAAGTCTAGTCTGAGCTTCATTATATTTAATTGAATTGTCAAACAAATTATCTAAAATTCTTTTAAATTTATCTTTATCTATATTTACAATTATTGGGTTGTTAGGAATTTGAAATTCGTAATCAAAACTAGCTTTTTCTAACTGAGGTATTATTGCAGCACAATACTCTCTTAAATATTCACAAAGATCTGTTTTAGTAAAATTAAGAATAATATCCGGACTATCTAATTTAGATAATTCAAATAATTCATTCATTAATAAACTTGCTCTTTTTGCATTATTTAATATTATTGATAGATATTCTTCTATTTCTTTATTGCTCAAGTTCTTATTATTTAGACATAACTCAGAATAACCTAATATGCTTGAAAGGGGGTTTTTTAAATCATGAGAAATATCTAATATCAATCTTTTTCTGTCTTTCTCAGATTTTTCTTTCAAAGATATTTCTTTTTCTATTCTAGATGCCATATCGTTAAAAGTAGTTTGTAATTGTGCAAATTCATTTTTTAATTTTAGATCAACTCTTACTGAGTAATCACCTTCTCTTAACAACTTTGTTCCTTCACATAATTTTTTTAAAGGTTTTGTTATACTTCTAGCTGATAATCTTGAATATATGAATGTAAAAAAGGCTAATAATAGTATATATATCAACAAAACTACTATTACAACTAAAACAACATGAGATAAATCACTTTCTATTGCTTTTGGATTTGAAATGAAGAAGAATTCAATTCTAAGAGAAGTTGGAAAGGTTACTATTGCCCAAAATTCCCCTTTCTCTTGATAGGCTATATCATAATGATATTTTTGAGTATTACTTTTAATTAAAAAATTCGTAAATTCTTCAATACTTAATTTATCTTTATCAAAAGTATTTAATCCTTTTGAATAAATAATATTATAATCTTTGTCTATTATCTGAAGTCCACCGCCATTTTTTACAATATCTGATGAATCAATTTTATGATAATCTTCTTTAATAATAGAACTTACTGGATACTGATTTTTTAATAAATGATTAGAAATCATTTGACTAGCGATGGCTAATAATATTAATGCTATTATTGTAGTAATTATTGTTAATATAAAAATTATTAGATAGTTTTTAAAAAATTCATTCGAGAGTCTTTTCATTAACTATCTCCTAAATAATGTAATTTATAACCAATACCTCTTATTGTTTTAAGATATTTTGGATTTTGAGGGTTATCTTCTATTTTACTTCTTAATCTACTTATATGAACCATTATTGTATTATCATCATAATACAAATCATCTGACCAGATTGCTCTATATAACTGTTGTTTTGTAAATACTTTCTCAGGATTTTCCATAAAATATAACAATAATTTAAATTCTTTTGCACCTAATTCTAGAAAATTACTATTTTTATAAGCACAACATTTTTCCTTATCAATTACCAATTCACCATATTTAATTATTTTCTTGTCTATCTTTTTTTCTTTTGTATAATCAATATTTCTTCTAAGCTGAGCTTTTACTCTAGCAAGCAATTCTGAAAAAGAAAATGGTTTAGAAATATAGTCATCGGCTCTTAAGCCTAAGCCTAAAACTTTATCCATCTCATCATCTCTTGCTGTTAAAAAAATTATTGGAATTAATATATTTTTCTCTCTTATAAGTCGAAGTAAATTAAAGCCATCAATTATTGGCATCATTACATCAAATATAGCTAAACTAATTTCTTCTTTTTGTATTATATCTAATGCTACTTTCCCATTTTCAGCAGTAATTACAGAATATCCATTTTCTTCAAAATTTATCTTTAAAAGGTTTCTAATGTCTTTTTCGTCATCTGCTACTAAGATCGTCATAAAAATATATTCTTCTCCCTCATAATAATTATTTATATTCTTTTATACATTATACTTAATAATTATATTTGTCTAATTATAATTATCATGAAGGCAAGTAATTAAAGCTTAGATATATAATTTAATATTATTATTATATTTTATAAGAACTCGATATATTTCATTTGGTAAAGATACTTTTAGTCTAGAATCTTTAATGGGTATGGTTTCACCTTTTATATCTTTTATATCTTTTATATCTCCTTCATATCTTATTCTTTCTTTTCCAATATTGAAGGAATTATCACTGTTAATTACAATCGGGTTTTGAACTAGTAAAGACATTTGAATATTTAAGGATGTATCAACTTTATCTTCCAAAATTAAATTATTTTCTTCAATCCTCAGAGTTCTAATATAACTTAATAATTTAATCACTTGAATTATTAAATGCACCCCCTTCTACTTTTTTTATAGGTTAATTAGTTGCAGTAAATATTGCAAAAGATATAGTTGCATTTAGTAGTGCAAGATAATGTTTATTTAGTTATTTAGTTGTTTCACTCTTGTTTTCTGGATTTAAGAGGATTTACAATATTTTATTCTTGTTGGTTTTTGTGTTTGGTTAGTTATTCAATTCAAGGAGGAATAAATTATGAATAACAACTTTAAACATTTAACTTCTAATGAAAGACATAAAATACATGGATTACTAGGTAAGCAATCCTTTAAACAAATTGCTAAGGAAATTAATAGATCACCTTCTACTGTTTCTAGAGAAGTAAGAGCTCATATGCAGCTTAAAAGGAAAGGTGCTAAATGGAGCCATTACTTTAATGACTGTAAATTTAGAAAAACTTGTACTAAAGTCTATATGTGTGACAATACTAATTGTCCTGGGAAAAGATGTTCTACTTGTGGGAAGTGTAATTATACTTGTAAAGATTATGTTAAAGAGGAATGTCCTTTATTAGATAAAGCTCCTTACGTTTGTAATAATTGCAGTAATTATTTTAGATGTGATTTAGAAAAGAGACTTTATGATAGTATATATGCTCAAAAACAGTACAAAGAAGTATTAGTTGATAAAAGAGCTGGTATTGCTATTAATGAAGCTGAATTCCAATTTACGAATGATTTAATTACACCTCTAGTAAAGAAAGGACAATCCTTTCATCATATTTATGAAACTCATAAATATGAAATACCTGTTTGTGAGAGAACCCTTTATTCATATCAGCATTCAGGGTTATTTGATGTTGATAATTTTGATCATCCACGTCTTGTTAGATTCAAAAAAAGAGTTAATACAAACAAATCTAAAAGGGTAATTGAAAGAAGTTGTCGTATTGGAAGGTCTTATGATGATTACTTAGAGTATATAGATAATCATCCAGATATTCCTATTGTACAAATGGATAGTGTAGAAGGTACTAAAGGAGGTAAAGTATTACTTACTATTCACTTTGTTAATTGTTCATTAATGCTAGCTTTTATTAGAGAGAGAAACACAGCACAATCTGTTATTGATATCTTTAATGATTTGTATGTAAAACTAGGTCATAATGACTTTAAAAAGCTGTTTCCTGTCCTTCTGACAGATTTGGGTCAAGAATTTTCAGCTCCCAAAAAAATTGAAGAAACAACAGATGGAATCATTAGAACAAAAGTATTCTTTTGTGAGCCTATGGCAAGTTGGTTGAAAGGTTATGTAACCCCGTATTTTA
This sequence comes from Spirochaetia bacterium, assembly GCA_009930325.1. Lineage (GTDB taxonomy): Bacteria > Spirochaetota > Spirochaetia > Sphaerochaetales > Sphaerochaetaceae > Pleomorphochaeta. Next base: position 77 of record RZYO01000095.1, on the reverse strand, counting down.
TGTATCAAGTTTATTTAAACACCCATTTAAAGCTAAATGAATGACAGTTTAGGGTTACATAAAAAACCATGATAATA
>RZYO01000011.1 GCA_009930325.1 Spirochaetia bacterium | reverse complement strand
CTTTGAATCTAACATTAAATACTCCCAAGTAAAATGATGTTACCATAAAAACAAAAAATATGAAAATAAACTTCATCACCAATCTTCACGAATATTTCAAAAAAATAAAAAAAGAAAATACTAAAATTATCTCCATTTACACAGGAAATAAAAAAATTGTAAATCAAACATACCTTAAATATTATAATACTGGAAAAATTATTATAGGGGGTCTTGATTTATGCATATATTTGTCTTCTGAAAAAAGCAAATATACTTTTAATTGGGAATTAAAAAATCAAGATATTGTAAAAATTAAAAACACTATTGATTTTATCAATTGTATTAATAATAATAAAAATACTAAATTATATACCTTAGCAAGTCATAAATTTATTTGTAATCTTATTTTTAATTCATATAATTCAATTAAAATTAATAAAAACTTTGAAACTTATATTAATAACTTATATACCCTTTCATATGAATTAAATCTTCCATTTTATTTTAATGAAACTTTTAATGAAAGGGATATAAACAATGCCTATAAATTGACTTCTATTATTAATCATAATGAAATAAATAATCCGATTATAAAATTTAGTACAGATGATAATATTTTATTAAAAGATTTTTATAACAAAATATTAAACTATGATAATCTTATAATTGATTATAATAATGAAGAAATAAAAATACTAAATCAAACATTAAATTTAGCAGATTTTTTTCAATATAATATTATAGGTATTAATAATATTGAAATTATTGATAATTCAATTATTATTTCGGCATCAAAAATTCAAACTATTATTAAAGACGATGAGAGTATATTTGAATCAAAAAAAAATTAAATTTAAAGGAATAAACATGTTAGCAACAAAAGAACAATTAATTAATTTTTTAGAAGTAAAAGTATTTTCTCCTACAGAAAATAATCCTAATGTAACAACAAAGATAAAAAGAAAAATTAATACAACAAGGATGCGTTTAAACAATTTAGCTTCAGCTGAAAAAGTAGAAGAATACTTTTGGCATTCAATGGCAACTGATCATGGAATAGACAGTTATAATAAAATTTCCCAAATAGATGGTATTACATTTGAAGATGTAAGAGAAGACTTTAAAAAACTTTGTGGAAGGAAATAAAATTACTAGAAAAAATGAACTTGAATGTGCTTTTAGATTTATTAAAATTTAAAAACAAATAAAAAGCTATCAAAAACAAATAATACACGTTATACCTATACTATACACGTTATCAATAAAAGTGGGTGAACCTTTATGAATAATTAAACGATTACATATTTGACGATTTTCTGATTATTAATTTTAAAAAAAATTAAGATACTAACTCTTTGTAAATAAAGAATTAATATCTTTTTAAACTCGTATTTTGAAAACTCGAATTATGCCAAGTCTAAGACTTGAACTCATACAAATATATAGTAAATATCAACAAACTATTTGCTTTTTCTTAGATTTCTTAGGTACTAACTTTCCATCCATCTTTGATTAAATCATCAATAGAATCATAATCTTTAATCAATTGGTCACTCTCATAATCATATATCGGATATAAATAATTTAAAGCATCCATTAGCTTTACATACCCATATTTTCCCTCATGATTTATAACATTACATCCTTTATTAATTCCTGATGCATCAAAACTGAAAGCAACAACATCTAATCTATCTAGAATATCTCTTGTTCTATCATTTTGCTCTTTTGACCATTTTTTATTGCTCATTTTTTACCTCGTTAAAAAGCTAACTATTAGTAAAATAATAACATGAAAAATAAGTATAAGTCAAAAAAATAAAAAAACTAGTTTTAACTTCTTATTCATTAAGAATTAAACTAGCTTGCTTTTTGATTTATGGTATCAAATAACCTATAATTGAAATTGCCGAAGGGGGGACTTGAACCCCCACGCCCTAAAGAGCAAGGGATTTTAAGTCCCTTGTGTCTACCAATTCCACCACTTCGGCGTTGAATTAAACCTATCAAAAAAAATACTTTACGTCAAATAGTTTTTAACAAAAAAACTATCAATTTTTAATTATTATTTAATATTTCTTATTTTCTGATAAATTTATTCACTATTTTATATCTTATTCTCAAGAATATAATATTTTATAAATTTAAATATATTTGAAATCAAATCAATTATTGAAATAATTGCAATAAATACAAATATTCCTCTGAATCCTAAAAGAGACTTATAATCTAAATACAAATCTTTATATTGAATAATATAAAGCAATAACCCTATATTCATAAACTCAACAATAATATCATATAAGCTTAAGAATTTTGATTCATCAGTTATTAGTTTTATTATTAAAGATACAATCTCTAACAACCAAACAATACTAATAAACAATAACAATTCTTTAAATACAACAATATTAATATGATGACCCAACATTATTGTACTTCTTTCAAACGATCTTTCTGCTAGAGATATTAAAGCAGGAGCAAAATTAATTAAAGATAAGAATAATACTGAGAAAAATAATTCAAAAGCTATACCTATCTTTGATTCTTTTTCTGGTTTTATTTTAATTGCATCTAACTCTTTTATTGACCAATTTTCTTCAAAGTTAATAAATTTCTCATTGGAATATCTTGTTAATAAAATCATAACACAAGTTAATCCCCCGATAGCACCCAAACTTGAAGAGAAAATATTAGCAAATAACTTTAAGATATTATTAGCAACATTAAAGGAATCAAAATTACTAATTAAATCAATGATAAAAATTACTGAAAAAGCTAAACTCATTGCTGCAATTAATATTTTAATAAGCATAAAATACATGCTTGTATAATCTTTTGAAATAACTACATCATCTTTTTTATATCGTGCAGCAACTTCACTAGGAGATCCAAATTCATAAATTGTTTTTTCTAATTCTTGTTTAGTTGGAGTAGATCCATATGATGATTCGATTTCATCCAATATCAATGATTTTAATTCTAATTTAATTTCTTCCCTAGAATCATAAGGGAGTTTTTTACCTATTGCGTAAATATATTTATCAATTAAATCCATAAAATAAGTCCTCCTTATTTATAACATTTTGTTTATATTACTATTTAGGTCTTTCCACTCTTCAATTAATTTGGCTAATACGGTTTTTCCTAAATCACTAATTTCATAATATTTTCTAGCCCTATTTTCACTAGTATCCCAAGAGCTAATTAAAAGTTCTTGCTTCTCAAGCCTTCTCAATAATGGATATAAAGTATTCTTATCAATTTTTATTCCATTATCTTGTAAATTTTGAACCAAAGAATATCCATATATTGGTTTTTTTGTATTTAGCAATACACTTATTACAAGTGTACCTCTTTTTAATTCTCCAAATAGATTTTCTAAAATGGTATCAATTTCACTCATATCCAACTCCTAATCACACAATAGTGTATGATACACACTATTGTCAATAAAAACCTATAAAAAAAGACTAATATTTATAAAAATATCAATCTTAACTTAACATAATATTACTGTTTATTATTTTTTACAGTTATTTAAAATGGTAGAACATCTCTAAATAATTGAGAAATATCACGCCCTTTTCTTTTTTGAATACTAACAATTTTCCAAAAAATAAAACAAGCTAAAAAGGCTCCAACATTATTTTCAATAAGATCAGTCATTGTATCAAAAAGGCTACCCTCTTGTGCTAAATTATATCCAGGAGTTCCTGCAAAAATTAAATCTGCAACAAATTCAAATATTTCCCACATTACGCCTAAGGTATTTACTGTAAAGAAAGTGATTATAGTAGCTTTTAAATCAATTTTATTTTTATCTAATTTTGTAAAATGTAATTCAATAGAATAAATTATTGAAAATAGTAATAAAAACAACCACATCCCGCCTAATACATGCAAAATACTATCAAATAGTGGATATATCTCATAAAAATGAAAGGCCTTTCCAAGAATAGTATGTAATCCAATATGAATTGTTGTAATTAATTTGCATTCCTCTAAAATAACAATTTTAAATTTTCTTTTTAAATAATTAGGAGAATAGATTATAAGAGCACAAATTATATAAACACTCATATCTGTAAATTTATATTCACTTATTCCATATAAGATTGGGAAAATAGATACAATTAATGCTAAATAATCATTTAGCTTTTTAAAAGTAATATAAACATTTTTTGAATTAAATAAAAATGTTTCTTCAATATTTAAATTTTTTTCCATTTTATTATGCCTCAATTTATATTTTAAACAAATCAATTATAATATTATAACAAAAAACATTATAGACTTTCTAAGAGTTTAACTTCCCATAAATATAAAAATAATAAATGTTTAATATTTTTATATTTTTAATTAGTGCTCTTTATACATAATCTAACATAAAAAAATATCCCATCTACCATATTGATTTTCAAACAATATGATAAATAGGATTATTATAAATATTATATTTAATTATTAGAGAATAGTTACTCTCAATGAAATATCTTCTTTCTCTTTAGCGCTTGGTTCAGAATTTATTCCTCCAAAAGGCATTTGAGCATTTAACTCATAACTTTCTGGGATACTGAATAAGTCTTTAACAGCATCATCAATTACTGGATTATAGTGTTGAAGAGATGCCCCAATTCCTAATTCTTTTAGCCCGCTCCAAATTGATAACTCTAACATTCCAGCAGACTGTTTAGACCATTCTATAAATTTTGGAGCATAAGGTGGAAATTGTTCTTGAAGGCCTTTTACAACATTATTATCGACAAAATAGAGAATTGTTCCATAACCATTTTTGAATCCGTCAATTTTTTCTCTTGGGACTTGTCCATTAAATACTTCATATATTTTATCCCATAGTAAATCTTGGTTTTCTTTTGTTACAACAACTACTCTTGAGCTTTTCATATTAAAAGCATCAGGAACTAATTCTGTAGCTTCTTTAATAAAATCAAATACTACCTTTTCTTCTATAGGTAAATTCTTATTTATATCGTAATTTGATCTTCTTTGTTTTAATGAATCAATAATTTTCATATTTTCTTTTCTCCTTAATTTTTTTATTTAATAAAAGTCCCTTCTTCTAATTCTTTAAAAGCTTCTTTTATTTGTTTTTCACTATTCATAACTATAGGGCCTGCCCAAGCTATTTGTTCATCTAATCTATGTGTTTTTAAAACTAGCAATTCAATATTATCTTCAAGAGATTCAATTTCTAAATAATCTCCGTTGGTTAATTTAACTACAGTCTTTTCATCAATTTCTTCATTCGATATTTTTACTTTTCCTAGAAGAGAAAAAAGAATTACAGTTTGGTTATTTTCTGTTTCTAGTTTTAATGTTTTATTTCTATCTAAATTAATTACATAAAAGTCTAAGGGCAAATATTTTGGTTGATAAGCACTATACTCTTTGTAATTTCCACTTATTAGTTTTAAAACGCCACCATCTATTTCTATTTTCTTAATATCATTATCTCTAATGTTTAAATAACTTGGTGGATCCATTTTGTTGTTTTTAGGCATATTCAACCATAATTGAACACCTAATAATCTCTCTGATTTAGGAAGTTGTTCTTCATGCATGATTCCAGATGCTGTACTCATCCATTGAACTTCTCCATCTTTAATAATTTCTTCATTATTTAAAGTATCTCTATGAATCATTTTACCTTTTGATAAGTAACTGATTGTTTCAATTCCTCTATGAGGATGAAAAGGGAATCCATTTTTATAATCTTCATAATTAGTAGAATCAAAAGAATCTAGCATTAATATTGGGTCAAAATCATTATAATTTCTTTTTCCTAAGACTCTAACTAAATGAACATTATCGCCATCGACTGTATTATAGCCTTTTACTTTCTTTTCTATATTTCTTTTCATAATTTATAACCTGATAATTTCTTCAAATATTTTAATAAAATATCTTGTTCACTTTCATCTAAAACTGATATTTGAGATAAAATATTTTTCTCTATTTCTGGATAGACTTTATCCATTAACAATTGTCCTTTTTCACTTATACTAAGAATATATTTTCTCTTATCATTTTTATCTTGATATCTTGTAATAAAATTATCCTTTTCAAGATTTCTTATTATTACAGCTATCGTACCACTCGTACTTAATATTTTTTCTTGAACTTCTCCAACTGATAAATCCCCTTTATGATAAAGTGCTTCAAGCACAGCAAACTGAGGGGTAGTTAATTTATATTTATTTATAACTTTAAAATTAGTTTTATTTATTAAATTTAAAGCTCTATTCATTGCTATAAATATTTTTAATTCTTGTTTTACCATTTGTAAGTCCTTTAATTTATCTCTATCTAGAGATAAATTACTCTAATTAGAGATAATTGTCAATAGGCTTTATTTAAATATTAGATTTTACTTTAAATGTTATTAAAAAATACTATTATAATAGTTCAAGATACTTTAATAAATTTTAAAAAGTATTAAGTTAATATTTTGATAAAATAAATGATTTTTTAACAAGTTATAACTAAAACAATAATAATTGATTATTTGATTCCTTGCATTATTAAATAAAAAACAACACTAGAAGTTAATGGAAGGGATAGATTATCAAATCCATTTGGAGTAATTGCTTCAACAATTGTTGAAATAATTGAGATAATAAGACTAATTAATAAAGTATTTAACATATTAATATCCTTGTAATAATAAGTTATTACAAGAAATGTAATTATAAAAGCTACTGCTAATACAGTAAGACTTCCTTCATTGCTTTTTTCTTTATTAAGAGGGAAAGGATGTTTTCCAAACTTTTTACCGACTAATGCAGCAAAACCATCTCCATATCCCATTATTAATATTCCTAGTAACCCGATATATGGCATATGAATATAGAAAGTCCATAAAGCTAATATAAATAATGAAATTGAATAATATACAGTTCCTAAATCTTCTTTTCCTTCTCCTCTTTCCATTGCACTAAATACATTTTTTTTATAAGAAAGGTAATTTATAAAAATAAAACAAGCAGGAACTATGGATGCAGCTATTGGTTTATCAAAATAATACATTGCTATAAACCACCAGTTACAAACACCTATGTGGATAAATTTTCTTGTACCTTCTACATTTAATATATTTAATTTCTCAAATAATGTTGAAATACCAATTATAAGAAAGACAAAACCAAAAGATACAATATAACCCATTAAGAAACCCCGTTAATTCTTTATATATTTTATTAGCTTATAAAGTATTAACACAATTTCTTTATGAAAAGCAACTATAATTATTGTTGCTTTTACTAAACAAAATATTTTTTTCTAATTTAATTGATTCATTATGAATGATAAAGAAAATAAGAAATAGGTTTACCTAAAAAAGGCTTCTTTCTATATTTCTATACAAAAAAGCCTATTTAATAAAATAACACTTGTTATTAATAATATTTATGGAACTTTATTTTATCATATTAGAATCTTCATAAAGCGATTCAATAATTTCTATACATTTTAAATACATCCTAGGAATATGGAAAGGGCCTTTATACATATTCCCTTTTAAAGGTGTTGCAAGTGTATTATCTCTATGCAAATATCCAAACCATTCACCATACTCTAAATCTACAAAATTATTTTGTATGTAATTATTAACCATTTTAAACTTATTTAAATAGCTATCATCATTTGTTAAAGAATAAGCTAAAAGCAATGCAATAGCGCACTCGCATTGTGGCCACCAAAATTTCATATCTTGATGATATTCACTCAAACTTTTATCATATAAATCCCGATATTGAATTATTCCACCGTATTCATTATCCCAACCTCTATCAAACATCCAATCAAGCATTTTTAAACCTAAATTGATTAGATTTGAATCATTTCGTTTTAATCCTTCATTCATTATAAACCAAGAACCTTCAATTGCATGTCCAGGATTTAATATTCTCCCCTCAAAATGATCACTGTTTATTTCACCATTATATAAACACTGCTCAAGAACAGCTTTTAAATCATCTTTTACAAAATATGTTTCAATTTCAAGTAATAGTTTATCTATATATAAATTAATATCAGATTTTTTTTGAGGAAGAGATTCTCTTAATTCAGATAAAACATTTAAAAAAATCATTGGAGCACCAAAGTCTCTTACTTTTCTTGTCATTTTTGGGATTAGAATATTTGACTCTTTTATATCTTCTACAAACAAAAATAAATCATATGCTTTTTCAATATATTTATTGTTATTTGTTATTCTTCCATATACGCTATAGCCCATTATCGTAAAAGCTTCACTAAAATAATATCTTAATCTCTTAACTACAGGATTTCCTTCTTTTGAAACTCTAAAATACATCCTTCCATCAGTATCGTAACAATGTGAATCAATAAATTCTACTAAAGAAGTTGCAAGCTCTAAATATTTTCTGTTTCCATATTTTTCATATGCAGTTGAATAAATCCATAAAGCTCTTGCTTGAAACCACACACTTTTATCAGTATCAAGAATAGATCCATCTCTATCTAAAGCAGTATAAATACCACCATTCTCTTTATCAAAACCATACTTAAGCCAAAATTCTAACTCAGAATTTAGCAACTGATCTTCATAAAGTTCTTTTATTTCAATTAAATAATTATCAATCATTTCTTATCTCTTATATATTAAAACTTTCTTTATAAATTAATTTTAATGGGACTAGTTTCTTATTGGGCAAGTCTTTTTTATTTAAAATACAAAATAAATGTTCTGTAGCTAAAGCCCCTAATTCTTTTCTTTGATTATTCCAACAAGTCCACTTTCCACAATTTAACCAATCATCTTCCATTATTATTCCATATTTATCCTTTCCTAGGATTAATGAATTATCTTTAAAAAAAGAATCAATAATGATAGATTGCCATATTCTATCTAATAAATAAAAATCATTATCTAACATTTTATTTATTTGTATTTCACTCAATGTTGAATCTCTATCAATTATGATACTATCCACTTCAATGTTATAAAGGTTTGAAAAATACTCAACAAACCTTCTTTTATCATCATATGGCTCAGTTTGACTTGAAGATTTTATAAATAAAATTTTCTTTATATTTTTTCTCATTAAAGACTCAAAAATTTCTGAGATAACAATTTCATAATTAAAACCAACCCAACTTGTTTGAATACCTTCAATTTCTCTTCTACCAACAAATACAAGAGGAAAATTTCTTTTTGCAAGAGCTTTTATATCGCTATCATCTCTTTCAATACCAATCATTATAGCACCAGAGGATAAAGTTACTCTTGAAGAAGAAGCAATATTCTTTCTTGTATTTAAAAATAAAACATCTAAACCTAATTTTTCACCTTGTATATATACCCCAATATAGAAATCAAAAAATTCTTTTTGAATCTCTTCATTTTCCATATTTTCATATGTAAAAACTGAAATTAATGATAAATTACTATTTTTTAAATTACGGGCCATGTGATTAGGAACATATCCTAATCTTTCTGAAGCTTCTAATATTTTATTTTTTGTTTTTTCACTAACCCTTATATTTCCACCAACTTTTCCACTTAAAACCTTAGAAACAGTTGCATACGAAACATTGATTTCATTTGCTATATCTTGAATTGTAACTCTTTTATTTATTTTCAATCTAAAAAAGCTCCTTGTTTTTTTAATTCATTTCTAATTAAGTCTACATCAATATCAGATGGAAGTATATTATTTTTAACACAAAGTGCAGCACTCACTCCACTTGCATGCCCTAAAGCTCCACAACTTGGAGATACGCGCAAAGAAGCTTGAGCTTCAAATGTTGAAGAAATAATGCGACCTGTAGAGATAATATTATTTATTTTCTCATTAATTAAACATCTATATGGAATAGTATACCAAACACCATATTTTAAAAAAGTACTATCAGTGGCACTTCCATCACTTGAATGAATATCGATTGGATATCCACAAGCTGAGATTCCATCCTTAAATTTAGTACCCTTAATTATATCTTCTACAGTTAGTGTATATTTTCCAATTAACCTTCTAGAACTTCTAATGCCAATATTTGGTCCAGTTGATATTAATTTTGAATTTTTAAAGCCAGGAACTGCTTTCTTTAAATAGGAGAACAATTGCCATACTTGTTTTCTTCCTTCAATTTCTGCCATTGAGATATCTCTTGGATTAACAGGGTTTAAATTATTGACTCTACTCATATTTACAATTACTTCATTTTTTGTGTTTGTTTCAAAAAATAAAACAATATCTCTATCAAAAGTAATTTCCTTTTTATTAATTCCTTCTCTCATTATTTCTTGAAACCCTGAGCAGGACAATCTACTTGCCTTCTTTTCGAGACCTGCTTTACTTTTCAAAAAAGGGAAAAGGGTTACATCCTTATCCATTATATCCCTAATTTTATCTATATCTACATTTGATAATTTCATATTCATAGACATTGGTTGATCTTTTCCATCACTATCCCTTCCTTGTTTAAAAGGAATATTACTTTGATACAACAAATCTCCATCACCACTAGCATCAATAAATACTTTTGCAAATACATCAAAATGGGAGGCACAAGAAAGAACATTAATTTTAGTAATTAAGGAATTTTCTGAGGTAACTTCATTAACAACACTGTGATATAATATATCACAACCAGCATCACAAACCATTGATTCTAGTTCGAATTTTAACCCTTCACTATCAAAAGGGGTTACTGTATATGTATAACCTGTTGAATCTACTATATGGCCAACAGACAATCCTTTTTTTACTAAATTCTGAATTACTTCATCTGTAATTCCTTTTATAACTTGTTCTTCTCCTGCATGAAAAGTCATCATAGGTCCAGTTCCAGAGCTTGTTAAAGCTCCTCCTAAGCAACCTTTTTCTTCAATTAGTAATGTTTTTACATTCATTCTCGCACAGGCTATTGCCGCAATGGATCCAGAGATTCCACCACCAACAATGACAACATCATATTTCATAATAACTCCTATTTTAAGCCAGAATTTACCATTGCATTCGTTATTTTTTCTTGGAATGATAAATATATCAACATTATTGGAACAACAGATAAAGTAGTAGCAGCTAACTGCAAATGCCATTGAGGCAATCCATAACTGTCATTAAAATTTGCTAACGATAAAGGTAAAGTAAATTTATCAAGACTACTTATAAATACTAAAGGTTCTAAATACATATTCCAAACTGATAAGAAAGCTAGAATACCTGCTGATGCAACAATTGGTATTGAAATTGGCATCATAATTTTCATAAATATTTTTATTGTTGATAATCCATCTAATGTTGCAGCCTCTTCTAATTCTTTTGGAACAGTTATGTAATGCTGTCTAAACATAAAAGCAGAAAAAGCTCCTTGAGAACAAAAAATTGGTATCAATATCAAAGGGAAGAAACTATCTGTTAAATGCATGGTAGACATTTGAGTATATAAAGGAATAATAATTACCTCTATTGGCATCATTAGTGCCATCAATAATAAAATAAAGAAAAAATTTCTACCTTTAAAATTCAATCTAGCAAAAGCATATCCACTTAATGAAGATAAAAGAATATTTCCAATTGTTCCAAAACCTGCAACAATTATAGTGTTCAAAAAATGCTTCCCAAACGGTTGAACTTTAAAAATATCAACATAATTAACAAATCTCCAGGCCTTCGGGAAAAAGGATGGTTTACCAAATATATCAGACGGATTATTTAAAGAGTTAACAATCATCCACCAAAATGGATAAACAAAGAAAAGTGTTAAAAGCACAACAACCATTAATCTAAAAAATACTGAAATAGATTTATTAATTTTCATAGTGTGATACTCTCCTTCTTAATTTCCATTGTAATAAAGTTAATATTAAAATTATTAAAAACAGGACTACAGAAATTGCACTTGCATAACCCGTGTTAAACATTTTAAAAGCTTGATGATAAATGTAATAAACAATAACCATTGTAGAACCTTCAGGCCCTCCATCCGTCATCAACTTGATAGTATCAAAAACCCTCATTGACCCAGTAACCGTAACAATCATTACCATAAGAACTGAAGGCATTAATAAAGGTAATTTTATTTTAAAAAACATTAAAATTTTCTTACAACCATCAATTTTTGCTGCTTCAATTACATCATTTGGTAAATTTAATACTGCTCCTAAAAATATTAGTACATTCATTCCAAGATTTTTTAGTACTCTTGTAATAATTACACTAAACATTGCCCATCTAACATCATGCAACCAATTAGGACCTTGGACCCCTATCATGGATAAAAAGTAATTTAAAGGACCATCTGTTCCACCTTGTAAGATATATTTAAATACAATCGCCCAAGCTACCCCACTAGTTACTACTGGCAAAAAAACGATTGTCTTTAAATAAAATGTTTCCAATCTTTTTTTGCCAAGATATAAAGCTATCAATAAAGATAAAATTAAATTAATTGGAACAACTCCAAAAGAAAATATAAATGTATTTATCAAAGTCTTATTAAAAACTGAATCTTGAATTAAAATTTTATAATTATCAAATCCAGAAAAAATTGAAGTTCCAAACAACAAATTTTTATCTTGAAATGAGAATATAAAAATTGATATCAAGGGCATCATTACAAAGAATAAAAACCCTAACATTTGTGGTGCTATAAAAAGATATCCAATCAAATTTTGTTTCTCTTGTTTTCTTTTTTTCAACGTTTCACTCCCTAAATAAATGCCCTAGATTTTTTTGATTATTTTATGTATTTTTTATATACAGTTGCGACTTCATTTAAAACTGAAGCTACATCAGCATCTTTATTCCAAAGTTTATCCCAAACCATTTTTGATTCGACTTCGATTTGTGGATATAACTTATGCGAAGGTAATACTTTCCCATTAATAATTGAGGTTGCAACTGTATCTTTCATTTGTTCTGCACTAACGGCTTTATTACTATTTAAGAAAGTGTCTGAATTTAATACAGATTCTCTAATTGGAGGCCATATACCGGCAATCCTTTCAACACAAGATTTGCTTGTCATATATGCAACTAACTCTGTTGCCAAATCTCCATTTTTACTCTTTGCATTTGCACAAATAGCTGCTTGTCCAATAACAGGAATTTCACCTTTTGGTCCTTTAGGAATAGAAATAATATTCCAATTAAAACTCGCTCCTTCTAGTTTTGATAATCTAGAAATTTGAGCCATTGTCATTGCAGCATTTCCTGCAAAAAAATCACTTTGATTTCCAGGAGGAACAACAGAGCCATCTTCAAAAATCATATTATGAAACAAGGTTACAGCTTCAATGCTTTCTTTTGAATTGATTAAAACTTGATTATCATCTGTCCAAGCATCTGCGCCATAGGATCTAATTATTGGAACTAAAGTATGGAGAATTCTTGCATCATAACCACCCCCATCAGGAGTTTGATATGCATAAACACCTGTATTGTCAGTAATCTGCTTGCTAATTTTTCTAAAGTTTTCCCAAGTCCATTGTCCCTCTTCCTTCATTTTTAAAGGAGAAGTTACTCCAGCTTCTTTAAATAAATCTTCATTATAAATTATAAAAAATGGTGAAGTTGAAAAAGGAATACCATAGACTTTACCGTCTTTTTCCCATAATGACATTGCAGATTGTGAAAAGTCATCAAAATCATATTCTTTTAATGCAGAGGATAAATCTGCTAATAAATTTGATGAAACAAATGTAGGAGCTGTAGTTTCAAGCATCCAGAAAGCATCTGGAGCTTCATTTCCTTGCAACTCCATTGATAATTTTGTTGTGTATTCTGCAAAAGTAATTGTTTCAAACTCGCATTCAATCTCAATACCTTTCTTTTGTGCAAATTCTTGAACAAAGGAATTTAATAAAGCAATTTGATCTTTATTACTTGTCCAAGTAGAAATCTTCATTGAAACAACTTTATTAGTTGTATCCGAATTTGATTTTTTAGTTTCAGCATTTCCATTTGCAAATATAGCTGAACTAATAAAACAAACTAAAAAAAACATTATAGTTAATCTTTTTTTCATAATTTACTCCTTTTTTGTAAATGATTAATCGTTTAATCATATTATCATCACTTATTTATTATGTCAATTTGAATATTTATTTTTTTTAATTTATTATTTTATATATCTAAATATAACAATTAGACTTTCATCATTATTTCTATTCCGGCATTAATTCCTTCATCTGAAAGTTTATATCCTGTTTTAGAATCTTCTAATGAAATAGAAACTTTGCCTGAAAGTCCTTCTTTAATTGAGTTATTCATAACCCCATCTTTTGGTGAAGCTAATTCTTCTACATTCTCAACATGAGCCTTAATTACTAACTCATAGCTACCTTTTATTAATTTTAGAGTAAAACTCTTTTCATCTATATTAATAATTTTCAGTTTAGAATTATTATAAAAAGCAAATCTATATTCTTTATCTTTAATAAATAAAGAACAAAAGAAACCTTTAAATGTAGTTCCTAATAAAGGTATAATTGCAACAGAAAAAGCTAACTTAATATCTTCTTTTTCAAAATGATTACATTGAAGCCAAATATATTCTTTAGGAAAGGAACTTCCCCAATCTTTTTCTAAATACCCAACACCTTCATCTAAATTAATAGGTTTGTTATTTACATTTAAACTACCAGAGATTTCATGCTTCATACTTATAATATGGTGATTACATTCCATATTTGGAATATAGCTAAAATATCCCATTATATTGGGATTAAAAAAAGACTTATTTAATTCAGTCAAATTATTAAATTCTAATTTTCCATTAACTTTAATCTCTTCATTATTTATATTTATTTCAATAGAGTTTTCATAGAATGAAGAATTATCAATTATTACCCTAAAAGGATTATCTTGATAGGAGAATTTTGATACATCATATTTTAAATAAAACGAGGTTAATTCTTCTTTTTCATTACAAATTATGCACTGAATAAAGCAATGTGGATCAATTTTATTATAGCTAATACCTGGAATAAAACTTATGGTGCATTTTGAATCTTTACTTACTTGTTTATAATACCAACCTTCGAAATATTTATTTGAAATATTCTTTTTATTCCCTTGAAACGTTATTTTGTTATAATGCTTATTCATAAAATGTACTTCCTAACTCATAAAGCTTATTTATAAGTATTATAACATAGATAATTATATAAAATATTTTTATTTTTAGTGATGAATAATTGATAATAAACTTTATTTATTATTTTCTTGGGAAAAAAGGAATACATCTATTTGTTTTTTTGCAATAATCTTCATATTTATCACCATATTTAGTAAATAGCCATTTCTCTTCTGTATGTATCATTAATTGAGTTAATATTATCCAATATATTATTGGTAAAATTAAGAATAATAGGTTGTGGGTAAAAAGTAGTATCCCCGATGAAACAAATAGAAATGCACTATAAATTGGATTTCTAACATATTTATAAATTCCATCTACTACTAAATTATTATCTTTAATATTTTTATCTATTTTAGAAATAATTACTGCACCTATCCAAATTATTAATCCCAAAATTATAATTAAAATCCCTAATATATTTACAGCTACCCTAAATTTTGAAAAGCTAAAATTAGAAAAGAAACCTACTTTATTAAAAATAATAGCAAATAAAGTAATTACTATGATAATAGCTACATAAAAAGGGCCAACTCCAAAAACTGGTAAATTTTTATTTTGTTTCAACTTCATATAATCTTCTTTTTAAAAAAAACTACAAAGCTATAATTTCTATACTTTGTAGTTTTTATATTTTTAATATGTATTAAATACAACTAATTCTTCAATAGGCTTTTTTTCTTTAGGTTCTCCATCTTTTGTAGGTTTACCTATTGGTAAAACAGCTCTAATTGTTTTATTTTGTGGAATATTTAATAAGAATCTAACAGCATCATTTATTTCTTTTGCTCTTAATATCCCATCAGTCCATACTGTTGCACAGCCTAAAGCTGTTACACTCAATAATATATTTTGGCAAGCAGCACTATAATTTTCAATTTCAAAATTCATTGAAGATATACCACTTTTATCTTCTGTTAATAACACTAATACAAAAGGAGCAGTTTTTGTTCCATTCCCTTTAATTATCTTGCCTAATTTATTTATAATATCCTCATCTGTTATAGCGATATATGAGGTTGTTTTAATATTCATCCCAGAAGGAGCTGCAATTGCAGATTTCAAAATTAAGGATATTTCTTCATCACTCAATTTTTCATCTGTGAAAGTACCTCGGTATGAATAACGATTATTTATAACTTCAAAAAAATCCATTAATGCCTCCAACCTTTATATAATAAAAAATATAATTTTAAATTTTAATAATTTGTTGTATTTGTTTAAACTAATAGAACAAACTTTATTTATATAAAGCTTACTATTTCTTAAACATCTTTTCTAGATAGATTAATAATTAATATTTTACAAAGAAAAATAAATAGAATATTTTAGACCAATAAAACTATAATATTTTATTACAAACAATATTTTTACCTAACTTTTTAGCATGATATAATAATCTATCAGCTTTTAATATTAAGCTCTCAACATCATATTCACCATTATAGTTCATAACTCCCATACTTAATGTGACAGTTTTATCAATATTATCAAATTTATAATTATTAACAGTATTTTTTATTTCATTTGCAATCTTTGATGCAATTTCTTTATCTATATTAGGTAAAACTATTAAGAATTCATCACCACCATATCTAAACAAATAGCCATCAATTGATAACTCTTTAACTACTATTTCAGAAATATTTTTTAAAATTAAATCGCCTTTTATATGGCCATATGTATCATTTATTAATTTAAAATCATCGATATCAAATAAAATTATAGAAAAGATAGTTCCTTGTTTTTTGTACTTAATTATTTCTTGATTAATTGATTTATATAATAAATTTCTATTATAAGCATTTGTTAATTTGTCTTGATTTGTTACTCTCTCAATTTGTATTCTATTTAAAGAAACTAGAATTACTAGTATTAAACAAACTAACCACAAAAGACTAAGTAAAACTAATTGAAGAATATATGTATTTTCTAAAGAAAAGATATGCGTACAATTATTAGAAAAAATTAAATAACCAACATCAAGGCCTTCAACATTTTTTATACTTATAAAACCATTACAATAATCAATATCATCCAAAACAGAGTGAGTATGAAAAGTTTTGTTTTCCAAGAGTAAAGAAGTAACATCACTTTGATTAATTAAGATTTCTTGAAGATTATAATCGATACTATCTTTTGTATCATTATCAATATAATAATCATTAGAAAAGGATACTGGAGAATAATTAATAGCAATTTCATCTTCTAAGACTTTACTCTCTACAACAGATTTATTAATTATAAAACTACAATTAGTATCATAGAGATCTTCCATCAATTTTGAAATAGCTGAATAGGATAAACTAATTTCTACACAACCAACATATTCATTGTTATAAAAGAGCGGATATTCAAATCTATAACCATTAAAAATTCTTCCTTCTTCAAAGCCTTCAATATATTCATGATTATCATTAACATAACTTACGGTATATCTAAAAGAGGATAAATCATCACCAAACTTTTCTTTTCTATGCATTCTTAAAAAACTTGTATTATCTTTTAAAACATAATGATATTGTCTAAAGCTATCTTCAACTGATTTTTGGTAATCATAATTTGATAGTTCAATTAATTCATTTCTTAACTCATTTCTTTGTTTTTCAGTAGCAGAATTGGCTTCATTCATTATTTCAAGAATTCTATTATTTGTTTGAATTTTATCAAAATATAAATGAGATAATTCTCTATAACAATAAATTACAGTTTCATATTGTGCTTCATAATTTTCAACTAAATCATTTTCAATTGATAATAATCTTTGTTGATAATCATTGTTTAATTGATCAACAATTAACATTAATATAAATGTTATTATTGAAATGATAATGATAGCTGTAGCTCTTATTTGATTTATTTTCTTTTTAAAAAAAGAATTCATTAATTATTACCTATTATCTATTTATAAAAATAAAAAATACTTTTTCATATCTTTATAATCTATCTGCTAAAAAGTTGTCTTTTCCCCTAAACTGTTTTTTATAGATTAATTTATAAAAATTACATTTGCAAATAAAAAACACATTTTTTATTAATTTATATAGAAATCCAAACTTTTTATAATAAAATTATATTTTCTATTTGACAACTACATATATGTCTTATCATAATAATTACATAGTTAGTAAGAAGGGATTTATATGGATAATTTAAATTTCAACAATAAATACATTTATAGGGTATTCGGAATTTTGGCTACCTTTTCAGCTTTTGTGCTTATAATTGCTGATTATTTATTAGAATTTAATAAAGACTATGGAGTTGAAATCTCAAAAATTGTCGAAAACAATTGGATTTATACGCCTGATTGGAGATTTTCTTTTTCAATTTATCTTTGTTCTTTTTTGATTCCCTTTTATATATTAGGTTTTTATCTTTTATACAAAGTATTAAGTAAAACAAATAAATTATTTGCAATTGTTGTTTTTACTTTATTTTCTTATGGGGTAATTATGGGCTCTCCTTCAATACATACAACTATGTCACTAAATGGCCTTATTTATAAATTTGGTATAATGAATGATATATCATCTAATTTAATGTCAAAACTGATTGCAGATAAAATCACAAAAGCTATTTTTCCAGTATTTGTAATTCATTATTTATTGACTTGGATAGCAACCCCAAGCATTTTATTTGTTTATATAATTAGAGGTAAGAGTGAATTTAAAAGATGGGTGGCTTTTTTAAATCCTTTTATCTTTTTGATCATTGGACTAGTAGGGCTTTCTTTAGCACCAAGTTTATTTAAATATTTAACACCTGGTTCTATAAACAAAGGAAACTTTGCTCTTTTTTTGTTAGTTACGATTAAATGCTGGAATTATAATAAATAATTCAAAGATATATATTAAAATAATAAATCAATGTATTTAAGAGATACTCAAATGTTAATTTGGATATTTTATTTATCTACTTTTATTTATTCTTGAACTATATAGCTTTTAGGAATAACTTTTTTGAAGAATATTATTATTAAAGTATCTTAAGAGTTTTTGATTTTCTGTATTATGCTCCAATTGTAACTCATAATACTATTAATGGTGGTTCCACTTTAATTGATTTTTTATTTTCAATTATTTTGGGAAAATAAAAACGATAAATTACAAATAATTAAAATAATCAAATGTAATTTATCGAAGGTTCAATTTACAAAATATAATAAATAAATTTATTTATAATACTTCACTTTATCATTTGCGTTAAACAAATCAATTTTATGGAACATTACTTGCTTCATGGCTTCAATACAAGGAGGATAAATTTCTAAAGGTTCTCTTAATGATTCATTTTTTAATACTTCTCTACATTTAATATAGAATGCTGTTTTTATATCACTAGAAATATTAATTTTTTGAACACCATTTACAACTGCTTCTGCAATCTCTTTATCAGGATTATCACTACCTCCATGTAATACAAGAGGAATATCTGTTATTGATCTTATTTCTTTTAATAAATCAATTTTTAATTTTGGTTTCATATCTTTAGGATATAATCCATGGCCTGTTCCAATTGCAATCGCTAAAGTATCAACATCAGTAGCTTCTACAAAGGCTTTAACATCTTCAGGTCTTGTATAAATAATATTATCTGTACTAGCAATACCATATTCACCAGTTCCACCAATAGTACCCAATTCAGCTTCAACACTAACATTTACTGCATGAGCAGCTTCAACTACTTTTTTAGTAATTTCAATATTTTCTTCAAAAGGTAATTCTGAAGAATCTATCATAACTGAAGTAAATCCATCGTTAATTGCTCTCATAACTTGTTTAAAAGATGAGCCGTGATCTAAATGTATGCATACTGGGAAAGATGCCTTTTGTGCTTCTTCAATAGCAAACTTTAAAAATCCATCTCTAATAAATGCTAATTCATCTGGATGAATTGCGATAATAACAGGAGATTGTTTTTCTTCACAAGCCTCAAGTAATCCATTCAAAATCATACTACTGCTTGTATTAAAAGCAGGTACTGCAAATTTGTTCTTCTTTGCTACAGCAAGAAGATCTCTCATGTTCATCAACATATTTTTTTCTCCTATATTGAATATTCTTTTTAATCTTTAACTGATCCTGCAGCCATTCCTGCAAGAAAATATTTTTGGAAGAAGAGGAAGAGTAACATTATTGGTAAACTTCCTAAAAAGCTCATTGCCATCATTTCATTCCATTCATATGAATGTTGTCCCATTAATAATTGAATACCAATAGGGACTGTTGCCATCTCATTACTTTTTGTAAGAGTTAATGCAAACAAGAATTCATTCCATGAAAGTAAAAATGTATAAAGGCCAGTAGATACAATTCCTGGTAAAGAAATTGGGACAATTACTCTAAATAAAGTTAAAAGTCTAGATCCACCATCTATTAATACTGCTTCATCAAGAGATTTTGGTATTGTATTAAAAAATCCTGTCATCATTAATATTCCATAAGGAAGAGTTAAGGCTAAATAAGTTAATACCAAAGCTCCATAGGTATCATAAAGTTTAAATATTACCATTAAGCCAAAATATGGAATCATTAATGCTATTGGGGGGACGGTCTGAGTACCAATTATTATCATATTAATAATTTTTTTACCCTTAAAATCATATCTAGAAAAACCATATGCTGTAAGCATTGATACAAAAAGAGTAATTATAGTAACTATTATTGCTATCAAATAACTGTTTATAAAGAATCTAATTTTTTCTGGGCTTTGGAAAATTTTAGAATAAGCACTCAAATTAATTACTTTTGGTATAAAACTAGGAGGAGTAGCAAAGACTTCTCCATTCGCTCTCATAGAAATAGAAATTAACCAAAGAATTGGGAATGCTGCAAAAATTACACCAAAGAATAACAATATATATACTAAAGTTCTTGAACCAATTTTTTTATATTTTAGTGATTTATTCATTATAATATTTACCTCGATTTCTGACTTCTAACGTAAAAAATTGAAATAATCATAGAGATTACTAAAATTATAATTGCTGAAGCCGATGCTTTAGAAAATTCATACTGAAGGAATGTTAATTTATAAGTATAAGTTGCCATAACTTCAGTTGCATGGCCTGGACCGCCTCCAGTAGTCATCCAAACTAAGGGGAACACCTGCATTGTCCAAATAAAATCTAAAATACTTAAACTCAATATAATTGGTTTTAAATGAGGTATTGTAATATATCTAAATTGTTTTGTACTATTTGCACCATCAATTAATGCAGCCTCATATTGTTGGCGAGGTACACTTTGTAAACCTGCTAACAAACTTACCATATAAAAAGGATAACCATTCCATATATTTATAAATGTTAGAGTTTGCAAAGCTGTTTTCTCATTACTCAACCATTCTACTATACCTTGGATTATTCCTGCTTGTTGTAAAATATAATTCATTATTCCTAAAGGGTCTAAAATTAACCTCCAAACAATTGCAATAATTGCTGGGGTAAAAAGCCAAGGAAAAATAAAAATTACTCTTAAAACAGCTCTAAAGCCTGAACTTAAATATTTTGAGTTTAACAAAATCGCAAAAGTCATTCCTAAGATTAGATGAAATAAAACACTAAAAATCGTAAAATATAATGTATGACCAACAGCAGACCTAAATATTTCATCCTTAATAATTTCCTTGTAATTACCAAATCCAATAAATGTTGGAGATTGATTTGTAATTACATTATCCATCAGACTATATCGAAAAACTTGAATTATCGGTATTAACATTAATATTGATAATAAAAGCATAGCCGGAAGAATGAACCAGTAAGGATCAAGTATTTGTTTTTTATTGCTTAAAATACTTCTATTCTTAATCATATAGATTGAATCCTCTTATTTATTATATTTATGGGGAGTAAATACTCCCCATATTAATTAACTATTGTTTATTTTGCATAAACTTTTGCCCAAGCGGCACTTGTCTTTTCTAATGCTTCTTTAGCAGTTTGTTTACCATTAAGCATAGCTTGCATTTGTTCACTCATTAATCTCATCAAGTTGTTTGCTTCAGGAGCTCCTTGGAACTCATTTCTAACACCATTTTCTTTATAGAAAGAGAATGCTTTTTGATTTAATGCGTCTTCTTTTACCCAATTTGGATCACCATTAACGTTTCCTGGGAAAGCATTAACACTATCTGCAATATAAGCATTTACTTCAGGACTCATTAAGTATTTTACAAAATTCCAAGCTTCTTCTGGATGTTTTGAAGATTGAGAAATAGTAATACCCCAAGCAGCACAGTCCATGATATGTGGGCCAGAATAACCATCAGCAACTGGAGCTAAATCAATATCAAAATTCAATTCAGGATTTCTTGATCTAATCATGTTAATGTGTGCTAATGAATCAATCATCATTGCTGTTCTACCGTTTACAAAATGTTCAACTTTATCTTGTTCTTGAGCAGTGATAAAACCAGGTACTAATAATCCTTTATCATTCATTGTTTTTACTAAATTGAATACTGCTAATACATCATCATTGTTTGGTTCAGGAACACCAGATCCATCACTTGCCCATACTAATGACATTATGTCATTTTGAATTCCAGTAGGGTTTTGAAGTGATAATGAAATATCCCAACCATATTGATTTTTACTTACATCAGTTAATTTTTCTGCAGCAGCAATAAATTCACTGTGTGTTTTAGGAACAGATGAAATACCAGCTTCTTTAAACATATCTGTATTGTAGAATAATGGATAAACAAAGTTTTCAACATTAATTAAATACTTTTTACCATTTAGAACACTAATACTTGCTAATTGAGATTCATCATAATTATCAGCAGTCATTAATTCATCTAAAGGTTTTACAGCATTTTGTTTTACAAGATTATAAATCCAAGTTGGATCACATCCCAACACATCACTTAAAGTTCCTGATGCAGCA
The DNA here is from genome assembly GCA_009930325.1 of Spirochaetia bacterium. Classification (GTDB taxonomy): domain Bacteria; phylum Spirochaetota; class Spirochaetia; order Sphaerochaetales; family Sphaerochaetaceae; genus Pleomorphochaeta. Next base: position 18,858 of record RZYO01000011.1, on the reverse strand, counting down.
CCAATTGTAACTTGGCTTTGTACTTCTGCATATGGTTTAGAAATTCTCTTAATTTTAATACCGGGATTAGCAGCTTCATAATCACTACAAATTTTTTCCATAGCACCTGGAGCCATTTCTGGTTCCCACCATTGCATAAATTCTAAAGTAATTGGTTCATCTTTCTTTGGGCTCTCATTTCCACCTTGGGCAAAAACAAAAGAACAACTTAACAATAACAATAACATAATAGTAAATGTCTTTTTCATAAATTACTCCTTTTCTGTAACATTTAATTGCATTCTAATGCTTAATTTCAATTTGTCAAGCAAAAAATAAACATAAATGAAAAAATATTTTGTTTGTTTTGTTTGTTTTTATTATTGACGACTATTAATTGTTAACTTATAATATTGATATTATTGAGACAAAGGAGTTGGCAATGGCTGAAAAAATTTCTCATCAAAGAAACAAAGAAATTTTAAATTTGTTATTAAAAAATAGTCAATTACAGGTATATGAGTTAGCAGAAAAATTAAATGTAACCCAAGCAACCATAAGAAGAGATCTTACATCCTTAGAAGCTAGTGGAAAACTATATAGAACACATGGTGGAGCCATTATTAAAGAACAAACGGTCTCTTGGCTTGCTACAACACTTGAAGAAAGAATGAGCTACAACATTGAAATGAAAGAAAGAATAGCTAAAAAAATTGTCAACTATATAGAAGACTCAGAAAGTATAATGATGGATGGTAGTAGTACAAACATGGCTATTGCAAAACAACTATCAAAAACTAAGAAAAATTTATTAATAATAACAAACTCTCAGCCTTTAGGTGATTTATTTTTAGAAAACGATGAATCTGACAATAGTATTTATACTGTTGGTGGAGAATTATTATATGGAACACAAAACACTGTTGGACCCATTGCTGAAAATAATTTAAATCTATTTAGAGCCGATAAAGCTATAATTAGCACTACAAGTATTCTACCTGAAGAAGGTTTATTTTCAGCAAGTCCTCAAGAATCTGAAATAAAAAAACTTATGATTAAATATTCAAAAGAAGTAATATTAGTTTTTGACAGCACAAAAGTCGGAATTTCTGCATTAAGTAAATTTAATAATTTTGAAAATATTGATGTTGTAATCACAAATTCCGAAATAGATAAAGAGAATCTAGATATTATCAAATCTAAAGTAAAAATTGTCGAGCTTGCTTAACTATCGATTGGGGGTACATTTATGAACAATATTGCCTTAGGTTTTGGTAATAATACAGATTATGAATTAGTTTGGAATTCAGAAATAATTAATGAGGCTATTAAAGAATTTAATATACACAGTGAAGAACTATCATTAAAAACGTTAGTTGAGAATGAAAGAGATTTATTAATTGGATTATTATATTTTTTAAAAAATAATTGTGGTGGAGAATGCAGTGTTATAAACACTAAGATTCTTGACAATTTTGCTTCAAGATTTAAGTATAATGTTACAATTGGGGGAACTGGACCTCGTGCAGCTATTGCAATGAATATTCTTGGATATAATAGTTTTTTACACTTAGTTGTAATGAATGATAAAATAGAAAAACTTATTCCTTCCAAAATAGAATATATATGTAGTAACAAAGAAGAAAATTATGATATTCATTTAATTTTCCAATATCCAAAAAATGCAATAATTAAAGCAAATAATATTTCTTTTAAAACTACAAGAGAAAATAGGATTATTATTGGAAATAATGATGTAAATTCAATAATGAATCTATCTCAAGATTATTTTGATAAATATGTTCAAAATTCAAAAGTTTTAATGATTAGTGGGTTTAATACCATGACAGATATAAATCTGCTAGAAAAAAGATTAATCTTTTTAGCAAACAATATAAAAAAATTAAAAGATATTACTATTTTTTATGAAGATGCCTGTTTTATGAGTGAAGAAGCAAACCAATTATGTAAAGAAGTTCTTTTTAAATATGTAGATATTTTTAGTTTTAACGAAGATGAATTAAAAAATTATTGTAATAGAAATATTGATTTATTAAATGCTGAAGAAGTTCTAAAAGCAATAAAAGAGTTATATAATAAATTCAATGTGAAAACAATTGTTGTTCACTCAAAATATTGGGCAATAGCCTATGGTCTAAATAATAAAGAATATGCTCCTTGTTTAAAAGGGGGTATTACAATGGCAACAACACGTTTTAGGTTTGGAGATAGTTTTAATAAAAAAGAACAATATGAAGAAACATATAAACTAAAAAATGGTTCAAAAGAAAATATTTTCTCAATAGAATTCAATCATATTTCAAAGGGAGATGCTACTTGTATTGCTTCTGTTGAAGTATCAGAAAAGGATGTTACTACTGTTGGATTAGGTGATTCCTTTGTAGGTGGATTCGTTTCAAAATTAAGCGATTTATAAAGGTGAAGTTATGTTAAGTTGTGAAAACAGAAGAAAAGAAATTTTATCTATTTTAGAAAAAAACAAACACATGTCAATAGAAGAATTAGTTGATATTTTTAATGTTAATGATCAAGTAATATACCGAGATTTAATCTATTTAGAAAAAATAAACAAAATCAATAGGACCTCAAAAGGGGCAATATTCCCAGAATCAAAACAAAAGAAAAATGCACTTAATTTAAGTTATAGAGAAACAATTTTTTATAAAGAAAAAGAAGCTATATCAAAATTTGCATCAACGCTTATTAAAGATTCAGAGAGTTTAATGATTGATGGCGGAAGTACAACTCTACTATTTGCAACTAACCTAGTATCTAAAAATCGATTAATGACAATTACAAATACAAGTACTATTGGAAATATTTTAAAAAAGGGGAAAAGGAATCGTGTCATTTTAACTGGTGGAGAATTAATGAAAAATTCTTTAGCAACAACTGGGGAAATGGCAGAATCAGTAATTTCTAAATATAAAGTCAATAAAGCAATAATTGGAGTTTGCTCAATAAATATTGAAAAAAATGGATTTTATACTGGGCTTGAAGAAGAAGCAAGAATAAAACACGCAATGATAAATGCTGCAAATGAATTAATAATTCTGGCTGACAGCTCAAAATTTGAAAGAGAAGCCCCCTATTTAGTATGTGATTTCAATATTGATAAAAAAGTAACTTTAATTACTGATAATAAAATTACAAAAGAACAACAATTAGCTCTCGAAGCAAAAAACATTACGACATTTATAATTTAAAAGGAAACTGAAAATGAAAAAAGATGTGTATCTAAATGTAAGAAAAAAAACTTTAGATTATTTTAAAAAAGCAAATATTATTTTAACAGAAGAAGAGGCGAATAATCTTGAAGTAGCAGATTTTGGTTTAAACAACATAGAAAAGGTTGGATTACAAATTGTTACCTATATTAATACAGAAAGAGTTTGTTCTAAGGAAATGGTTCTATTCCCTAATCAAACTTGCCCTGAGCATAAACATCCAACAATTAATAATGTAGCAGGGAAGGAAGAAACTTTTAGATGTAGATATGGTAAAGTATATCTTTATGTAAGTGGAGAAAAAAGTAAAAATATTGAATGTGTAGCACCAAATGAATTCTATACAGTATTCCATCAAATAGTATTAAACCCAGGAGAACAATATACAATTTATCCGGATACTCTTCATTGGTTTCAAGCAGGTAATCAAGGAGCAGTAATTTCTGAATTCTCAACTTCAAGCCATGATGACACTGATATATTTAGTGATCCTAACATAGATAGAATCCCAAAAATTGACTAATATATTAAATAAACATGAGATAAAAATACTATATCTCATGTTTATTTTTTTATTTTAATAATTTAAGTAGTGATTTAAACTATAAGCTAAGAAGCCTGCACAAGTTGCAAAAGCCTCCCCTGTTGCACAAAGTCCTGTCTCTTCATCAACACTCTCACAAGCTATATAATTATCCATTGTCATCTTCTTTAAATTCTCAATTGCACTATCCCCATATCCACATAATAAGCTATTTGCTAGAGAAAGAATCCAAGGATGTGGTGCATGATCACAACCAATTTCACTAATATTACTATTTGCAAACGATAATTTATAATCTTTTGATCTAATATGATTTACTGTATTTTTCCATATTTTAGAAGAACTATTACAAAAGCCTAAATGTTCAAATAACAATAAGCTTCCTGGTGGTTCATCATAAATACTATAACTATTATTTAAATCACTTGAAAAAACAAACATTTCATTAACAACAAAATAATCATAAATTGCCTTTTTTACATGTTCCGCTTCAGTATATAAACTTTCATCATTTAAATATTTTGATAAAATATTTAAGACTTTCCAAACTAGTACATTGTCGTAGGTTAAGTATTTTTCTTTGGCAACATCATCGGTTGGCATTAAAAAGGTTTCATATAATGCAATTTTTTCATGCCTTTTTGATTTCAATTTATTTAAAATTATATATAATCCATCTTTTATATAATCATTATTTAAGAAAGAAAAATCTTTTGTTGTATCAATATAATTATTTAAGGCTAAAACAGGTGCACATAATTCATCTAGTTCAAAACCTGGCTCTAACAAAGTTCCATCAATAAATCGACTATGCTCTCCTATATTCTTTATCTGCTTAGTAAATACATATTTTAATACTTCTTTTGAGAATTTATAATCTATTAATAAGAAAGAAGGGAAACTCCAAAGAAGCGAATCTCTATCCCAATATGCTGCTGATACATAATATCGAGGAGATCTTGAAGTTACTAATACTAACTCTTCAGTATCTAAGGTTTTTCCAGATGAATAATAATATGAAAAAAACAGATTAGTATTAAGAATTTTTGAAAGATAAGAATCTTCAACTTTTATTATTTTATCCTCAAGAAAGCTATTCAATTCATTAAATAAGTTATTAAAACCAACTCTCTTTAGATGTTTAGCAGCAGTTGCTGCAGAAACTTCTTCATATCCAAGGCCAACAAAAAAGTCATAAACATTAGTCTCCCCTTTTTGTAAATCACAACTAGTTTTTCCTTCTTCCATTGTTGCAACAGATAACAAAGGAGTTGCGTTAAATTGTTGTAAAATACTTCCATGATTCCAATTACTATCTTTTTTAATAATTTGTGTTTTTATTTCATAACTTTCATTTACTACATGATAGGTTTTACTCCAATCCAAAATAAAACGATTATTCAAAGTAATTGATTCATCACTCTTATTAGTAACTTTAACTCTAATAGCAAATGCTTTTTGGTTTGGTGGTGTTAAATATATTGTATCAATCTTTAGCCTTTCATCTTCATATAAACAAACAGGAATCCAATATGATATTCTATTCCAGCTTAATTTATCACTAACATCTATTAGTTCATCATTAATATAAATATTAGACATAATTAAAGGATTACCTCTAAGCTCTAACATTCCACGATTTGTCATATTCAATAGTGTTAAATAGTTTATATTTCCCGTTTTTTCATTAATAAAAGGTAATGAAATATATTCGTTTCCGGTTACTTGAATCATTAATAATCCTCCTCGAACCAAATTAAAGAACCGACCTTGAAAGAGGGAACTTCAAATTCTATTATAGCACTCCTAGAACTTCTACTCATATTAAATTCAAGTGTTTTTAAAATAGTTTTATTTTCAGGATCTGCAAAATAAACATTTTTTACTCTACCTAATACTCCCACTTTAAAAAACAGAGGAGATGTATAATTAGGTTCATCCTTTCCTAGATTCCATTTATCACCATTATTTTCTAAATTAATTAAACTTATTAAATGTTTTTTCCCATTACTTTTTATTACTACAGATATTTTATTTGAATTAGCAGTTAAAGAATAATTACCTTCAATTTGATATTCTTCATTATCCCAACCACAATGAGTCATTGTCACATCTTTTAAACTCTTATCATAAATAATTTCTTGAACGGCAACAAAAAAGTCTTGATATTGTTTTATTGTATCTTTTTCATAATCTCTTAATTTTGAATAATCGCAATAATAACCTTGAGTAATTACACAACCTTCTTCACCTAAAAATAAGTGTGTTGCACCTAAAGAATTAATATAAAAAGTTGTTAATAGAGCATTATAAAAAGCTCTTTCTCTATCTAAGCGAAAACTAGAAATATAAGCTGCCAAAATAACGGCTTTCCCACTGCTTTTGCATTTATTAATTAACTCTCTAAGATGATAATAACTATCATAAGGAGGCCATACTTCAATATATATGGCACTTTGATTACAATCTAGAATTTTATTTAAAGGCCAAGCCCCAACATTATTAAATATTAAAGATGCCTCACTTAATTTAGTAGAGACTTCATCTAAAAAGATAGGTAAGTCATTTTCCAAATCATTTACTTCATTATTATAATCCAAAGCTCTTTTTGGATACCCATAAGTATCTAAATGAATTCCGGAGAATCCAACTTGTTTAATACTATCTTCATATTGAGAAATTATATGATTAACCCAATTTGATTTTTTATTTATATTCATAAAATAAAAAGTATCGATAAATGTTAATGGTTTATCTTCATATGAATAATAAGCTTGCTCTTTATGGGACAGAAAATATTCTTTTGTTGCGGCATAAACTGGACCATAGGCCATAGTCTTCATTCCATATTTATTACAAGTTTTTACTTTATTTTTTATAACTTCTAAATTATTAATTTTTCCCATAGAATCTTTATATTCTATTGTTGGGGAGACCATTTTATCATGATGATATGACCAATCATAAAATTGTACATAATTAATATGATTATCTCTCATCCATTTTATATCATCATTTTCATCAAATTTATTAAAATCACTTAGAAAACCATATCTTATTATCTCTAAATTAGGATCAATTGAAAAAGCTTGATTATAATATTCTTCACCTAATTTTAAATGAGTAATATACCCCGCCAATTTATTATCATAATTACCTAAATCTATTTTATTTAAACCAATATATATAGAGAATTTTATTTCTTTTATTAATTTATCTAAATTATAAATTTCTATACTACATTGTTTTTCATCACGATTTGAATCTATCATCAGAAATACTGATGAGAATCCATCATATGAGACTTTATCAAAATATATATTATCTATCATCCTTTAACTGCTCCATCAGAAAGTCCTTGCATAAATTGTTTTTGGAAAATTAAGAAAATCACAATAACAGGAATTATTGCTATTGTTGCTGTAGCTGATACTAAATGCCATTTTGCTCCTGCAAATTGTTGAAAAAAAACAGATAAAGCTTGAGGTACATTATGTTTTTTATTGCTTTGTAAAAAGAAGACAGCTTGTGCATAGTTATTCCAAATTCCAAAGCCATTTAAAATAACAAAAGAAGCTGTAGCTGGTTTTAATAAAGGAAAGATTATTTTCCAAAAAGCACTAAGGCCTGTACAACCATCAATTTCAGCAGCTTCATTTAATTCTTTTGGCAACTCCTTAATAAAGGTTGTATATATAAAAACACAAGTTGGAAGAGATAATGTAGAAGTTACAAAAATCATACCCCAAAGTGTATCTACTCCATGAATTTTTCTCATTAAGGTATATAAAGGGACAGTATTAATAATTCCCGGAATCATCATGCATCCAATAAGAATAGAAAATAAAAAATAATTAAATTTACTTTTTCTTCTTGCAATAGAATAGCCAGCCATTCCCCCAACACCAATAGATAATAATAAAGAACCCCCTGTAATGATTGCTGAATTAAACATTGCTCTCATAATAGAAGATCTTCTAAAAGCTTCTATATAATTACTAAAATAATAATCAGGAACAAACATATTCCCTTCATAAAATAATGTACTTGGATCATTTAAAGATAAGATTATTAAAACATAAAAAGGCAAAAGACATATAATACATATTAATGTAATAATTAGAATTTTTAATAATTTATTAATACTAATTTTTTTCATATTTTAATTAACTCCTAGATTTTGTTAGTTTAAATGAAACTAATACAGGTATTAGAATTATTAAAAATAGAATCATAGCTACAGCTGTAGAGTATCCTGTTTTATTGCCATAACACATTCTCATAATATAAATACTTAAACTCTCTGTTGAATATCCCGGACCTCCTTCAGTTAAAGACATTATAATATCGAAAACTGACAAGGATCCTATTATATTTGTTACAACATTTATCCTAATTGAAGGTACTAATAGTGGGATTGTTACTTTATTAAATATTTGTAGTTTAGAAGCACCATCCATTTTTGCTGATTCATAAAGTTCTTTTGAAATTGATTGTAATCCTGCTAAATAAATAATCATCGTCATTCCAGCATATTGCCAAACATTTACAAGTATTAAAACTATGATTGTATAGGAATAAGTGCCCATCCAGTTCCAAGTTAATGTTGTTCCAAAATACTGTGCAACTCTATATATAAAACCTCTTCCTGGTTGTAAGAGGAAATACCAAATATATCCCATAATTAAAGGACTAATAATTGCTGGTAAATATATAACAACCCTTACAAAACCTTGAAGTTTAAATTTATTTTTCATAATTAGTGCATAAGCTAACCCTACGAGATTTAAAAGCAAAGCACTTCCTATTGCAAATAAAACTGTTGTTTTTATATCACCTAAGGCTCTTGTATCATTAAAAAATTCTTTATAATTTGAAAAACCAACAAAGAGTGCTTTTCCCATACCATCCCAATCTGTGAAGCTCAAACGAACTCCTTGGATAAGAGGAAAGATAAAAAAAATTCCATACAACAAGGCTGCAGGAATACTCATAAGTTGAATTCCATCAATTCTTTTTTTCATTTTTTTTACCTTAAAATATTTGGTAGGGAGAATTCCCTACCATATTTTTATTTGAATTAGAAACCGTTGTTCCAAGCTTTTTGATATGCTATTCCAAACTCACTAGGAGTATATGTTCCAGCTAATAAGTCTTGAACCATTCTTCCAGCATCATCACCCGAGAAACCGGCAGGTTTTTCATTTGTAAATCCGATATTAACAGCAGTATTTAAAGTATTAGTTACTTCTTTTCTAAATCCTTCTGGAGCCCAATTAGCATCTACATCCTTAAAGGCACTAGGAGAACCTAAAGCTTCAGAATATTTTTTCATATTCTCTTTTGAGAATAAATAGTTCAAGAATTTTTTTGCTCCTTCAATATTTGTTGAAGTTGCTGAAATACTATAACCACTATCTTCTGCTGATAAAACAACAGGCTTTGAATTAGGCATATATGCAGGATAAGGAGCGAATCCAATATTCATATTAGGATTTGCAGCAAGGATTCCACCTAATGCCCACATTCCATCACTAAACATTGCAGCTTTTCCACTTACAAATGCTTCAGTTCTATTATCTGCAGTTGCAGTTAATACATCACTATTAATTAAACCTTTTTCTTGGAGTTCAACAAGTTTTTGTGCAAATTGAACCATTGGACCAGAAGAATCTGCAAAATTTAATTTATCGCTTTCATTATTCAACATAGCAAGTTTTGAATCTATTGGACCTAAAGTTTGTTTAATATAACCATGTGGTACAAATTCAATCCAATGACCTAAAGACCAAGCTTCTTTACCAGGTAAAAATAGTGGTGTTACATCAGGTCTTTTAGCTTTAATAACTTCTAGATTAGCAACAAATTCATCCCAAGTAGTGGCTGTTTTTAATCCTAGATCATCAAAGATATCTTTATTATAGAATAAACCTGCCATTGTCATATTTGTACAAACTCTATATTGATTACCAGTTTTAATATCTGTACAGTTATCTCTCATTGATGGGACTAATCTATTCCACCAAGCTTCATCACTCAAATCTAAGTATTTTCCTTGATCAACATAAGCTTGTTCATATGTTGTCATAATATCAGGTACTTCCCCTGAAGCAAATTTAACTTTTATAATATTGCTTGCATCTTTTTGATACTCTTGAGAAACAGAAAAATTTGTCTCTTGAGCATTAAAATCATTAATAATACTATTCATCAAATCAATAGTTTCTACCTTACCTGTGAAAAATGAAATTTCAGAATTACCATTAGCAAATAGAGATGTAGTTACTAATAAAATAATTGTAATAACTGATATAACTTTTTTATTCATTTCTTAACTCCTTTCTTTGTGATAATCAAATTATCACCTCTTAATTCAAAATCCGAAATACCAAGTTTTTTCAATTAAGGTTCAACTTTTTTTGATTTATATAATAATTAGTTATTTTTTCTTGCTCACCATATAATACCCATATAGTATAAGATAAAAAGGTAATGAGATGAATAAAAAATGGACAATTAAGAAAAAGCTTTTAATTAGTACAAGTATATTAATATTTATATCAGTAATGATTGTTACAATTATTTCTTCAAGAAATTATAAAAAAGATATGATTGAATTATCCTATAGTGATACAAAAACAACACTTACCCAACTTGCAAATAATGTTGAAACATATTTACAAGGGGTTCAAGAGCTTTGCATAATTCCTTATTATGATACGTCTTTAATTGAAGCTTTATCTATGAAAACAGATAGTCCATCTCAAATCTTAAAAAGACAAAGAATTATTGAAGCATTTTTAACTAAGAACATTCTACTTCCCCATGATGATATTCAAGATGCTTATATTTACACTGATGAAGAATTATTCTCCAGTAACAGAGATGATAATTATGTATCTAGCTCAGGACTAAGTAAAGAAATGATAAACAAAGTCCAAAATAGTAAAATACCTATTATAATTTACTCAAATAATGATGATTTTGAATTTATTGTATTAAGCAATATCTTAGATTTAGAAGATAATAGTAAATCAATTGGTATTTTAAGAATAGATGCAAATTCAAAAGGACTTGATAATGTTTGCTCTAATGTTATAGATGCATTAAATAAAGCATTAATTATAACAAATGAGAACAATCAAGTAATTTATGCAAAAAGCAAATCATATTCTTTTGACTTTATAAAAAAACTTTATAATCAAATCAATAATAAAGAATTCAAAAATAATATTATTAGTGTTGATAGTGAAGAATTCTTAATTACAGATGTTAAAATCCCAATAACTTCCTGGACTATATATGATATAAGTAGCATAAAAGTTATGACTAAAAATATAAATCAAATCCAATTTAGATCAATTTTATTAGGACTATTGTGTGCAACAATTGGAATTTTATTATCAACACAGCTTGTAAAGCGACTATTAAAACCTATTTATGATGTTACTGACTTAATGAAAAAAGTACAAAAAGAAGATTATAGCGTGAAAGCAAATGTAAATGGAGATGATGAAATTGCATACCTCGCTTCTTCCTTTAACGAGATGACTGAAAGAATTGATGTAACAATGAAAAAGAATATTCAACTTACTAAAGAAGTATATGAAGCAAAGTATCTTGAAAAAGAAGCTCAATATGTTGCTATGTGTAACCAAATTAAACCTCATTTTCTATTTAACAGTCTTAACACTATTAGCTTGTTAATAAAAGTAAATAGAGTGGATGAATCAATTGACTATATAGAAAAGTTAGCATCTCTTTTAAATGCACTTGTTCATGCTGATTCTCAAATAACTCTTAGATCTGAAATTCTAATATGTAAAAATTACCTTAGTATGCAATGCATTAGATATACTAATTTAAAATATGATATTTCGATTGAAGAAAAGCATTTAAATTATTTAATTCCAGCATTAACTATTCAACCAATAATTGAAAATGCTTTAATTCATGGTTTTTCTAGAAAAGAAGATTTATGCTTAATAAAAATTTATTCTAAAGAAAAAGAGAACAAAATATTAATTTATGTAGAAGACAATGGACTTGGAATAAATAAAGAAAAATTGCTTCAACTAAAAGACAAAATAAATAACCCTGAATCTGCTTTAGATAGTAATATAAAAAGAGTTGCGCTAATAAATATTTCAAGAAGAATTAAATTAAAATATGGTAATGATTTTGGCTTAGATATTTTATCCAAAGAAAATGAAGGAGCAACTTTTATTTTGACTATTCCCAAAACTGTAGGAGATGAAAATAATGTATAAAGCATTAATTGTTGATGATGAACCATTAATGAGAGAATATCTAGGAAACAATTTAAACAAAATAAATGAAGATTGGATTGCAGAAGATACCGCTTGTGATGGAATTTATGCCATTCAACTTCTCCAACATAAAGACTATGATGTTGTAATTACAGATATTAAAATGCCAGCAATGGATGGAATAGAGTTATCAAAATATTTATTTCTAAATAAAAAAGAGATTCCAATCATTTTTATTACTGGTTACGATGAATTTGAATATGCAAGAGCAGCAGTCAAATTAAACGTATTTGACTATCTTTTAAAACCATTAAGAGATGAAGAATTATCAGCTGCATTATCTGCAATCTCTTTAAAGAATACCAATCAAGTGGAAAAACCAATTTTAAAGATTGCAAATAATAAAAATAACTTAGTATCACAAATACAAGAATATTTACAGCTTCATTTTAGAGAGGGTTTAAGTTTGACAATACTTGCAGACATCTTTGAAATAACACCATCCTATCTAAGTACTATATTTCATAAAGAAATTGGGGAGCCCTATTCTAAATATCTGCTTAGAATGAGGATGGAAACAGCAAAGGCTCTTTTATTAAATCCTAATTCAAAAGTTCAAGATGTCGCACTCGATGTAGGATTTTCTTCCTCAAAGCATTTTGGATCAGTATTTAAGGCCTATTATGGTATTAGCCCAGGAGAGTTTAAAAATAATAATACTAAATACAATTAACAATATTGTAAATAAAATGTATCACAAGAAATTTTTTATCTCATGATACATTTTTAAACTCTTAAAATAGTTGAGTCTCTAATACTAATTTTTCTTTTTTAGGAAAAGCTAAATCGTAATTATTAAACTTTTCTTCATCAAAGCTTTGATATTCAATAGGTTCTATTAATCTACCTTCTTTAACATTTAAATAGGAAGAAACTAATTCTTTAATCATAAAAAATGAGGCTTCTTCATCCTTTTTCATATCATTATAATAGACATTAAAATCTTTTGCTTCTTTAAACCCAAAACGTGAATAATATTTAGGATCTCCTGTTATAGCAACTGCTTTAAATCCAAGTTCTTTTGCTTTTTCTAAAGAATATTCAATTAATTTAGAACCATATCCCTTTTTTTGAAATTCTGGTAAAACGCTAACTGGACCAAACATTAAAATTTCAATTTCATCATTATCTATAGTTTTAATAAATGTTTTACAATACATTATATGAGCAATTATAGTGTCTGATTTCTCATCTACCATTAATAGACTTAATTCCTTAATAAATGAATCACTCTTTCTAAATTTATGTAATATATAATGTTCAATACAGCCTGGCCTATATACGTTGTAAAAAGCTTCTCTAGTAAGATTTTCAACTTTTTTATAATCTTTTTCTTCTTCAATTCTAATTATCATATTTTATTATTTCCTCTTATCATTATTTGAAATATAGCGTCTAGCATTTTTCATGCCGCCAATTTCTTTAAACATTCTTTGATGTTTTTCAACTTCAATTTCTTTGAAAGTATAATCAGCATAATTTTCTTCTCTTTTTAGCTTTATATAATTATCATAACGTCTTTGATCTAATAATCCATTATTTAAAGCAGCTAGGACAGCACATCCTTTTTCTTTTATATGTGTACAATTATTAAATTTACAATCCATTGCTAATTCTTCAATATCAGAAAAAGAAGATGACAAATCATCATCCACCAGAGATATTTCTCTTATTCCTGGAGTATCTATAACTAAACTATTATTTGAAAGAGAAAACATTTGTGAAGCAGATGTAGTATGTACACCTTTATCATCTTTCCCTATTTCTTTGGTTTTTAGAAGATCCTGATTCATTAGTTTATTGATAAGAGTTGATTTACCAACTCCAGAAGAGCCTATGAAAGCTGCACACATTTTCATCTTTAAAAAAGAAAATATTTTATTTTCAATATCCTTATCAAAAATTGAAGTAACAATAATATCTGTTAACCCTGCAATACATTGGATTTCAAATACTTTTGAATCAATATCCTCACATAAATCAGATTTTGTTAAAATAATTATTGGGATTGCTCCTGATTGGAAGACAATAGTTAAATATCTTTCTAACCTATTTAAATTAAAATTATTATTTAAAGACATACAAATAAAAACAATATCAAGATTTGATGCAATAATTTGAGAAGTATTCTTTTTTGAGACAGAACCTCTCGATAAAATGGTTCTTCTATTTAATACATGTTCAATAATAGCTAAATTCCCATTAAATGAAATCATTACAAAATCACCAACAACGGGGTATTGTTCAATATATTTTACATTATTAATAAATTTTCCAGATACTTTTGCATTTGCAATATTGTTTTCAAATACTATTTTATAATAACCTTTATATTTTGCTATTATTCTTGCAATTAATAAATTTGGATACACTGAAGCTTCTTTAATGAAATATTCATTAAGACCATAATCATTTATAATATTCATAACTTTTCCTCCAAAATATAAATATTTAATCGAATATCTTGGAGATAATGCGCTTTACTTGGCAACTACCTCCAAGATAAAATGCGCATCCAGTGTAATAAATCTTTTCAAAAAGACTCCTAAATTTTTATTTATTATAATAATAATATCATACTTATAATTTTTTCAATACTTTATTAATTACTCTTTTTCAAAAAGAGCTGAGAACATAGCTCCTCCAATAAAACGCTTTTCCAACTGCCCTTTTGTCTCAATTAATTTTATTTTCTTCATCAATCTTCTAACTTCTGTAGCACTGATACCATGGTCTTCTTTTATTGGTTCTCTTATATAAAGTTTACCTCCGGGTGATAAAACTTTACTCAATTTCTCTAAAATAGCTATTCTATCTTTTTCAGGAATATCATGAAACATATAATGAATTATAATTGTATCAAAACTATTATCTTCTATATCTAATTTCCTAATATCCCCAACATAATAATTAATATTGTTATATGCACTAAATCTTTTCTTTGATAAATCAATAGCTTCATTATCGGTATCAAGACAATATAATTTTGTATTATTATCTATTTTTTTAGCAAGATATTTTGTAATACATCCTGCACCACTTCCGAATTCAAGAATGCTTTTAGATTCAGTTAAATCTAATTGATCTACATATTTTTTGTATAATCCTCTTGCTAAAGTTGAACCAACTATTGTATGTAAATTCATTTCAAATTTTGTCATAAACCAAACCTCCTTCAGTTATTATAAAAATCAATATTATAATTCTCTATTTATACCAAGTAAATTCTTCATTATCATCAATCCAAGTAACATCAATTTTATTTGGAACTGTAATATCATTTTATATAATATTGCCTTTTACTTCTCCAACACAAGGAATTTTTATTGAATTAGGTAAATTTTCCTTATATCGTTAACTAATAATATTTAAAAGGGTACATTTTACATCTAAATGAATAATGATCCACAATATGTGAATCATTATAATTTAATTTTCTATATTTTAATAAAATAAGCTTTATTTGATTATAATATCGTCAACTAAATGCCTAGGATTACTTCCATTTTTATTAATATTATCAGTAACCTCTTGTAAACCAATTATCATCATTGTAGAAGCATTTGTATTATATTCTTTTGTAAATTGTAAATTTAATGGTTTCATTGCTTCAAAGTTTTCTAAAACTTGCATTGCGGGTCTTAAGGAATATGATGATATTTCAAATAATAAATTCTGATATATCTGACCACAGTTTAAATAATCTAAATTGTTTGGATTATCACATTTAATTAATATATATTTATTTTGATTTTCAAGTCTTTGTTCAAATTGTTTTATGCTACTTTCTCCAAACCCTTGCCAATTATTAGAGGTAAAATTTAATATTGGTTGAATAAATAATTTTAATACCTCAGGCATTGAAGCTAATGACAATCCATATCGATACTTATTCTTTTGCCATTCAGTAAATCTAAATACATTTAGTAATTCTTTAACAGCCTCTTCATCTTTTGATTCAATAATAGTAGCTTTTAGCAAAATATTTTCTAACTTCTCTACTTCATTGTTTTCTTCAATAATCTCATATGAAAAACTTGGATATTTTTCAAAAATATTATCTAAAATTAAATTAATATTCTCATCTTTATTTTCTTTCAAGAAATAAGAACTACTAGATATTGAATCAATCTTTTTCTCCTTATTATTTTTAAACAACACCATCTTTGTAATTAGTGGCATCGAATCACTTAAATTTGGATTATTAATTTTTACTTCAGTATCATAACCATATTTATTAGCACTTTGTCTAAAGCTTTCAATAAAGGCTCCTTCACTAATTAATAATTGCTTTTTATCATTATCTACAATATCTAAGCTCTTACTCATGTCAGCATATAATTCAACTGAATTATTATCAGTTAATTTTACTAACCAAGGTTGTGAATTATGACTACTAGTTGTCCTTATTGATTCCCCAATAATTTTTAATCTATCTTCACCTAATTTATTAATGTAATTTTCATTCCAAACGGAATTATATTTTCTCTTCAAGAAACTTCCATTTAGTACAACAAAAAGTAATATTATAATAATTATTAAACTAAAAATTATCACAATTAAATTCCTCATCTTCATCTTATTTTCCTATCTTTTTTTAATTGAATAGATAATCATATCTAAACCATTTTTTAATAAAGTATCCGTATCTCTAGAGTGATAATTTTCAAGGTATTTTTTCTTTTTTATTAAAACATCAAAAAGACCTATTGTACTCGACCAAATATAGATTGAAGTGTTTACTACATCTATATCATCTCTAATTAACCCTTCTTTAACACCTTCTTCTAATGTTGTTTTTAAATAAGAAAATAATATTTCACCCAGGTTATAACAATCATCTCTAGAACTATTGCTTAATTGAATATCAAAATCTTCTTCTTTATTTTCATAACTCATTATTGCTTCAAAATAATTTGGGTATTGAGTGCTAAATTTATATATTACTAATCCCATTTGTTTTATTTTTTCTAAAGCAGTTTTTTGGGGATTTTCATTAAACATATTCTGTATTTGCTCATTTAATAAATTGTATCCTCTTACCATAATTTCAAAATATATTTCTTCTTTACTACTAAAATAGGAATACACTGTTCTTTTACTAAATTCTGCTTGTTTAGAGATTTCATCCATTGAGGCTTGATTATAGCCTTTAGAAAAAATTACTTCTTGAGCAGCATCAATAATATCATTTTTCCTTATTTCTTTTATTTTATTTTTTCTATCTATTGATCCCAAAATAAGCTCCTTAATTTATTATTCATAAAGTAAACTTTAAGTTTACTTTATTGCATGATAGTGTAATACTTTAATTATTGTCAATATCTAAATAAAAACCTCCTAGTAGTTTTTAAATTATTTTCTACTTAAGAGGCTTTAATTTTTTAATATTATTTAATGTAATATCTTTTTATTTCCTTTTAACATAATATAATAAAGGAATTCCATCTTCTATAACATATTTATTTAAATGCAATAAAATATTTGGATTATTATCTAAAAAAAGTTTTTTTCCTTTCCCTAAAATAATAGGAATAATACCAATAATATATTCATCTATTGCATTATTCTTTATAAAAGAGTCAATTAATATACCACCTCCAAAAAGGTATATATTTTTACCTTTTTGTTTTTCATGCTTAATTATATTTAAAACATCATTATTTATGAAATGAATATTTGACTCATCTTCTTTAACTTCACTTGTAGCAACAAAAACTTGTTTAGCAGGGAAATCATTACTAAAACCTTGGTTATAACAATTCTTACCCATAAGAACAATATCAATATCTTCTAAAAAAGAGGCATAATTATGACCAACATCTGTATTAAGAGAACTATCACCATCACCTAATATCCAGTCATAATCACCATTTTCTGAAGCAATATATCCATCAATGCTCATTGCCAAATTTAGAATAATTTTCCCTTTCATAAATAACAACCCCCTTTTAATTTAAATATATTTGCACTTAGAAATATTTTTTATAAATTTATTATACAATAAGATATTGTTATTTTAAAGTTTTATAATTTAATTTGTTATTTATTAAGGAAATAAGCAATTTTTATATTTTCAAAATCTGCTTTATTAAATACACATTCACTAACGCAAAGATTACAACCTTCTTTAAATAATAAAGAAAAAGAACATTTTTTATAATCAATTGTTTGTTGTAATCCTTCTTCAAGATTAGCTGGCTCAAAAATATTGCCTTAGTTGGACATGTTCTAACACATCTATTACAGGTATTACAAAAATCTCTTATCCAAATATAATCATTATCTTTTGCAAGAGGTAAGTTTTCAATATCTGTATATACTGCAGCTATTCTAATTGAAGGTCCAAGTTTTG
Organism: Spirochaetia bacterium; assembly: GCA_009930325.1. GTDB lineage: Bacteria > Spirochaetota > Spirochaetia > Sphaerochaetales > Sphaerochaetaceae > Pleomorphochaeta. The sequence goes on along the minus strand of RZYO01000011.1, from coordinate 402 downwards.
GTGTTATTAATAAACCATTTTTCCCAATATAACCTAAATTAGCTTCTTGAGCTAATAATGGGTAATTCACATTCCCTTCTAAAGTTGAGGAAGCTACGGCATTATAACCCTTTTTATTTAAAAATTCTTTTACTTTGTTAGCTGTAAAATTCATTTGATAATAAGATCTGCCCATTTCTCTCTCAACTGAATGAAAAAATGAATCATTTTTTGTTTATTATAAACTAAAACTCCACTTTATTTGCAAGTAATATAGTGAGATGCGAATCAAGACACTTTCTATAATATTTCACGAATATTTCAGTAGTTTTTCCTCTTTTTTCGCTGCACCAGTAAATGCATTATAATAGATTTCATTTGGTGCATAATATCCCAAAGATTGGTGAGGTCTGGTAATATTAA